>NZ_RBIE01000002.1 GCF_003633715.1 Thermovibrio guaymasensis
CCATTCCGAACTCGGAAGTTAAGCCCGCCAGCGCCGATGATACTGCCCGCGGGAGCGGGTGGGAAAGTAGGGCGGTGCCAGGCTTTTTTTATTTTTCCACCTTATCTCTTCTTCAAACATCTCCTATGTAGGAGGTGGAAAATGGAACTCTGGGTAAGAGTTAAAGAGGGAGAGAAAAGTCAAAAAATCCAAGGTTCTCTAAAGAAAATCTTTGAACAAATAAAGGAAAATTACAACCAATCTCCTCAAATTCTCGCCTTCAACGGAACAAAGAGGGAAAGGAGACGCTTTAAGAGGGAGCTCCGTCAAGCAGGAAAGGATTTACTTAAAGCTGCAGAGAACTATTTAAACTGGTACAGAAGGTGTAAAAGGTTCGCTAATAACTAATAACTGGGCGGGAAAATCCGCCCTTTATTTTTTTCCGACTTATTCAAGTAAGTTATTCACAAAAAAAATAAAAACCCAAACTTCCCCACTCCCAACAAGTTCCTCAGAGGAAAGCATTTCCCTTTTGAGTTATAATTTCCCACCACACAAAACAAAAGAGGGAAACTGAAATGATTGATAAGCTTAAAGAGGAGTTTACCGATAAGCTTAAAAATGTTTCAAACCTTGAAGAGTTAGAACAGTTAAGGGTTGAATACATCGGAAGGAAAGGAAAGGTCACAGAGCTCCTTAAGAAGATTCCTTCCTTACCTCCTGAGGAGAGGAAAGAGTTTGGAAAAGCGTGCAACCAGCTAAAAAGGGAGATAGAAACCTTAATAAAGGAAAAGGGAAAAGAACTTAAAGAGAAGGGAAAGGCTGAGAAGTTAAGAAAGGAGAGGATAGATATAACACTCCCTGGAAGGAAGAGAGGATTAGGAGCTCTCCACCCAGTAACGAGGACTTTAAAAGAGATAGTAAGGATATTTACGAGTATGGGATTCTCAATAGCAGAAGGCCCAGAGATAGAGACGGACTTTTACAACTTTGAGGCCCTCAACATACCCAAAGGACACCCTGCAAGGGAGATGCAGGATACCTTCTACATTTCAGAGGATGTAGTTCTGAGAACCCACACCTCCCCCGTCCAAATAAGGGTAATGGAGAAGAACTCTCCTCCAATTCAGATAATCGCCCCCGGAAAAGTTTACAGGAAGGACGCCGACGTAACGCATACGCCGATGTTTCATCAGGTTGAAGGCTTAATGGTTGATCAAAAAGTTACATTTGCAGACTTAAAAGGCGTTTTAGAGGTCTTCTTAAGGGAGGTCTTTGGCTCAGATACGAAAGTCCGATTTAGACCGTCCTACTTCCCCTTTACCGAACCCAGCGCAGAAGTTGACATCGGATGCGTAATATGTGGAGGAAAGGGCTGTAAGGTCTGTAAAGGAACTGGTTGGCTTGAGATATTAGGTTGTGGAATGGTAGACCCAGCAGTCTTCAAGGCAGTTGGTATAAACCCTGAGGTTTACCAGGGCTTTGCCTTTGGAATGGGAGTTGAGAGAATTGCCATGCTCAAGTACGGTATTGACGATTTAAGGCTCTTCTTTGAAAACGACGTTAGATTTTTAAGACAGTTCAGGGGTGAGTAAAGATGAAGATTACATACAGGTGGCTTAACGAGTTTATAGACGTTAGCGACTTAAGCGCTCAGGAAGTTGCAGATATACTAACCGACGTCGGTATAGAGGTTGACTCTGTCCGCTACGCTGGAGAAAACCTTGAAAAGGTTGTAACTGGAAAGATCATTGAAATATCAAAACACCCAAACGCTGACAGGTTAAAGATCTGCCAGGTTGACGTTGGAGAAACTGTTTTACAGATAGTTACGGGAGCTGATAACGTATTTGAAGGAGCAGTTGTCCCTGTTGCCCTTCACGGAGCTAAGCTTCCAATAGGAGTAAGAATTAAAAAGAGTAAGCTGAGGGGAGCTGTTTCAAACGGTATGCTCTGTTCAGAGGAGGAGCTGGGACTTACTGAATCTGCAAGCGGAATAATGATACTCCCAGATGATACACCAATTGGAAGGGATATAAAGGAAGTCCTTAACCTTGACGACTGGATAATTGAGTATGAGATAACAACAAACAGGCCAGATGCTCTATCGGTTTTAGGGATAGCAAGGGAACTTAGAGCAGTTTTAGGAAGGCAGATAACTCTCCCTGAAACTTCCTACAAGGAAGGGGACTTTGAGGCTCAGGAGGAGGTAAGCCTTAAAGTCCTTGACGGAGCAGCCTGCCCAAGGTATGAAGGATTTGTCGTTAAAGGAATAGAAAACAGGGAAAGTCCCCTTTGGCTCAAAGTTAGGCTCTACCTTGTAGGTTTAAGGCCGATAAATGCGGTAGTTGACGTAACAAACTACGTTATGTACGAACTGGGACAACCCCTCCACGCATTTGACCTTAGGAAGCTAGCTGGAAGGGAAGTTGTAGTAAGAAGAGCTAGGAAAGGAGAGAAAATAAGGACTTTAGACGGAGTTGAAAGGGAGCTCTCAGAAGAGGACCTCGTAATAGCAGACTCTGAAAGGCCAGTAGCCATTGCTGGGATAATAGGAGGAGAGGAGAGCGGAACTGATTTCTCAACAGAGGAACTCTTTTTAGAGAGTGCCCACTTTGAACCTATGACTGTAAGGAGGACTTCCAAGAGGCTCGGAATTTCAACTGACGCTTCCTACAGGTTTGAAAGGGGAGCAGACATTGAATCCTGTGAATTTGCAGGAAAGAGAGCTCTCCACCTAATCCAGAAGTTAACAGGCGGAGAGGTTGCAAAGGGGAAGGTCTCTTTCTACCCTAAGCCTTACACTCCAAAGGTAATCGTCTTTAACCCTGAAAGGGCAACAAAGCTCCTTGGAGTAAACATCCCTTCAAGGAAGGCATACGACATACTTACGGGCCTTGGATTTACAGTTAAAAAGGAGAGGGAATACGTAGTAGTTAAAGTCCCCTCCTGGAGGAAGTACGACGTAGGAAGGGAAATAGACCTCATAGAAGAGGTTGTAAGAATCTTTGGGATGAAAAACGTTGTTAGCTCCTACCCCCTAATGCACTCTGAAGTAAAGAAGAACTTTGAACCATTTAGAGTAGAAAGGGTTAAAGAGCTTTTAAGTGACCTGGGGTTAACTGAAGCAATCAACTACTCCTTCATTGGAGAAAGTTTATACAGTAAGTTCAACCTACAAACCGGCTCCCTCGTAAAGATTAAGAACCCGCTCTCTGAAGAGTGGGTCTACATGAGAAACTTCATCTTCCCAAGCCTGGTTCAAAACGCAGTAAACAACATAAACAGGAACGAGAAAGACGTATTCCTATTTGAAGCCGCAAAGGTCTTTGAGCCAACGGAGGGAGAACTTCCAAAGGAGATCTTAAAGCTCGGAATTGTAATGACGGGAGAGGTTCCCGAGGGGCTATTCTCCAAGAGAGAGGTAGACTTTTACGACCTTAAGGGAGTTATTGAGGAAGTACTCTCCTTCTTAAGACTAAAAGGAGAGTTTGAAAGGGAAGAGGAGAAAGATTACCTACACCCGGGACAGAGTGCAAGAGTTAAAGTAAAAGGAGAAACCGTCGGATTTTTAGGGAAACTCCACCCAGATGTCCTTGAAAGGTTTGATGTAAAACAGGATATTTACGTAGCAGAAGTTGAACTTGGAAAGCTACTTGAAATGGCAAAAGAAGAGAGAATAGAGTTTAAGCAAATTCCAAAGTTCCCTCCGGTCATGAGGGACATTGCAGTAATAGTTGACGAAGACGTCCCCGTTGCACAAATTGAAGGTGTAATAGAGAGAGCCGCTAAGTACCTTTACAAAGTGGAACTCTTTGACGTCTACAAAGGAAAGGGAGTTCCTGAGGGTAAAAAGAGCGTAGCCTTTTCTTTAACCTTCAGAGCTCCAGACAGAACCCTTTCAGACGAAGAGGTTAACAGGGTTCTAGATGCTATAATTGAGGAGCTTGAAAAAGTAGGAGCTAAACTAAGGGGCTAAGAGGAAGATTGTGAGCTTACCAAATACTGTTGAAGTAATAATTTCCGGCAGGAAATTTACGATAAAGACGGATAAAGACCCAGATTACGTAAAGAGCCTCGCCCAGCGCCTTGAGGTTATGATAGAGAAAATAAAGGCAGGCAACAGCAGGGTTACGTTTGACAAAGCCCTGATTGTTGCCTGCTTCTACTTACTCGATGAGAACGAATCGCTGAAAGGTCAAATCAGGGAACTCGGAGAAGAGATAAAGAGGCTTGAAGAGGGAGCAAAACTGCTTGTTACCACCGGTAAGAAGCTTGCCCCCTAACAATCTTCCTTGAAGCCCCTAGAAAACTTAGGGGTTATCAATGTGTCTAAAAAAGAGATAATAAGACAGAAGCTAAAAGAGAAAAGGCTTCTCCTAACACCCGACGAAGTCAAAAGGAAAAGCCAGAAAATAGTTCAGGAGCTGGAAAGGTTAGTCAAGGAACTAAAAGCCTCCTCTTTCCTCTTTTACCACCCCATAAAAAACGAGCCCGACATCACCCCCCTTGCTGAAAAGCTAATTCGGGAAGGTAAAACTGTGGCCTTTCCCAAAGTGATAGGAAGGGAGATTACCCCCTTAAGAGTCAAATCGCTCTCAGAACTCCTACCGGGAAGGTTTGGAATAAAAGAACCTCCATACAGACCGGATTTCATTTTGAGGGAAGTTGAAGTAGTTTTCGTTCCAGGAATCGCCTTTGATAAAAAGGGCTACAGAATAGGCTTTGGAGGAGGCTACTACGACAGGTTACTTGAAAAATTCCCGGTAAAGTCCAAAATTGGAGTTTGCTTTGACTTCCAACTTACAGAGGAAGTACCTAAAGAACCCTTTGACATACCAGTTGACGTTATAGTTACAGACAAAACAACTGTAAGGAGGAAAGAATGGAAACAATCTTAGTTGCGATATTTGCCGTTCTAACAGGCCTAGCAGGAGGCTACGTTGTAGGAACTAAAAAAGGACAGGCAATAAAAGAGGACATTGAAAAGAAAGTCTTAGAAAAGGCTGAAAGGGAAGCAGAGGAGCTAATCAAAAGGGCCGAGAGGGACGCTCAGGAGATAAAGGAAAAGGCTCAAAAGCTTCTAGAAGAGGCAAGGGAAAAGTACGAGGATATGAAGAAAAAAGCTCTCCTTGAGGCAAAAGAGGAAGTCTTAAAGGAAAAGGAGAAGGTAGAGGAAGAGCTCAGAGAAAAGAGGAAGGAGTTAAGTGAGCTTGAGAAAAGGCTCCTAAGGAGGGAAGAGTACTTAGATAAGAGGGAAACGACCCTTGACAAGAGAGAGGAGAACCTTGATAGGCGAGCAGACTTCCTTGATAAATTAGAGGCAGAGCTTGAGGAGAAGAGAACAGAGGTAGAAAAGCTTGAAGCAGAGCTCCTTGAAAAGGAGATGAAAGTTAACCAGCTAATTGAGGAAGAACTGAAGAAACTTGAAGAGATATCCGGAATGACAAGGGAAGAAGCCCAGGAAGAGCTCATGAGAAGGATGGAAGACGAAATAAGGAGAGACCTTGCAGTAAGGTATAAGAGAATTGAAGAGGAATTTGAGTCTACAGTTGATAGAAGGGCAAAAAAGATACTTGCAACTGCAATCCAGAGGTTATCAACCGATATCGTAGCCGAAACAACAGTTTCAGTAGTTGACCTTCCAAACAACGAGATGAAGGGAAGAATTATAGGTAGAGAAGGAAGGAACATAAGGGCCTTTGAGCTTGCCACAGGAGTTGACCTCATCATTGACGACACCCCCGAAGCTGTAACTATCTCAAGCTTTGATCCTGTAAGGAGGGAAATTGCAAGGATAGCACTTGAAAGGCTCGTGGCTGATGGAAGGATTCACCCTGCAAGGATAGAGGAGGTAGTTGAAAAGGTTAAGGGGGAAATTGAACAGGAAATCCTCAATGCAGCAGAGGAGGTCCTGTTTGAACTTGGAATAGATAACGTTCACCCAGAGCTAAAGAAACTCCTCGGTAAACTTAAGTTCAGGACTAGCTACGGCCAGAACGTCCTACAGCACGTAAAGGAGGTAGCCTACCTTTCTGGAATGATAGCTGCCGAAATTGGCGCAGACGTTCAGCTTGCAAAGAGGGCAGGACTCTTCCACGATATAGGAAAGGCCGTAAGCCACGAAGTTGAGGGATCCCACGCAATAATCGGTGCAGACATACTTAAGAAGTACGGAGAGCCTGAGGCTGTGGTAAACGCTGCTGCTGCCCACCACGGAGAGGTTGAGTTTACCTGCATTGAGTCAATATGCGCAGCCACTGCCGACGCCCTATCTGCAGCAAGGCCTGGAGCAAGGAGGGAAAGTTTAGAGGCCTACATTAAGAGGATTGAGAAGCTAGAGAGTATCGCTGAATCGTTCCCCGGAGTTATGAAGGCCTTTGCAATTCAGGCAGGTAGAGAGATTAGGATAATGGTTGAACCAGACAAGATAACAGACGAGGAGGCTGCATTCCTCGCCCACCAAATTTCAAAGAAGATTGAAGAAGAGGTTCAGTACCCAGGACAGATTAAAGTTACAGTCATAAGGGAAACGAGGGCCGTTGACTATGCAAAGTAAGAAATTCCTCGTAGTTGGAACTGCCGGACACATAGACCACGGGAAAACCAGCTTAATTAGAGCTCTAACCGGAATTGACACGGACAGGTGGGAAGAGGAGAAGAGAAGGGGAATGACTATTGACTTGGGGTTTGCCCACCTTCAGCTCCCCTCTGGAGTTTCAGCCGGAATAGTTGACGTTCCAGGACACGAGAAGTTCATAAAGAACATGCTTGCAGGTGCCCACGGCCTTGACGTAGTCCTCTTCATAGTTGCGGCAGACGAAGGAATTATGCCCCAGACAAAGGAACACTTAACAGTGTGCCAAAGCTTAGGAACGAAAAAAGGGATAGTTGTTTTAACGAAAAAGGACCTGGTTGATGAGGATTGGCTTGAACTTGTAAAGGAAGAAGTTAAGGAGTTTTCTAGGGGAACTTTCTTAGAGGGAGCTCCAATAGTTACCGTTTCCTCAAAGACTGGAGAGGGAATAGATGAACTAATTAAAGAGCTTGATAGAATTGCCATTGAAACCGAACCTAAAGAGAGTGGAGGAATTTTAAGGCTTCCAGTTGACCGCTCCTTTACGGTAAAGGGCTTTGGAACGGTTATAACCGGAACCCTCCTATCTGGAAAGGTTAAAGTGGGAGATGAAGTTGAGATCCTTCCACCAGGGAAAAGGGTAAAGGTAAGGGGAATTCAGGTTCACGGGGAGAAAGTAGAGGAAGCAGTGGCCGGCCAGAGAACGGCCCTCAACTTATCGGACGTTAAGAAAGAGGAGATTACAAGGGGAGACTTAATAGCAACTCCCGGATATCTTAAACCTACAAATATGGTTGACGTTCTAGTGGAACTCTCTAAGGACGCAGAGGTCATAGTAACTTCTGGATTTAAGCTTCACTTCCACCACCTTACGAGTGAATCGGAAGGAGAGCTCTTTTTAATAGACAAGGACGAACTCCTACCTGGAGAGAAGGCTCTAGCCCAAATAAGGTTGAAGGACGAAGTTGTTCCCGTTTACGGGGATAGGTTTGTAATTAGGAACTACTCTCCAGCAACCGTGATTGGAGGAGGGAAAATCTTAGACCCCCTCCCCCACAGGAAGTTTAGAAGGAGGTTAAGGGAGGAATTTAAAGAGAAGCTAGAGAAAATAATTGGTGGTAGTTTGAAGGAAAGAGTCCTTGCCCATTTAAGGTTAAAGGAACCAATTACGACAAAAGAACTAATACAGCTACTAAACTTAAAACCAGAAGAAGCTGATAAGACCGTTGAGACTCTACTAAGTGAAGGTCTTGTAGTTAAAGCGGGTCAGGAAATCTACACTAGGGAAAAGTTAGAAGAGATAAAGAAAAGGGTTTTGGAGCTCCTAGACAGAACCCACAGTGAGACTCCAATAGCTGAAGGATTAACTCTTCAGGAGATAAAGAGTAAACTGAAGGAGAGCAAAGAGCTCATAGAAATGGCAGTGAGGGAGCTCCTGAAAGAATCTAAAATAGAGGAAAACCAAGGATTCCTAAGGATAAGGGGATTTGAGCCACGGGAGGAAGGAGTTTACAAGGAACTCGTTCCAAAAGTTGAAGCTCTAATCTGTAAAGGCGAATTTACTCCACCATCGGTTAAAGAGATAGGGAAATTGGTTGGAACAGGCGAGGAAAAAGTTAACACAATAGCCTCTTACCTCGTTAGAAGGAAAGGCTACCATAGAATAGGAGAACTGCTAATCTCCCCTGAGAGCTTTAACAGGATAAGGGAGATTCTGAAGAGACACTTTTCAAAGAAAGAGACCCTCTCTGTTGGAGAGTTTAAAGATTACTTGGGAGTTAGCAGGAAGTTTGCCATTCCCCTCTTAGAATACCTTGACTCCCTTGGTCTAACTCAGAGAAGGGAAAGTGAAAGGGTAAAAGGGGAAAGGCTGTAGTGGAACAGCTCCTAATAAACGTAGTACTTCCCCTATACCTGCTAATCGGAACAGGTTATCTCTTTGGTAAGTTAAAAACTGAACTTGAGACAAATACAATCTCATTCATCGTTCTATACCTGTTTGCCCCTTCCCTAATATTTTCGTCATTTAGGAAAGTTGAGATAACACCGGAGAACTTCATTCATATATCACTAACGGCACTCTTTGTCTTTGCCTTCTCCTACCTACTTTCAGTTTTAACCGAAAAGGCAGTTTTGAAGGCGAAAGAGCCGGCATTTGAGATCTCAGCAACTGTAATGAACGCTGGATACTTAGGAATTCCTCTGATTTACCTGATGTTCGGTGAGGGAGCTCTTCCCTACGCAATTTCGTTCATGGTAGTTATGGCAGTCTACCACTTTACCTTCGGGATTTTAATCTTAAAGGGAAACGAAATTAAAGAGGGGCTAGTTGCAATCTTTAAAATACCCCTCATCTACGCAGTTCTCCTTGCCTTTCTACTAAAGGAAGTGGAGCTCCCGCCAGGAATAGAGAAGGTTCTTAAGCTAACAGGTGATTCAACTATGCCCCTGATGCTCGTATCAATAGGGATTTCCCTCTCAAGAGTTTCGGTAGACCAGGTTAAAGAGGCCTTCTTGGCCTCAGCCGTTAGGTTCATAGGAGGAACCTTAGGGGCACTAATTGCAGTCTTACTCTTTAAGAGCCCTCCCCTTTTAAAGAAGGTCTTAGTAGTCCAGTCCTCCCTTCCCTCAGCAGTCCTCAACTACGTTCTCTGTGAGGAGTTTAAAACAAATTCAAAGCTTGCTGCATCAATAATCTTTATATCTACTCTCCTCTTCCTCCTCTACTTCCCGCTTTTAGCCTACGTTATCTCTTTTCTATAATTAGGAAAAGCTTACAGGAGATTAGGTTATGATGTGGCTAGCAACCTTATTAACCTTCATACTCGTAGGAACCTCCTACGGAACAACAATCTCAGACTCTATTACGGTCTGGGAGTGGACTCAACCGGACAGCTACAAAATCTCAATAACTGTAAAGGCCCGGGGCAACCGGGAGGAGGAAGTTCTAAAAGCCCTTCAAACGGCAGATGACTACTTAAGGAGGACTGAACTTGAGTACACAGGAGGAAACTTCTCCCTCTGGCCGGTTAGGGAGTGGGATCCACAGGAAAAGAGGTACGTTGACTTAGGTTTTAGAGGTAGCTGCGTCTATACGTTCCACCTTAAGAGTCCCAAAGAGCAGGGAAAGATATTTAAGGCCCTTGAAGAAGCCCAAGGGATTTCAAGCTTCAAGTACACAGTTAACAGCACAAAGTGGGAAGTTTCGTGGGAAAAGAGGGAAAGGACCCTTCAAAAGCTTAAGAGTAAAGCCCTAAAGGAAATCCTCTTCCAAAGTAACAGATTTGGGAAAATACTAAAAGAGAAGTGTACTTTAAAGGAAGTTTCATTCTCTCCAAAGTATAGCCCTTCCTTCTCTACGTATAAGTTGGTAAGGACGCCTACTACACCTGCTCCTCAGCCAAAGAGAAGCCCTGAGAGAATTGAACTAAAGGCTTCATATAAACTTGAATGTAACACTAAGTAGAAAAAACTAAAGAGGAGGAAAGATGAGAATAGGAACTCCCCTTTCCCAAAACGCCACAAAGGTACTCCTTCTCGGTAGCGGAGAACTCGGAAAAGAGTTCGTTATAGAGGCCATGAGGCTGGGAATTGAAGTGGTGGCAGTTGACTCATACCAGTTTGCACCTGCACAGCAGGTTGCCCATAGGTACTACGTAGTAGACATGAGAGATGGAAGGCAGATAAAGAACATAGTTTATAGGGAAAAGCCGGACTTTATAGTTCCCGAAATTGAGGCCATTGATACCGATACACTCCTTGAACTTGAGAAGGAGGGCTTTACGGTCGTTCCAAGTGGAAAGGCAGTAAAGTACACAATGGACAGGATAGGAATAAGGAGGCTCGCTGCCGAAGAGCTAGGCCTTAAGACCTCAGCCTACAGGTTTGCCGAGAGCTTTGATGAGTTTAAGCAGGCAGTTAAGGAGTTAGGATACCCGGTGGTTGTTAAGCCGGTCATGAGCTCCTCAGGTAAAGGACAGAGCGTAGTGAAGGATGAAAGCCAGCTAGAACATGCCTTTAAGTACGCAAAGGAAAACGCCAGAGGGAAAGGGAATGCCCTAATAGTTGAGGAGTTTATAAACTTTGACTTTGAGATAACGCTACTAACCGTCAGGACTAAGAACCAAGGAACTCTTTTCTGCCCGCCGATAGGCCACTTCCAGGTTGAAGGGGACTACCACGAGAGCTGGCAACCTCAACCTATGAGTGAGGTAGCCTTGGAAAAGGCTAAGGAAATGGCAAAGGCAGTAACAGATGCCCTTGGAGGTTATGGAATCTTTGGATGTGAGTTCTTCGTTAAGGGAGATACAGTTTGGTTCAGCGAAGTTTCACCGAGACCTCACGATACGGGAATGGTCACAATGGCAAGCCAGAATATGAGCGAGTTTGAAATTCACCTGAGGGCAATTCTGGGACTTCCGATCCATATAGAACTCCTCTCACCTGGAGCGTCCTACTGCTTCCACGCCAAAGAGAACGGAGTAGCCCCCCTTTACGAGGGACTGGAAGAGGCCCTTAAGGAACCAAACGTTTGGGTAAGGATCTTTGGAAAGCCAACAACAAGGCCAAAGAGGAGAATGGGAGTAGCCGTAGCAAGGGCTGAGACAGTTGAAGAGGCAAGGAGAAAGGCTAGAGAAGCTGCTATGAAAATGAGGGTTATTGAAAATGGAAGTTAAAGTTGCAACTTTCGGAGGAGGATGTTTCTGGTGCCTTGAAGAGGCCTTCAGTAAGGTTGAAGGGGTTATTAAAGTAACTCCCGGCTACGCTGGGGGAGATGTTGAAAACCCAACTTATGAGGAAGTCTGCAGTGGAAAAACCGGTCACGTTGAAGCAGTCCAGCTATTTTACGACCCTGAAAGAGTCTCCTTTAGGGAACTCCTAATTACCTACTTAACCAACATTGACCCAACAGATTCAAAAGGTCAGTTTGCAGACAGAGGGAGCCAGTATAGGCCCGTAATCTTTTACCATGATGAAGAACAAAGGAGATTATCGGAAAAGGCTCTAAGAGTACTTAGCGAAAGTTCTCTATTTGAAGAACCGGTATCTGTTAAAGTCGAACCCTTTAAGAACTTCTATCCGGCAGAGGAGTACCACCACCGCTACTACCAGAAGGAACCTATGAGGTACTACCACTACAAGGTAAACTCCGGAAGGAAAACCTACTGCGAAATCGTGTGGGAAAAGAAGGGTGGAAGGAAGTTACTGGAGGAGAAACTTTGAGGTTCAAGGCTTACGTCCTTCAGTTTGAAAGTCAGCCCTGCTCATTCAGTAAGAATTACTCTACTCTCTTAACTCTTCTAAACCTCTGTTCACCAAACTCCTTGGTGGTAGTTCCGGAAGTTGCAGTAACCGGCTTCTGTTATCAGGAGAAGGAAGAAGCAGTTAAGTTCTCTGAGAAAGTATTCTTGGAGCTCCTATCCTTCTCAGAAGGCCTTTCACTAACTATTGTAATAACAGGATTTGAGAAGATTAACGGCAAGATTTTCAACACAGTTAAGGTCTTTGATAGAGGAAGGGAAGTCCTTTCAAGGCCAAAAGTTAAGCTCTTCCTTCCGGGAGGAGAGGGAAAACACTTTTCTGCCGGAAGCTTTGAAAGTGTAAAGGTTGTAGAAACTTCAGTTGGGGTTTTAGCTCCTGTAATCTGTTTTGAATTAAGGTTCTACGAGATAATAAAGAGGTTAAAAGAACAGGGAGGAGAAGTCTTTACAGTTCCAGCCCAGTGGGGAAGGGCAAGGAGAGACCACTGGGAGACTTTAATAAAGGCAAGGGCTATAGAGTTCCAACGCTTCTTCATAGGGGCAAACGGTAGTGGCCAGATGGCAGGAAGTTCCAAGATTGTAGACCCATGGGGAAGGGTAATTTCAGAGTGTAAGGACGGAACTGCAGTTATAGAGGGAGAGGTTGACCTCTCCCTCATTAAACAGGTTGAGAGGAAACTTCCACTTAACAGTTAACAGGAACGATGTTCCTGTGAAGCCCTAGCCTCTTTGGTTCTATTCCAAGTGCAAGGCCCAAAAGCTGAGGAACGTGAAGAACGGGAATTGAAAAGCTCTCTCCAACCTCTTTAAGGGCCCTTCCCTGATTTGCATCAAGGTTCATGTGACACAAGGGACAGGGAGTAACTATACAGTCTGCACCGCAAAGCTTTGCATCTTTAAGGTTAAGCCCTGTTAAAATCATAGAACCGTTTGGGTTTGGCCAGAAGGCGTGGAAACCGCAGCACTCTAACCTCCTCTCTCCCGAAACCGGCTGAGCCCCAACAGCCCTTATTAACCTCTCCAGCGACTGGGGATTCTCAGAAGGCTCATAGCCTAGGATCTCGTAAGGTCTAACTGTGTGACATCCGTAGTAGGGATAAACTTTAAGGCTCTGAAGAGGTTTTTTAACCCTCCTCCTCAGCTCGTCCTCTCCAAACTCGTCAAGAAGGAACCAGTGGAAGTGCTTAACGTCAACTTCCCCTTTATACTCAAGACCTTCCTTCTCAAGTAGGTTATTTACCTTCTCCTTTAAATCATCATCGTTATCAAGGTGGTACTTTGTCCTCTTTAAGACTAAAAGACAAGTACTACAGACCGTAACTATCGTTTTAAATCCCTCTCTCTCTGCAAGAGCGAGGTTCCTTGCGTTCACCACTATATCAAGGATATCCTTCACCTCCTCAAGGACTCCAGCACCACAACAGCTGAACTGGGGGAGCTCTACAAGAGGAATTCCAAGTTCCTCAGAAACTGCAACCGTTGACTCGTAGAGCTCCTTTGAAGCCCCCTTTGCCGCACATCCGGGATAAAAGGCAACCATCTCCATTATTCAACCTCCATAGCCGCTTTCATCAACTTAATTAGGCTCTCGTGCTCGCTAATCGGCTTCATAATCGGGCTGTGAGCCTTACCCTTTAAGATCATCTTTATTCCAACAGGTAAGTTCTCAAGAACTCCTTTAATCCCTTTAGCCCTTAAAGGAAGGAGAACTTCGTTTAAAAGGCCACTTTCCATGAGAGATTTGTAGAAGGCAAGGACGTGGCGAGCTCCTGGGTTATCTTTCAAGCCGATGTCTATTGAAATTCCCCTTAAACGCATAATAGCGTCAACGGGACCAACGTGCTTCGGACAGACGTCGGCACACTTTTCACATCTTACACAGTTCCACATATCGTAAGCATAGCCGATCTTTGCTCTCTCCTCCTTTAGACCGTCCCTCTTATCAACTGCAAACCTGTAAAGCCTTGCTAGCTGGAAAGGTCCTCCATAGCCCTCGTCTATCTGTGTGGCAGTGCAAATTGAGTAACAGCTGGTACAAAGAATACAGTCAGTAAACTTGTCGTACTTCTTAAGCTCTTCTGGGTAGACTCTCGTCTCCTCATCAAGTGTATCGGGAACAACCTTAGGGTCTGGAATCAGGTAAGGCTTTAACTCTTTCATCCTCTCAAAGGCACCGTCCCAGTCAACGATTAAATCCCTGATTACTTCCATGTTATCAAGGGGTTCAAGGGTCAAAAGGCTGGTTTTAAACTTATCAAGCTCAGTAAACACTTGAGTTTTACAGGCAAGCTTTGGGAAACCGTTCACCTTAATGGCGCAAGAACCACAAATTGCGCTCCTACAGAAAGCCCTAAAGGCTAAAGTAGGGTCAATTTCATCTTTTATAAACTGAAGGGCCTCAAGGATAGTCATTCCCCTGGGAACCGTTAACTTATACTCCTGGTAGTACGGCCTTACGTCCTTTTTAGGGTTAAACCTCTTTATCCTAAAAGTAACTTCCCTCCTTTCCATTTCTCCTCCTTAGTACTTCCTCTCCTCTGGTGGGAACTTTGTAATCACTACAGGCTTCCAGGAAACTCGGAGCTCTCCATCGTCACCCTTCCTTATTATTGAGTGTTTAAGGAACTTCTCATCATCCCTTTTAGGGTAATCGGTTCTTGAGTGAGCCCCTCTACTCTCCTTCCTCTCAAGGGCACCAAGGGCTATAGTCTCAGCAACCTCAATCATGTTCAAGAACTCCAAAGTCTGCTGAAGGTTAGTATTAAACGTAAGCTCCGTATCGTAAACCTTCAGTTTCTTAGCCCTCTCTTTAATCTCCCTTACCTTGTTTAGAGCTCTCCTTATACCCTCTTCACTCCTAAAGATTCCAACCCCTTCACTCATTACATCGCTTAGCTCATTTCTAAGCTGAGAGAGCTTCTCAGAACCATCAGAGTTAAAGAGGGCCTTTATTCTCTCTCCTTCATCCTTCACTTTACTTTCGGGGAAACTTACAAAATCAAGGCCTTCAATTGATTCAACCGCATCTTTTCCAGCTATCTTTCCAAAGACAACTATATCAAGTAGGGAGTTACCTCCGAGCCTGTTTGCGCCGTGAACAGAAACGCATCCACACTCACCAACTGCATAAAGCCCTTTAATAGAGGTCCTTCCAAATTTGTCAGTATCAATTCCACCCATTGAGTAGTGGGCAGTAGGCCTTACTGGTATAGGCTCCTCAATTGGGTCAACCCCTTCAAAATCAATAGCAAGCTCTCTAATTTGAGGGAGCCTCTCTAAAATCTTCTTCCTTCCAAGGTGCCTCAAATCAAGGTAAACGAACTTATTACCCTCTTCATCTTCAAATCCCCTTCCCTCCATTATCTCAGTCTCAATTGCCCTTGAAACTAAATCTCTCGGGGCAAGCTCCATCTTTTCAGGAGCGTACCTTTCCATAAACCTTTCACCTTTTGCGTTTATCAGGTATCCACCCTCTCCCCTTGCACCTTCAGTGACGAGTATCCCGGTCCTCCTAAGTCCAGTAGGGTGGAACTGAACAAACTCCATGTCCTTAAGAGGAACTCCGGCCCTCAAAGCCATAGCCGGACCGTCCCCCGTATTTCCAAGGGCGTTTGAAGTTCTCTTCCAGTAAATCCTTGCATGGCCGCCGGTGGCAAGTATTACTGCTCTAGCCCTTATTCCAACAATACTTCCAGTTCTAAGGTTTACTGCAGTTAAACCAGCTATCCTCTCACCGTTATGAACGAGAGAGAGGGCAAACCACTCGTTTAAAAATTCAACTCCAAACCTAATACACTGTTCGTAAAGTGTTTGTAGCATAACGTGACCGGTCTTATCTGCAGCATAACAGGTTCTGGGAAAGGAAGCTCCGCCAAAAGGCCTTTGGGCAATCCTCCCGTCAGACAACCTTGAAAAGGGAAGTCCCATGTGTTCCATCTCTCTGATTACTTTCGGAGCCATCTCACACATGAGTTCAACAGCATCCTGATCTGCTAAGAAATCACTTCCCTTTACCGTATCGTAGGCGTGCTTTTCAGGACTATCTGGAGCTACGTTCCCTAAAGCTGCATTTATTCCTCCTTGGGCTGCTCCTGTATGGGAACGGGTTGGATAAACTTTCGTTAAAACGGCAACCCTTAACCCTTTGCAACGGCTAGTTTCAAGGGCAGCATAGAGCCCACCACCTCCTGCTCCTACAATTACTATGTCGTAAGTCAGCATTCCTCCTCCAAACCTACTTTTATTGTTTAGATTTAGTCAACTATGAAAATTGTATTAAATTCGCAAATCCTTGAATTCAAAAGGTTAAAAAAATTCCTTCAATTAGATGTAAAATTTTTGTAAAATTTTTGATATCCCAGGTCATTAATAAAATGCGAATAAAACTATCTTCTGGAGGTTTTTTATGCTTGATTACGATATAGTAATCGTTGGAGGTGGAGGAGCCGGCCTCTACGCTGCCCTCTGGGCGGCAGAAAATACGATTTTAAAAGTTGCAGTTATGACTAAGGTATATCCGACTCGCTCCCACACAGGCGCTGCAGAGGGAGGAATAAACGCTGTTTTAACCCACTCTGTAGGAGACAGTCCCGAGGCCCACGCCTACGATACGGTAAAGGGAAGTGATTTCTTAGCAGATCAGGATGCAGTTGACATAATGTGTAAAATGGGAGCTGCTGTAATCTACGATATAGCCCACAGGGGAGTTCCTTTCTCAAGAAGGCCAGACGGAAGGATCGCTCAGAGGCCCTTTGGAGGGGCATCCTTTCCAAGAACCTGTTACGCTGCAGATAAAACGGGATTTTATATCCTTCAAACTCTATACGAACAGTGTTTAAAGAACAACGTAACTTTCTTAAACGAATGGTTCCTCCTCTCCATTATTCATAACGGAGAAAGGGTAGAAGGTATAACCGCCTGGGACATTAGGAATGGAGGAGTTCACCTAATTAAGACAAAAGCTGTAATCCTAGCTACCGGAGGTCACGCAAGAGTTTACTGGAACAGGACCTCAAACGCCCTTGGAAACACAGGAGATGGAACGGCAGCCGCTTTAAGGGCAGGCCTTCCCTTAAAGGATATGGAGTTCATTCAGTTCCACCCAACAGGTCTTGCAAAAACGGGAATACTCGTTACTGAAGGCGCAAGGGGAGAAGGTGGATACTTAAGGAACAAGGATGGTGAAAGGTTTATGAAGAGGTACGCTCCTGAGAAGATGGAGCTCGCCCCCAGGGATATTGTTGCAAGGGCAATTCAGACTGAAATTGATGAAGGCAGAGGTTGTGGGCCAAATGGTGACTACATCTGCTTAGACCTTACACACCTTGGAGAGGAGAGAATTAAAGAGAGACTTCCTCAAACTAGGGAACACGCAATCCTCTACGAAGGTGTTGATCCGGTTAAAGAGCCAATTCCAATTGCTCCAACGGCCCACTACTCAATGGGTGGAATTGATACTGATAAACTGGGAAGGACTCCAATAAAGGGACTTTATGCAGCTGGTGAGTGTGCGTGTATCTCTGTTCACGGTGCAAACAGGCTCGGAGGTAACTCCTTACTTGACATACTAGTTTACGGAAGGTTAACCGCCCTTGAAGCGGTTAAGTATGCCGACGATGCTCCAGAAACTAACCCATCGGTAGCAAAGCTAAAGGAAGACGAGAAGAGAATCCTAGAACTTATGGAGGCAAGCGGAAAGGAAAAAGTACCCCAGCTCAGAAGAGAGCTTGGAGAAACAATGATGAAGCACTTTGGGGTCTTTAGGGAAGAGAGCTCCATGAAAGAAGGCCTTGAAAAACTGTACGAAATAAAAGAGAGAGCAAAAGAGGTGAAAGTTTACGATACGAGCAAAAAGTTCAACACAGATTTAATTTCAACATTAGAGTTCTTAAACCTCGTTGACCTTGCCCCTGCAATTGCCATTCCTGCAATTGAAAGGAGGGAAAGTAGAGGCTCCCACGCAAGGAAAGACTATCCCAAGAGGGACGATAAGAACTTTTTAAAGCATTCTGTAGTTAATCTTGAAGAGGACGGAAGTTATAAGCTCTCCTGGAAGCCTGTAGTAATTACAAAGTTTCCTCCAGAGGAGAGGAAGTACTAAGGAGGACAGTAAGAGATGGAAACTGTTAAGTTACAAGTGTTCAGATATGACCCAGAGAAAGACAGCTCTCCCTACTACAAGGAGTACGAAGTCCCAGTAGAAGGCACTCTCCTTAATGCCCTGTTGTACATAAAAGACAACATTGACCCGACCCTTTCATTCAGGGCCTTCTGTAGGAGTGAAGTCTGCGGTTCCTGTTCAATGAGAGTTAACGGTAAAGTAAAGCTTGCCTGCAAAACGTCCATGAAGGAGTTAGTTGAAACCTGGAAAGGAAAGCCCTTAAGGATTGATCCTTTAAAACACATGAACGTAATAAAGGACCTAGTTGTTGACATAGACAAGCCCGTTGAGAAGATGAAAACTCTAATTCCTTGGCTGGTTCCAGACCCAAGGGTAGTTCCAACAGACCCTATGCACGAAAGCATCATCTACCCCGAGGAGATGAAGGCCTACAAAGATCAGATAAACTGTATGCTCTGCTTCTCCTGCTATTCGGCCTGTGAAGCAGTTGAGGATAACTCAAGGTACAGAGGTCCATTTGCTTTTTCAAGAGCTTACAGGTTCCAGGTTGATAGAAGGGATATAGAAACTGCTAAGGAAAGGAGGATCAGGTACTCAATCTCAGGAGGTCTATGGAGCTGTGTTCAGTGCCAGAAGTGCCTCTACGTATGCCCTAAAGGGGTTAAGCCTGCTGAGGACATACAGAACTTAAGAGGTCAGGCTATTAAGAAAGGTTTCACAGACAAGCCTGGTGCTAAGAAGCTCAAGCACTACGTAGACTGGATCTACGCCACAGGACAAATCAATAGACTCTACCTTCCAGAGGAAGTTTACGGGAATAAAGAAGCAAAAGATAAGTTAACTAAAGCCTTTCAGGAGATGGGAGTTGAGGTCTGGGAAGTTCCTAAGCCAACAAAGGGACTTATGAAGTTCAGGGATATTTACCTTGAAATCCTCTCTAAAGAGGATAAAGCCCTTGACCTTGACTTTTCCCACGTAAGGAAGATTGACAAAATGGTTAGCGACATCTTTAAGGCAGACATATGCACAATCGTTGACAGAGTTCATGAAAGGGAGGATAAAGCAAAGGGGCTCATCGGGAAACTGAAAGGTCTAATTGGAGGTAAATAATGGTTAAAATTGGTTTTTATCAGGGGTGCTGCTTTCAGGGGCAGGACGCCCACATGTTTGACACTATGAAAGAGACCTTTAAAAAGCTAGACGTTGAGCTGGAGCTCCTTGAAGAAACTACCTGCTGCGGCGGGAATACAATAGATGAAGAAAACAGGAAGCTCTCTTACGCAATAAATGCGAGGAACATTGCCCTTGCAGAGGCGAAAGGCCTTGATATGTTAATCTCCTGCAACACCTGTTACATGGTAATTGCAAAGGCAAAGAGGGCCCTTGACGAGGATAGGGAACTTAGGAAGGAGATAAATGAACTTTTAAAGGAAGAAGGTCTGGAGTATAGAGGAACTAACAAGATTTATCACCTCCTTGACTTCTTTAGGGACGTAGTAGGGTATGAAAGGATAAAGAAAGCAGTTAAGAGGCCTTTAAAGGACTGGAAAGTTGCTGCCTACTACGGATGCCACGTTCTCTACCCTAAGGAAATTGCAATAGATAACAGCGACAACCCTTCCTCTCTACAGGAAATCTTAAGAGCTCTGGGAGCAGAAGTCATTGATGAGTATGAGCATAAAGACGCCTGTTGCGGTTATCACTCCTTCTTCACAGATAAAAGCATGACCTTAAAGAAGCTCAGTAAGATTCTAGGAAGCGTAAAGGAGACAGGTGCAGATATAGTCGTTACCCCATGTCCTTTATGTTTTAAATCCTTTGATATATACCAGTTAAACCTGGAAAAACCTCCAATGGTTCCATCCTCATTCCTACCAGAACTGATGGCGTACGCTTTCGGGTTAGACAAAAGGGAAAGTGGCCTCGGCCACCACTTAGTTAAGGTTGAGAAAGGTTAGAGTAGTAAGAGCATAAATCCCCTAAAGGGCAGATATCACAGCGGGGCTTTCTGGCCCTGCATATCTCCCTTCCCAACCTGATTAAGTTGTAGTGGAAAACCCTGTTAAACTCTGCAGTAAAGTTTTCCTCCATGAAACGGGAAATATCCTCTAGGCTCCAATCGGCTGGAAACAGACCGAGCCTTTTAAGGACTCGCTTACAGTGGGTATCTATCGGAAAGGCGTTTTTCCCAAAACCGAAGGTTAGAATTACCCTTGCCGTTTTAGGGCCTATGTACGGAAAAGAGGTTAACAACTTAACTCCTTCCTCGGGAGAGAGCTCCTTTAACTTCCTTTCAACTTCCGGCCAGTCCTTGAGGAACTCTACTAGGGCCTTATACTTCTGATTAAACATTCCGCAGGGGCGAATTGCGTTAACTACTTCCTCCTTCGGAAGAGAAGGAATTTTAAGGAAATCCCCACCCGTTAACTCCCTTAACCTCTCAACGCACCTGTTTGCGTTCTTATCGGTAGTATTTTGACTTAAAACGGTAAATACTGCCTGCTCCAAAGGAGTTCTGTTTGGTTTGTGCGGATTGGGGTAGAGCTTAAGGAGCCTTCTATAAACTTCCTCTATTCTCTCCTTCAGTTTCCTCATTTAATAAAACCTGCAATCCTCAGAGCATTTTCAAGGTCTTTCTGGAACTCAGGCTCTCCTCTCCTATTCCTCAATAGGTAGGCCGGGTGAAACGTAGGAATAACTACGATTTCCCTTTCCCCAAACTTAACTCTATGCTTCTTTCCCCTTATCCTTGAAATTGGGGTCTTTTCAGGTAAGTTTAAGATCGTCCTTGCAGCAAAGGCCCCGAGGCAGAGAATTACTTCAGGGGCTATCAGTTCTATCTGCTTTTCAAGGAAAGGGTAACAGGCCTCTATCTCATCAGGGGCAGGATTCCTGTTGTTCGGGGGCCTGCACTTAACAACGTTAGTTATGTATACCTTATCCCTACTAACGCCGTAGAGGTTTAGGAACTTTGTTAGGAGCTGGCCGGCCCTACCTACAAAAGGTCTACCCTGAAGGTCTTCCTGTTCACCTGGAGCTTCACCTACGAACATTAAATTCGTCTGAGGATCACCTTCCCCAAATACAACGTTAGTTCTTGTCTTACACAGTCTACACCTGCAACACTCTTTAGCCTCTTCCTCAAGCTCCTTCAGTAAACTTAAAGCATCCTTTCCTTTTTGAGCCAAGCTAACCTCCCCTATCCTAACTTCATCGTAACCTAAAAGGTTAAGAAACTCTATCGCTTTCCTTAACTGCATCATTTAGTATCTCCTTCCGGAGTTCCCCATCGTAAACCCAGAGAGTAGGGCCTTCAAGGTAAACTTCCCTCATCTGAGAGTCAAAGTAAACCTTCAACCTCTCACCGCTCCTAACCTCAACCTCAACAGGGGAGGGAAGTGAGAAAACTTTAGCAGAGATTAATGCAGACGCAACAGCTCCAGTTCCACAGGCCAAAGTCTCAGACTCAACTCCCCTCTCGTACGTCCTAACGATAATCCTATCCATTCTAACTTCAACGAAGTTAACGTTAGCCCCTGAAGGAGCAAAGAGAGGACTAAACCGAAGTTCCCTTCCGACTCTGTTAACGTCTACCTGACCTACCCTATCAACAAAGACAACAGCGTGGGGAACTCCCGTGTTTACAAAGTGAACAGTTAAACCGTTAACTTCTAGCCCCAATTTAAAATCTGTGGGGGAAGTAAGCCTAACCTTTACGTTCCTTCCCTTAACTTCAGCCTCAACTATTCCTACATCGGTCTCAACAGCCATCCTTGAAGGGGCAAGCCCCTCCTCAAAGGCATAACGGGCAACACACCTCATTCCATTTCCACACATCTCAGCACGGCTACCGTCAGAGTTGAAGAAGCGCCACTTAAAGTCGGCAACTTCTGAACCTTCAATCAGTATCAGCCCGTCAGCCCCTACACCGGTTCTCCTTGAACAGAGGACCCTAACTACTGCTTCCTCCTTAACTCCGTTAAGGAATTCGTTAAAAGCTCCTGATAGGTTATTAATAATTATGAAGTCGTTTCCCGTTCCCTGAATCTTTGCAAACTTTAAACCCATTCCTCACTCCTAGAACTCTCTCCAAACTTGAGGCAACAAGAACCTCTTAAGCTTCCCTATTCTGGTCCTGGGTAGCTCCCTATCAACGACCTTAAACTCCTTAACCCTCTTGTAGGGCTGAAGGTGCTTAGTAGCTCTCAGTATCTCCTCCCTTATAAACTCCCTAACGTTATCAATACCCTCTTGAACTAGGAGTTCAAAGTCGGGGCGAACCAGAGCTCTAATCTTCCCTTCCTCACAGAAAACTCCAACTTCAAGTATGTAGGGACTCTTTAAAATCTCAAGCTCAATGTCTTCAGGGTAAACGTTCTTTCCGCTCTCCAGGACTATCACATCCTTAGCCCTTCCGGTAATGTGGATAAATCCATCTTCATCTACATAGCCAAGGTCACCGGTATAAAACCACCCATCCCTTATGACTCTCCTAGTCTCCTCCGGCTTGTTGTAGTAACCTTTCATAACGTTTGGACCTTTAACGGCAATCTCGCCACTTTCGGTAACCTTCACTTCAACCCCATCAACCGGTACTCCAGCAGAACCTATCTTCTTCTTATCAGGCCTGTTAACAGAGATAAGTGGAGAAGTCTCCGTTAAACCGTAACCTTCAAGTACGTTAAATCCCATAGCCTCAAAATCCCTCCAGACCTCTTCACTCAGTTTTGCTCCTCCACTAATCATAAACCTAAGGTGTTTTCCTATCCTATCGTGAACTTGCTTAAAGAACTTCCTTTTAAGAGGCTGCGCTCCTACTTTCCTAAAGAGCTTTAGAGCTCCCTCTACAGCTTTCCTCTTTAGGGAAGGAAGTCTTTTTATTTCCGCCATTATGTTGTGGTGAATTACCTGGTATAGCTTTGGAACACCTATCATTATTGTAATTCTCTGCTCGTTCATCGTAGAGAGAATTTCCGCTGGAGTAAGCTTTTCAATGAAAACTACCGGAAGCTTAAGTGAAAGGGGAAGTAAAACTGTAGTCATTAGAGGATAGGTGTGATGGAAGGGCAAAATCGCTATGAATCTATCCTTGTCGTTAAGGAAACCCAATTTTTCAACGGCCTTAACGTTATGGTCAAGGTTACCTAAGGTCAACATAACTCCCTTAGGGTTTCCGGTAGTACCGGAAGTGTAGAGAATAACCAGCACGTCTTCCTCATTCCTGTCTACAAACTCAAGAGAGTTTGTGGGAGGTCTCAAATCTTTATCTACGTTTATAACCTTTACGTGGTAACCTATATCTTTAACCGCTTCCCTTACCTTTCCTTCGTTCTGACTACTCGTTATAACGTAACGGGGTTGTGAATCCTTAAAGATGTTAAAGAGCTCCTCACTTGAAAGGAGGTAGTCAACCGGAACGGCAATTCCCCCCTTGAAAATAACGGCGTAGAAGGAGGAAATCCACTCTGGCCTGTTCTCCATGAAGATAACAGCCCTATCCTCCTTTGAAAGGTCCTTTAAAGCCTCCTGAAGGGAAATTACCTGTTTCTTAAAATCACTGTAAGTTATGGGGTAATACTTACCGCCCCTCTTTCCAATTAAGATTTCCTTTTCGGGATTCTCTTTGATATTTTCATAGACCTTCTCGTAGAAAGTTTTCATCCCAGAGCTCCTAAATGAGGTCTATTATCTCTCTGATATCCTTCTTCCTATCCTCTAGAACCTGTATGAGCTCTTTTGCTTTTTTCTTTGAAACGTTCTTCCCCTGAGGGATTTCAACGACTTTAAACTTAAAGTATCTGGTCAACGTATCTATTTCAACTTCATCGCCGACTGAAATCTCCCTTGAGGCCTTAACGCTCTTTCCATTAACCTTTACCATTCCCTTGTCGCACATCTCCTTTGCTAAGCTCCTCCTCTTTACCACCCTGCTTAACTTGAGAAACTGGTCTATCCTCACTCTGTCCTCTCCTTTTAAGGTTTGAAGGGATTGAGAAGATTTTGAGTATTAGGGACAAAAACCCTGCCGTTAGAAAGCCTGAAACGAAGGAGAAAACTATAACGACGAAGAGCTTAGTATGAAAGACTCCTACGAAGGGAACTGATACGTCAACGTCCTGAAAGTTCTGAAGGGCAAAGAGGGAAACTCCCACAACTATTACAGCAACGATAATAGAGTACAGGTTCTGCTTAAAAGTCATGATAAACCTCTAAAAGGTCAAGTAAAGTCCGGTTATGCCAACTACCATAAGCCCCAAAACCAGCGTAAGGCCGTTAAGGGCCATTGATAGTCCGTGGAGTTTAAGGAAATTATCGTAGTAACTCTTGTCTTTAGTCCTGTAGTACTCAACCTTTAAAAGGGAAGCCTTTGGAACTATTAAAAGACCATTTAAGAAGTTTAAGAGGTTCATTAAGAGAAGCAGAGAAAGGTTGAGCCAACTTATGGCATTTAGTGAACCTTTAGTAAGGACGTAGAAAGAGAGTAAAGCAGTCAGGCCAAAAATGTAGCCAACACCGAAGTACTTTGGGAAAACTGCCCCTGTGTACTTACCGGCTTCCTCCTTCGGAAGGACTTTAAAGGCCATTGGAGCTCCAATAACTGTAAAGAAAAAGAGGCCTCCAACCCAAAGAGAAACCGAGTAAATGTAGAGGGACTTTAGCAGAAAGTACAAACCTCACCTCATTAATAGTTTTTCGTTAGAGAAATAATAACAAAGGACTTCAATCAGAGGTCTGTCCACTTTAACGTTATTACGTCAACGGGACAGTTCTCAACGCAGATTCCACACCCGTTACAGAGCTCAGGGTACATAACGACGGCCTTATCTGAGCTCATAACAAAAACGCCGTTCGGACAAACCTCAACACAAATTCCGCAACCTATACAGCCTTCACTCTCAATGTAAGGGATAACCTTCAAATACCGTGCCTCATCTTAAATGCTTTTACAGTGTTGTAAAGGAGCATTGTTATAGTCATCGGCCCAACTCCACCAGGAACGGGAGTAATTGCCGAAGCCTTCTCCTTCACAGCTTCAAAATCTACATCTCCCACTATCTTACCATTTAACCTGCTGATTCCAATATCAATAACGACTGCTCCATCTTTGACCATCTCTGCTTTAATTAAGTGTGGAACTCCGGTAGCAACACAGAGGATATCTGCCTTTTTAGTGTAGAATGCTAAGTCCTGGGTGTATACGTGGCAGACGGAGACTGTAGCGTTTGCGTTTAGGAGCATATTTGCAAGGGGCTTTCCGACAATATTACTGTGACCCACCATCACAGCGTTCTTTCCTTGGAGCTCTATACCGTACTCCTCAAAGAACTTCATAACCCCTGCAGGAGTGCAGGGCATTAAACCCTCATCGTAGAGACCAAGCATACACTTACCTGCGTTAAGGGGATGAAAACCGTCAACGTCCTTCTCGGGAGAGATGTAGTTTATAACCTCTCTACAGGATAGGTGTTTAGGAAGGGGAAGCTGAACTATTATTCCATCTACATCTTTGTTATCGTTAAGCTCCTTTACAACCCTGTTTAACTCCTCTTGAGTAATCGTTTCTGGTAGTTTCTTGTCAAGAGAGTTTATCCCTACCTTCTGGCAGGCCTTTATCTTATTCCTCACGTAAATCTCACTTGCAGGGTCGTTTCCAACTAAAACCACCGCAAGGGTAGGCGCCCTTCCAAACTTCTCCTTTAAGTACTCTACCTCTTCCTTTAACTCCCCTCTAATCTTCTCAGAGAGAACTCTCCCGTCTAGTATAACTGCCATCTCCTCTCCTCTCGTAAACTTGGTAAACTCTTTCGTAGTTCCTAACCTCAAGCTCCTCATCAACTTCAAACGTGACTCCGCAGACCTGAATTAGGGGGGCCTTCTCGGGAACTTTAAACCTAACCGGAAGCTGCTTTATAAACCTCTCTATCCCTTCCTGAGACTCCATACCGATAACTGTGTTAACCGCTCCAGTCATACCTGCATCTGTCATGTAGAGGGTTCCTTTTGGCAGTAGCCTTAGGTCTGCAGTCTGAACGTGGGTATGGGTTCCGAAAACTGCAGTAGCTCTTCCATCAACGTAGAAACCGAAAGCCTGTTTCTCAGAAGAGGCCTCCCCGTGAAAGTCAACTATAACTAAATCAGCCTTTTCCTCCTCAAGGATAGAGTCAAAAACCCTAAAGGGGTTATCAAGACACTCCATAAAGACCCTTCCCATTAAATTGACAACTAAAACCTTTACTCCCTTAACCTCAAGAGTCATATAGCCCTTACCGGGAGTTCCAGGAGGGTAATTTGCAGGCCTTAGAATTGGAAAGTCGTCTATAAATTGAAAGACATCTTTTTTATCAAACGTGTGATTTCCGCCGGTTATCACGTTTACGCCGAAACTTAAAAGAGCCCTAACTGTCTTCTCAGTAAGGCCGAATCCCCCGGCAGCGTTCTCACCGTTGGCTATAACCAGGTCAAACTCCCCTTTTCTCTCCTCAAGCCAAATTTGAAGGGCCCTCCTGCCCGGCCTTCCGACGATGTCACCTATAAATGCTATCCTAAGCAACTTTCCTCCAGTTCAGCCAAAAGGTAATCTACCTGCTCCTTCAGGTGAAGGAGATCTCTAGTGTTACATATAAAGAAGTTGGAGTATTTTAACTTTTCTGAGTAAGGAAGTTGAAGAGAATCTCTCCTCAAAGCCTCTTTTAGTCCAAACCTCCTTGCAGCCCTTAAGAGCCTCTGGCCTTTATAGGCAAAAACTAAAACAACCTTATCAAAAAGGTAAGTCCAGCCATACTCAACCATTACTGCTGCTTCTACAAAGGCCAACTTGCCGGAAAACTCTTCCTTAACTCTTAGAATTCTCTCTTTTATAAGTGGGTGGGTAATTGAAGTTAGGAGCTTTAGCTTTTTTTGGTCTGAAAAAACGATACTTCCAAGCTTCCTCGTATCAATTTCCCCGTTGTTCTTTAAGATTTCACTCCCAAAGGCTTTAACGACTAAAGGGTATGCCTTTCCCCCCTTCTTCAAAACCTCTTTCCCAAAATCGTCTGCACTGTAAACGGGATAGCCTCTCAGAGATATAAACTTAGATAGAGTTGACTTTCCGGAACCTATATTACCCGTTATCCCCACAAGCAACGCCGCTCTCCTTCTTCGTAAGGAAACTCTCAAAGATTGGAACCAAAGTAACGGCAAGGGGAACGGAAATAACAATTCCGAGAAAGCCTCCCAAGTAACCGCCGACGAAAAGTGAAAAGAGGATTAAGAGGGGGTTAACTCCTGTAGTTCTACTCATTATAACTGGGTAGATTAAGTTCTCAAGGCCTGCCTCTGTTAGGAAAACTATCACAACTCCTATAACTGCTCCCAAGGTTCCGTTGTCAAAGATAGCTAAGAGAAGGGAGGGAATGAGGCCAGAGAAGAAGCCAACGTAGGGTATCATGTTGAGGGCTCCTGCGATAAAACCGATTAAAAAGGCATACTTTATCCCAACCAGGTAGAGGCCAAAGGCTATGTAAAAACCTACAAAAACAGCTACGGCAAGTTGACCAATAAGGTAGCTAGATAGGGAATCGTGAACCTTTTGAAGGAGCTCCTTAAGCTCACACTGTATTTTCTTAGGGGCAAGAACAATGTAGAGTCTCACGAGCTTATCGGCATTAGTTAAGAAGTAATAGGTTAAAAACGGAATTAAAACTACGTTAATTACGATGGAAATTACCGAAAAAACACCTGAAAAGAACCTTGAAACTAAGTTACCTATGGGAAGGTTTCCCAGCCTCTGATAAACCTCCTTTATTACTAACTGAAGGGTTTCCGAGTTAAAGTGCAGTTTCTTGGAAAAATGTTGACCAAAATACTTGTAGAAGAAGTAATCAAGCTTTTTCCCGAGAGTAGGAAGGTAGTCTATAAAGCTTTGAACCTGAGTAATCACTGTAGGCAAAATCACAAAGATAGCAATAAAGAGGATTAAGAAAAGGGTTAAAATAGTTAAAATTGCAGAAATAGTTTTCCTACCCTTTGTATTCCTCTTAAAGAAGAGGTAAACCGGCCAGGAGACGTAAGAGAGGGCCATTGCAATAAAGAAGGGAAGTAGAGCAGGCTTAAGTATAAAGAGGGTCAATATCAAAATAGCGATAGTAAGGAACAGGTAAATTTCTGCAAAGTACTTACTCACTGCTAAGCTCCCTAATCCCCCTAAAAGTGTAGATAACAGCCGATACAACGGTAAAGAACCCGGTCAAAACAAACAGGACTTCAAAAATGTACCTTGGAATGAACTTAAAGTTCAAGTTAAAGAGAACCAGAAAGAGGGTAAAGAATTGAAAAAATGCAGTTAGCTTACCTAAGAAGTTAGGCCTTATTCTGTCAAGCCTTCCAAAAGCTGAGAGTAACCACCCTCCAAAAAGTAATAGAACGTCCCTACTGATAACAGTAATGCTCAACCACACGGGAATTGCCCTATCAAAGTAGGAAAGTAAGAAAAACCCTGAGTCTATAAGGGCCTTATCCGCAACAGGGTCAAGGATTACCCCCAGTTTTGTTATTTGGTTTAAACGCCTTGCTAGGAAACCATCAAGGGCATCGCTTAAAGCTGCCATAACGAAAACGGCAAAGGCCAACTTGAAATTGTGGTAGAAAGAGGCCATAATGAAAACCGGTATCAAGAAAACCCTTACAAGAGTTATAAGGTTAGGAACGCTGAGCAATACTCTTCCTCCGGAGGTTTTATGAATACTTTAGTACTCAGGGAGACAATTTTAAACTTTCTGAAGGAGGATCTGGGAATAACCGGTGACTGGAGCTCTCTAAACCTAAAGGGAAAGAAATTAAGGGGAACAATAGTTGCAAAAGAAGAGTTTATACTCTGCGGAACCTTCCTATTTGAAGAAGTAATTAGAACACTTGATACTGAGGCAGCCTTCAGGTGGAAGTTTAAGGATGGGGAAAGGGTTAAAAAAGGGGTAATCGGAGAAGTAGAGGCTGATGGGTGCGCCCTCTTATCTGCTGAAAGGACCGCCCTAAACCTTCTTCAAAGGCTAAGCGGAATTTCAACAAAGACTAGAGAAATGGTAGAAATCCTCAAAGGCAGTAGGGTAAAACTACTTGATACGAGGAAAACAACTCCCGGACTGAGGGTACTTGAAAAGTACGCAACGAAGGTAGGAGGAGTCTTGAACCACAGGTTCGGCCTTTTTGATGCAGTGATGGTGAAGGATAATCACATAAAGGCCTACGGAAGCCTTGAAAGGGCGGTCGTTGAAATAAGGAAGTCAATTCCCGTAACGATGAAAGTTGAAGTAGAGGTTGAAAGTGAGGAACAGTTAAATCAGGCCCTAGCAGTTATTGATCTTATTGATATCGTAATGCTTGACAACTGGGAAATAGGTAAGGTTGAAGAAGCAGCGAGGAAGTTAAAGGAGAGGAAACCTTCACTTAAAGTAGAGCTCTCAGGCGGCATTAACGAGGAGAAGCTAAAACTAGTTAAGGACTTACCGATAGATTTTGTCTCAACCAGCAAGGTAATAACAGGTGCTAAGTGGGTAGATATAAGCCTGGAGGTGGAAAGAGTTGACAACGATGAACGTCCTTGATGCCTTGATAATAGTAATCCTGGGATGGAACTTAATAAGGGGATTCAACAAAGGTTTCGTTGAAGAGGTAGTCTCACTAATAGGTATCGCAGCCAGCCTTGTACTCTCCTACAAGCTTGCACCGATAGTGGCAAATTTCCTAGTAAACAAACCAGACTCCAAAACTATGGTTCTAACAGGCTTCTTCATCTACCTAATATTCTTCGCAGTAGCCAAGTACGTAGCTTTCCTCATTGAGAGAAGAACGAAGGACAGTCCATTTGGAAGACTCAACAGCCTGCTAGGTTTTTTCTTCGGAATCTTTAGGGGAATTCTTTTAGCCTCAATTGTCGTATTCGCAGTTGCAATAGTTTCTCCAGATAGCTACTTAATTAAAAAGAGTTCATTGGGAGGGCTATCAGTTCCAATTATTGACAAAACCTTGAAAGTTCTTGACGGGAAGGTTGAGAAACACTGGAGGAAAAACTGGCAGATTGCAAAGGCCTACCTGATAAAGAATTTCCAGGAGTTTAAGAAGGAAATCCTCCCCGCAGCCGGGGAGGAGGTAAAGAAGGTTAAAGACCACATTTAGCTATGTACTCAATTAAGTCAACGAGCCTGCAGGAGTAACCCCACTCATTGTCGTACCAAGCAATAACTTTAACCAAATTACCGTTAATAACGTCGGTAGAAAGAGCATCTACGATACTTGAGTGGGGGTTACCCATAAAGTCAATTGAGACTAAAGGCTCTTCACAGTACTCAAGAATCCCCTTTAACTCTCCCTCAGCAGCCGCTTTAAGGGCTCCGTTTACCTCCTCGGGAGTTACCTCTTTCTTAACAACACAGACAAAGTCAATGAGTGAAACGTCGGGAGTTGGAACCCTTATTGAGATTCCGTTAAACTTACCTGCAAGCTCAGGTATAACAAGACCGACAGCCTTAGCAGCTCCGGTTGTAGTTGGAACCATGTTTACAGCAGCAGCCCTTGCACGCCTTAAGTCCTTATGGGGAGCATCAAGGAGCCTCTGATCCATAGTGTAGGAGTGAACAGTCGTTAGGAAACCGGACTCTATCCCAAAGTTCTCAAGGAGAACCTTTGCAACAGGGGCAAGGCAGTTTGTAGTACAGGAGGCGTTTGAAATTATGTTGTGCTTCTCAGGGTTGTAGTCCTTATGGTTTACTCCCATAACAATTGTAATGTCAGGTTCCTTTGCAGGAGCAGAGATAACTACCTTCTTAGCACCAGCCTTTAAGTGCTTGCCGGCTCCTTCCCTGTCCCTAAACCTTCCGGTAGCTTCAAGGACAACGTCAACCTCAAGGTCTTTCCAGGGGAGCTCCTCAGGGTTAGGATCTGAGAAAACCTTTATTGACTTACCGTTAATGACAATGCTGTCCTCTTCAGCGTAAACCTCAGCATCAAACTTACCGTGAACTGAATCGTACTTTAAAAGGTGGGCAAGGGTTTTAGCATCGGTAAGGTCATTAATTGCAACTACTTCCACATCGGAACGGCTGTGGGCAATTCTAAAGAAGCTCCTTCCAATCCTTCCAAAACCGTTAATTGCAACCCTGACGGCCATAGTTCCTCCCTGCGATTTTTGGCTTAATGATAAACTTTCTAAAAAACATTTTCAAAGGAGAGCCTTTGGAAGGTATATACGCCGGGTTAATCCTATTCCTCCTTACTTTACTATTGATTTTTGGATACATTGCCCTAAAAGAGAAGGAAAGGTCTGCTAGGCTCTTAAGAGAGCTCAGGAAGGAAAGGAAGAAGGAAAAGGGGAAGAAGGAAGACCGACTAAAGCTCCTCTCAAGGGCCCTTTCATTAATAAGGGAGGGTATTGTAGTAATGGACCCTTATGGAAGGATCCTCTTTACAAATAGGTTTGCAAGGGAGCTCCTTGATATTGATAAAAACGCTAACGGAAAGTTCTTCTACCAGGCAATAAAGAACTTTGACGTTGTATCACTAATAAACGAAGCCTTCAACGAAAAATACAGGGTATGGCAGGAAAGGAAGATAAAGGATAAGTACGTTCAGGTAATTTTCGGTTCAGACATGGATGAAAAAGTCTTACTCCTCATTGACCTTACCCCTATGAAGAAATATGAAAACCTAAAAAAGGACTTCATAGCTAACGTTTCCCATGAGCTAAAGACTCCTCTAGCAGCGTTAAAACTCTCCTTAGAAACCATAGAGAACGAGTGCAGTGAAAACCAAAGGGCTATGAACTTCATAAATAGGGCCCTTGAGAGGATTAACTACATGGAACAGTTAATAGAGGACCTCATAACCCTTTCTCAGCTTGAAAGTATAAACGTAAAGGTAAAGTTTGAGGAAGTAGAACTCCTCCCGCTGGTAAGGGAAATCCTTAAAGGGCTGTCCGATTTTATCTTGAAGAAAGAGATAAAAGTTGAATTTAAAATACCAGAAGGGGCAAAGCTTTTTGCCGATAGGAAGATGCTCTACGCCGTTTTAAAGAACTTAATAGACAATGCCATAAAGTACAACAGGAAGGGAGGGAAGGTAGTAATTGGCTTTAGGGAACACAAAAACGAAAATGAAGTCTACGTCTGCGACACCGGATACGGAATTCCAAAATCGCACATACCCTTCATATTTGAGAGGTTTTACAGGGTTGAACGCTCCCGCTCAAGGAAGTCTGGAGGGACGGGACTCGGCCTATCAATAGTTAAGCTAGCAGTGGACAGGATGGAAGGAAGCGTTGAAGTTGAGAGTAAGGAAAACGAGGGAACCTGTTTTAGAGTTTACCTACCAAAAAGGGAGCTGTGATATTATTACCGCCAAGTAAGTAGCCTGGGGGCAGTATGAGAAGAATTGCTCTTTTAATAGTCTTAGTTCTGGGGATACTATCACAGGGAGCTCCTGCACAGGAAGAGTTTAAAGGGAAAGTCGTTGAAAAAGTAATAGTAATAGGAAACGAAGCCGTCCCAAAGGAAACTATCCTCTACTACATATCTGAAAAGCCGGGAAAGAAGTTCTCACCCAAACAGGTGGCAAAAGATATTAAAAACCTATTTAAGCTGGGATACTTTGAAAATATCTCCGTTGACGTTAAAGAGGGCAAAAGAGGGGTAATCCTCAGGTACTTCGTAAAGGAAAAACCGGTAATTACAGACATTGTCTTTAAAGGAAACAAGGCAATAAGCTCAAAGAAGCTCAAAGAGGAACTTGGACTTATCAGCGAAGAGGGAGAAGAGACAAAACTTCAAAAACCCTTAGACTACAAATACCTAGACCAGTTAAAGCAGAAAATAGAGGAAATCTACCTCAAAAAGGGATATCCGGGAACAGAGGTTTACTACACAATAGAGAGGGTTTCACCGACAAAAGCAGTTGCAACCTTTGTAATATCTGAAGGTCAGAAGGCAAACGTCTGCTCAATTGAGGTAAAGGGAAATAGGGAGATAAGTTCAGGTGAAATTGAAAACGTTCTAGTAACAAAGCCTAAATCAATACTAAGACTCAGGTTCAACGCTCCACTTTCCCAGTCCAATCTGGAAGAAGACGTAAAGAGAATAAGGGAGCTCTACTACAAGGAAGGTTACCTTGACGTAGAGGTTGGAGAACCTCAGGTAGTTAAGGTTGGAAAGGGATGTTACAAGGTTATCTACCAGATAGTTAAGGAAGGAAAGCCCTACAAGTTTGGAAAGGTAGAGTTTGAAGGGAATAGGCTCTTTTCAAGGAAGGACCTCCTTAAGCTCAGTAAGAAGGTAAGGCCCGGAAAGAGGTTTAACAGGGAAGCCGTGGACAAACTAGTAAGAAAAATAATTAGGAAGTACGGGGAGCTCGGCTTTATCTTTGCAAACGTAGTTCCTGAAGTTAAAGTCCACCCTGAAACCTACACGGCAGACGTTACCTTCCACATCTACGAGGGAGAAAGGGCTTACGTAAGGTGGATAAACATTAAAGGGAACGTCTCAACAAGGGACAGGACAATAAGGAGAGAACTAGACCTTTACGAAACTGGAATATTCAACACGATAAGGCTTGAGCGTTCAATAAGGAGGCTGTTTAACACAGGTTACTTTGAGAACGTTGACGTAAAGCCAAAGGTAGTTGAGGGAACGAATAAGGTAGACGTAAACGTTAACGTTAAGGAAAGGCTTACAGGAATGTTCTCAGTAGGAGCAGGCTACAGCTCCGTTTCAAGACTTGTGGCAATGGTAGGACTATCAAAGGGCAACCTTTTCGGAACAGGAGATTCAGGCTCAATAAACCTTCAGGCGGGCTCAAAGGTATTTGACTTCTCCTTTTCTTACAACCACAAGTGGTGGCTTGACAAACCTCAAACCCTTTCCATAGGGCTTTACAACACAAGGTACGAGTACTTTACGTACACAAGTAAGAAAACGGGCTTTTCAGCACTGGTTAGCAGAAGATTCTGGGAAGACTGGAAGGCCGGAGTAGGCTACACGATAGAGAAGGACAAGATTACAGACATTGATGAAGACGCTCCAAACATAATTAAAGAGGAAGAGGGAAGCGAAACGATAGGCCTTGCAACCGCCTTCGTTTCAAGGGACTTAAGGGATAACAGGTTCCTTCCCCATAAAGGGGACTACATAAAGTTAACAACTCAAGTTGCAGGGGATTACCTCTTCGGAGATAAGAACTTCTACAAGGTAATCGGTGAGTACGCCTACTACTTCAACTTTAACGATTTACCAATAGATTTGGAGCTGCCCTTCATAGCATCGGTCCACGCTAAAGTAGGTTATGCAGAGGCCTTTGGAGATACCTCAAGGCTCCCAATTGACTACAGGTTCTACGTTGGAGGGGACACGAGCGTGAGGGGATTTAAGTGGGGTGAAGCCGGTCCAAAGGACAAAGACGGCGACCCCGAAGGTGCCAACAGGGAACTCATCTTTAACTTTGAACTCGGATACGACGTAACGAGGATGCTAAGGCTAATCTCATTCGTTGACGTAGGAGGAGGTTGGTGGGATAAGTACAAACTTGGAGACATGAGGAAATCTGCAGGACTTGGTATAAGGGTCTTAACTCCAATGGGACCGATCAGGCTTGATATAGGCTGGAAGTTAGATAGGAAAAGTGGAGAGAGCTCTTCCCAGTGGCACTTTGGAATGGGAAGTTACTTCTAAGGAGGTTCTAATATGAAGAAACTATTTACTGTAGGCCTTATAGCGACTTTAGCATTTGGAACTCTTAACCCAGCAGTGGCTAAAACTTCAAAGGCTCAAAACCAGCAGTTTGTAGTTTACTACGTTGATATGCAGAGGATAGTTAACGAGTCTGCAAAGGGCAAACAGGCAAAGAGTCTCCTTGAGGCTAAAATAGCAAAGGCAAGGAGGAAGATAGAGTCCCTCCAGAAAGAAATTGAGAAGATAAAGAAAGACCTCTCCTCTCCTGTCCTCAGCAAAGAGGCAAAAGAGCAGAAAGAGACAGAGCTTCAGCAGAAGATAAGGGAGCTCCGAAGGTTTCAACAGGATGCCCAGATAGAGATAGCAAACCTTGAGAAGAAGTACACCTACGAAATTATTAACGAGGCGGTTAAGGTAATAAAGAACTACCAGAAGGATCACAGGATACCGATGATAATAGAGGCCAGAGAGGCAGGAATAATTGCTGCTGACCCTAAGTACGATCTTACAGAGAAGATAATTAAACTCTACGACCAGCAGGCAGGAAAATGAAGTTAAGAGAGCTTGCCGAGAAGTTCGGGTGCAGATTAGTTGGAAACGGAGAAACTGAGATAACGGGAGTTGCAGAAATTCACAGGGCTGGTCCCGGCCAGATTACCTTCTTAACAAACCCCAGGTATAAAAAGTTCCTCAAAGGAACAAAGGCCTCTGCAGTTCTAACCGGTAGCGAAATTAAGGAGATAAAGATACCTCAGCTTATCTGCGAAGAGCCCTACGTCGTCTTTGCAAAGCTCCTAGCCCTCTTTTACCCGGAAAAGCTGCCTGAACCTCAGATCTCACCTAAAGCTTCAATTTCCAAAACAGCTAATATAGGTAATAACTGCTACGTAGGGGATTTTGCCTTTATAGGGGAAAACACGACCATAGGGGACAACTGCTTCATATTTCCCGGCGTTTACGTAGGTAACAACTGTCAAATAGGTAAGGGAACGGTTATCTTTCCCAACGTTTCAATCTACGACGGAACGGTAATAGGAAGGGGAGTGAGGGTTCACTCTGGAACCGTAATCGGCTCAGACGGTTTCGGATACGCCTTCAGCAAAAAGGAGATGAAAATATACAAAGTTCCTCAAAGGGGAAGGGTAGTTATTGAGGACTTCGTTGAAATAGGCGCCAACACGACGATAGACAGGGGAACGATAGGGGAGACCTTAATAGGTGAAGGAACGAAAATAGATAATCTAGTTCAAATAGGCCACAACGTAAAGATAGGAAAATACTGTTTCATAGTCTCCCAAGTTGGAATTTCCGGAAGTACGAAGATAGGGAACTTCGTTACCCTTGCAGGGAAAGTCGGAGTTGCCGGCCACATTGAAGTTGGGGATAACATAACCGTAGGCGCCAAGTCAGGGATTACAAAGAGCCTAAAAGAGCCGGGAACTTACGCAGGATTTCCAGCAAGGCCCTACAGGGAATGGAGGAAAATTCAAGCCTTAATTGATAGGCTTCCGGAAATTTACGAAAAGGTAAAAAGACTCTTAAAGAGCTAAGGAGGAAAGATGGAGTTCCACGTTAAGGACTTAAACCTTGCAGATGAGGGTAAGAAGAGGATAGAATGGGCCGAAATGGACATGCCGGTTCTCAGGAAGGAGATAAGGAAGAGGTTTATGGAGGAGAAGCCCCTCAAAGGAATAAGAATCGGAGCTTGCCTCCACGTTACAACGGAAACCGCCAACCTAATGAGAACCTTAAAGGAAGGGGGAGCTGAAGTTTACCTCTGCGCCTCAAACCCCCTATCAACTCAGGATGACGTAGCAGCGGCCCTAGTTAAGCACTACAACATTCCAGTTTTTGCCATAAAGGGAGAGGATGAGGAAACTTACTACATACACATTGAGGAGGTCTTAAAGAGGAGACCTAACATAACGATGGACGACGGTGCAGATTTAATATCTACACTCCACATGAAACACAGAGAGCTTATACCTGAAGTAATTGGAGGAACCGAGGAGACAACAACCGGCGTAATCAGGTTGAGGGCGATGGCAAAGGACGGAGCTCTCACCTACCCAGTAATAGCCGTAAATGAGGCCTTAACGAAACACCTCTTTGACAACAGGTATGGAACCGGACAGTCAACGATAGATGGAATTTTAAGGGCGACAAACAGGCTCATTGCAGGTTCTACCTTCGTTGTGGCAGGTTACGGTTGGTGTGGTAAGGGCGTTGCAATGAGGGTTAAAGGAATGGGAGCTGACGTAATCGTCACTGAGGTTGACCCGATTAAGGCCATTGAAGCAAAGATGGACGGATTTAGGGTAATGACCATGCTTGAGGCTGCAAAGATTGGAGACTTCTTCTGTACAGTTACCGGTAATATCCACGTAATAAGGGAAGAACACTTTAAAGTAATGAAGGACGGAGCAATAGTCTGCAATTCAGGGCACTTCAATGTTGAGATTGACATACCGGCACTTGAGAAGTTGGCCATTAAGAAGGAGAGAATAAGGCCATTCGTTGACGAGTACACTTTAGATGACGGAAGGAGAATTTACCTGCTTGCCGAAGGTAGGCTCGTCAACTTGGCAGCAGCTGAGGGACATCCGGCTTCAGTTATGGATATGAGCTTTGCCAACCAGGCCCTAAGTGCAGAGTATTTGGTCAAAGAAGGGAAGAACCTAGAACCAAACGTCTACACCGTTCCGGAACACATAGATAGAAGCGTTGCAGAACTTAAGCTCAAATCTATGGGAATAGAGATAGACCAGTTGACCCCCGAACAGGTAGAGTATCTGAACTCTTGGGAGATGGGAACTTAAGGTAAGAAACGCAAATAAAAAAGCCCCGCTTAAGCGGGGCTTTTCATTTTTAAGGGAATTGGCGCCCGCAATGGACGATTAAGGCTTGATGGCGGAGAGGGCGGGATTCGAACCCGCGGTACGGGCTTTAACCCGTACACCCGCTTAGCAGGCGGGCGCCTTCAGCCAGCTCGGCCACCTCTCCAAAAAAATAAAGTGGTGAGCCCGGGAGGATTCGAACCTCCGACCTACGGATTAAAAGTCCGTTGCTCTACCAGCTGAGCTACGGGCCCATTAGTGGCGGAGGGGGAGGGATTTGAACCCCCGGAGGGCTGGTTAGGCCCTCAGGTGATTTCAAGTCACCCGCCTTCAGCCAGACTCGGCCACCCCTCCGCGTTGCGATTAAGAAAGATATGCCCTATGTTTTAGTGTGTCAAGCCATCTTTGGAGGTAATTATGATTCCTGAAGAGCTCCTAAAAGTCCTTGCATGCCCAAAGTGTAAGGGAGACCTGGAGTACAGAGAGAAGGAGCAAAAGCTCATATGCCATAAGTGTAAGCTGGCATACCCGATAGTTGACGACATTCCAGTAATGCTCATAGACGAGGCTGAGGAAATTGATGAGTAAGTTAAGCCTTGGCCTTTCTGTCCTCATAACGGTTGTCTTTATCGGTTCAACCCTTTACGGAATCTACAGAACTATTAAGAGGAGAAGAGATGGAGAAAGTTGATATAAAGAGTTTGACTATGGAAGAACTAAAGGACTTTGTAAAGGAACTGGGGCTTGAAAGCTACAGGGCAAAGCAGATAGCCCAGTGGCTCTACAAAAAGAGAGTTTCCTCATTTGAACAGATGACCAACCTATCAAAGGAGGTAAGGAAGCTCCTTTCGGAAAAAGCTGAACTCCACCCCCTTAAACTAGTCAAAGTAGAGGAATCCTCAGACGGAACGAGAAAGTACCTATTTGAGCTAAGAGATGGAAACAGAATAGAGAGCGTATTCATTCCGGAAAGGGGATGGAACACCATTTGCGTTTCCACACAGGTCGGGTGCCCCATCGGATGTAAGTTCTGCTTAACTGCAAAGGACGGGTTCACCAGGAACCTTACTCCATCGGAAATCGTTGAACAGTACATAGCAGTCCAGAGGGACGTAGGAGAGGAGAGGAGGATTTCAAACGTCGTTTTTATGGGAATGGGAGAGCCCCTTTTAAGCTTTGATAACGTTAAGAAAGCCGTTGAAATCATGACCAACAGAGATATGCTGGACTTATCAACCAGGAAGTTAACTATTTCAACCGTTGGAATAGTTCCGGGGATTGAAAGAATGGCAAAGGAGATGAACAGAGTAAAACTTGCAATCTCCCTACACGCAACGACCGATGAGGTAAGGAACTACCTGGTTCCCGTCAACAGAAAATACCCGATTAGCAGGATAATGGAAGTTCTAAGGAAATACCCTGCAGATAACAACAGGAGAATAATGATTGAGTACGTTATGCTGAAAGACGTTAACGATTCTCTGGAAGACGCAAAAAGGCTTGCAAAGATGGTCAAAGGCCTACCAGTTAAGGTAAACCTGATACCCTTCAACCCTTACCCTGGAGCTCCCTTTGAGCCAACACCGAGGGAAAAAATTGAAGAGTTTCAGAAAGTTCTGTGGGACAGGAACATAGCAGCCTTCATTAGGGAATCAAGGGGCCAAGACATATCGGCAGCATGCGGAATGCTAAGGACGAAGGAGAGAGGCTGTAAAATAACAGAAAACTAGAGCGGGGAGGAAAAGATGGCCGTTCCACTTTCAGTTTACCTGTTTCAGAAGAAGGAAGAGATGGAGTGGCTGGACGATGAACTCATACTCCTATTAAACGAGATAGCCACCGCTACAAAGGAAATTGCAGGAAAAGTAAGGAAAGCAGGACTCCTCGGAGTACTTGGAAGTGCCGGAAAGGTTAACGTTCAGGGAGAGGAAGTCCAAAAGCTTGATGAACTTGCAAACGAAATCCTGATTGAGAGCTTAAAGAACTGCGGCAAAGCATGCCAGATAACATCGGAAGAGGTAGAGGACTGCCTCATAGTTTCTGAGAAGGGTTACGCAGTAGCCTTTGACCCCCTTGACGGTTCCTCAAACATTGACGTTAACGTAAGCATCGGAACAATCTTCTCAATACAGAAGGACAGTATTATGAAACCTGGTAGAGAGCAGGTTGCTGCAGGCTACGTAATTTACGGACCGTCAACTATGCTCGTAATGAGCCTAGGAAGGGGAGTCGTTGCCTTTACACTCGATCCAGAAAGCGGCAATTACCTACTCTCCCACCCAGAAGTAAAGATGCCTGAGAAAGGAAAGATCTACTCAATAAACGAGGCCAACAGGAACAAGTGGACAAATGAAGGTTTGAGGAGGTTCGTAGATTCACTAAAAGAGGAGAAGTACACGCTAAGGTACGTCGGTTCAATGGTTGCTGACGTCCACAGAACCCTATTTAAAGGTGGAATCTTCATTTACCCTGCAGATAAGAAGAACACCAGCGGTAAACTTAGGCTCCTTTACGAGGCAAACCCAATGGCCTTCTTAATTGAACAAGCCGGTGGAATGGCCTCAACCGGAGAGAAACCGATTTTAGAAGTCGTTCCTAAGGAGCTCCACCAGAGAGTCCCGGTGATTTTGGGAAGTAAGTGGGAAGTAGAAAAGTGCCTTGAGTTTATAGGGCAGGAATAACCTATCTGAGGAGGAGGAGATGGAGTTTTACGATGTAGTAATCGTTGGAGGAGGACCTGCAGGGTTTAACGCTGCAAAAACAGTAAGGGGGCTCTACCCCGAAAAGGAACTTTTACTGATAAACGACAGGGAAGACCTGCAAATTCCCTGTTCAATTCCCTACGTAATCGGTGGAAAGGTCCCTTTAGAGAAGAACGTATATCCCCTTGAAAAGGTTAGGGAGTTCGGCAAGCTTCTAATTGATAGGGTAACAGCTGTTGAGCCTAGCTCCGGCACCATCTTTACTCCAAAAAAGAGGATAAGGTACGAAAAGCTCATCCTATCAACCGGCTGGCTACCAAGGAGGTTAAACGTACCCGGCTGCGACCTAAAAGGTATCTACTACATAGACACAACGACGCAGGGAGTTAGAAGGATAAAGGAAGAGGTTGAACGGGCAGAGAAAATTACACTTATTGGGGCTGGTTTTATCTCACTGGGTTTTGCAGACCAAATAAGCCAAAACTTTAAAGGAAAGGATATTTTTGTAATTGAGGCATCAAATCACATTGCTTCTGGAGTCTTTTCAGAGGAAACTGAGAGGGAGATAGAGGAAAAACTCAGGAAACAGGGAGTAAAGGTTCTAAAGAACCAAAAGGTGGAAGGGTTTAAAGGAAAGGAGAGAGTAGAGGAGGTCATCACTAAAGAGGGAAGCATTAAAACAGACCTGGTTTTAACCTTCATAGGGTTTATTCCAAATACAAAACTTGCAGTTGATGGAGGAATAAAGGTAGACAACCGTGGCTTTATAGAGGTTGACCATTTCCTAAGGACATCTGCAGATAACGTTTTAGCTGCTGGAAACTGCATATCCCACCTGTGCTCCATTGACGGGAAGAAAATCCCAGGAATGCTCGCCTCAGTCTCGGCAAGAGACGGAAGAATTGCTGCTATAAACCTTTTAGGCCCCCAAGTTAAGGATAGGGGAATAGTTCCATCGGGAATAACCGAAGTTGGCGGAGAGTTCTTTGGTTTCTCAGGTTACACTAAAGGAGAGTTTAAAGGGAACAAAGTAATTTCTACAGATGCTTATCCGGGGTCATTCCCTGGGTGTAATCCCTTAACCGTTAAGCTCTTCTTTAACGACAAGGGCGAGCTGGTAGGAGGGGAGTTTAAAGGAAAGAGCAGGAGCGTTTGGGCACTCGTTGAGGTCGTAAACAGGTTAATTGAGGAGAGGAAGAGGGCAGTTGAGATTGCAAGTCTCCTTAACTCAGCCTTTCCACCAACAACTCCACCGCCTCTACTCCAGCCTCTTCAGGAGGTAGCCTTAAAAGCACTTAGGAGTTGAACTTTGAAAAAGGTTGCAGTAGTTGATATAGGCTCAAACACTGTAAAACTGTTTGTCTACCAGGTTAAGGGTGAGAAAATTAAGAAAATCTACTCAGAGTCAATATACTTAAGGCTTCTAAACTTCGTAGAAGGGAAGAGACTAAAGAAGGAAGGAGTAGAGAAGTTAAGGCTCGTCCTTGAGAGTTTCAGGGAGAGCCTTAAGGAGGTAAAACCCGACTGCACCATAGCCGTTGGTACTTACACCCTTAGGGTCATAGAGAACAGGAAGGAAGTTCTTGAGGCAATTGAAGACCTTTTTAAAGTGAAAGTTCTATCTGGGGAGGAAGAGGCCTACTACTCTGCTCTAGGAGCTCTCCTTGACGTAAAGCTGAAGGAAGGGCTTTTGTTTGACATCGGAGGTGGAAGTTTAGAGATCTGCGAAATTAAAGGGGGTAAGCCTAACTTCTGTAAGAGCTACCCCTTAGGAACCCTTGAGTTTAAAGAGGCTGTAAGGGAAGGGAGAGTTGAAGATCCTATCAGGATAAGGTGGAAAGTACGCCACTACGTTAACCCTTACGACTTTTCAATTTACGAGAGCGACAAGTTGGTAGGTGTAGGGGGAAGTATAAGGGCCCTTAAGAAAATTTCGGGGAAAAAGAGGATAAAAAAGAAACAGCTCAAAGAAATTACAGGAAGGTTAACTAAGATGAGCCCTGAAGAGATATCCAAAGCCTTCGGAGTTTCAATAAAGAGGGCCCAAACCGTTGCGGTTGCCTCAATTGTTGCTCTTGAGCTAATGGATATCTTTAAGTGTAAGGAACTGATAATTTCAAAGTACGGTTTAAGGGAAGGACTCGTCTACGAGACGGTAGTTCTAAAGGGGGAGTGCTAAAGGAATGGGAGAAGGAAAGCCAAAGGTAGATTTAAAGTCCCCGAAACTTTACATAAATAGGGAGCTCTCCTGGCTTGAGTTTAACAGGAGGGTCTTAGAGGAAGCTCAGGACAAAACGAACCCTCTACTAGAGAGGTTAAAGTTCATAGCAATTTTCTTTACAAACCTTGACGAGTTCTTCATGATAAGAGTTGCAGGCCTTAAGAAAATGGTCTCCGCAGGAATAAACAAACCTTCCTTTGACGGTTTAACTCCAAAAGAGCAGCTGAAGAAAATTTCAAGGAAGACGAGGGAGCTCCTAAAGGAAACTGAAAAAACCTACAAGGAACTCTTAACCCTCTTAAAGAAAGAAGGTATTCACATCTACACTTATAGGGAGCTCCCATCCAGGTTAAAGAAGAAGGCAGATAAGTACTTTAAAGAGTTTATCTTCCCCGTTTTAACTCCTCTTGCAGTTGACTTAACCCATCCCTTTCCTCACCTTCCATCCCTCTCCTTCAACATAATAGTTGAAATGATAGGGGAGGAGCTCCGCTTTGGCCTCGTTCCAATACCAAAAGTTCTCCCTCGCTTCGTTGAGCTTGAAGAGGGAAAGTTCGTCTACCTTGAGGAGGTAATCGTTAACCACCTTAAAGAGCTCTTCCCCCAACAGGAGATAAGGAGTTACGCCACCTTTAAAGTAACAAGAGATGCAGACATAGTAATCCAGGAAGACGAGGCTGACGACCTACTAGAGGCAATAGAGAAGGGGCTTAGGAACAGGAAATTTGGAGAGCCGGTTAGACTTGAAATAAACGGTGGTTCAGAGCTAACTATCTCCCTCTTAAAAGATGAACTTGAGTTGGGCGAAGATGACATTTACAGGATGAGAATTCCCCTCAAGCTATCGGACCTCTGGAGCCTTTATAAACAGGTAGATAGGCCAGACCTTAAGTTTACCCCTTACGTCCCGTACTACCCTCCTCAGTTTGAAGTTGAAGTATTCACGGCACTGAAGAACAGCAGTTCAATTCTCTTCCACCCTTACGAGTCCTTTGACCCAATAGTTGAGCTCATAGAAGAAGCTGCAGAAGACCCTAACGTCCTTGCAATAAAACAGACCCTATACAGGGTTGGAAGGAACTCCCCGATCGTTGAAGCCTTAAGTAAGGCAGCCCAAAAGGGCAAAGAGGTAACTGCAGTAGTTGAGCTAAAGGCCCGCTTTGACGAGGAGAGCAACATAGTTTGGGCAAGGAAACTTGAAGAGGACGGTGTACACGTAGTTTACGGAGTTCCCGGCCTTAAAACCCACGGAAAACTCCTAATGATAGTGAGGAAGGAAGAGGGAAAGATAAAGCGCTACGTTCACATAGGAACCGGCAACTACAACGTTGAAACGGCGAAGGTTTACTCGGACGTCAGCTACCTAACGAGCGATGAGACAATCGGAAGGGACGTTTCAAGGATATTCAACGTTATAACAGGCTACTTCCACCCTCCAGAGCTTAAAAAGCTCTACATATCCCCCGTTAACCTGAAGGAGAAAGTCCTATCCTTGATTGAAAATGAGAGGGAGAGGATAGTTGCAAAGATGAACTCCCTAGTTGACCCTGAAGTAATTCAGGCCCTCTACAGGGCCTCTCAGAGGGGAGTAAAGGTAGAACTCTTAGTCAGGGGAATATGCTGTTTAAGGCCCGGAATTGAAGGAATAAGTGAAAACATAAAGGTTATAAGTATCGTCGGGAAATACCTTGAACATGCAAGGATATTCTTCTTCCAGGGCCAAGATGAAGTCTACATAAGCAGTGCAGACTGGATGCCCAGGAACTTCCACAGGAGGGTTGAAACCCTTACTCCTATTGAGGAACCAAAGTTGAAAGAGAAGCTTAAGGAAATTCTGGAAATCCAGTTAAAGGATACTGCAAAGGCCAGAATCCTTCAGCCAGACGGTACGTACACAAGGCCAAAGAAGAGGGACTTTAACTCACAGGAGTACTTTGAAAGATGGGTAAGAGAGTATTCATTGTAAGACACGCTAAGGCTTTAAAGAGGGAAGAGTGGAAGGGTGATGACTGCAAAAGGCCCTTAACCAGAGAGGGTATTGAAGAGTTTAAGGCCTTTATTAAATGGCTTAAACCGATCTTCCCAAAGAAAGTTAAAGTCATCTCCTCTCCATGTGAAAGGGCCCTAAAAACCGCCGAAATCATATCAGAGCTCTTGAATGTAAAAGTTAAGGTTGACGAAAGGCTAAAGCCTGATGCCGAACCTGATGATTACCTATCTGTAATAAAGGAAAACAGGGGAAATTTAGCCTTAATAGGCCACGAGCCGGACATTTCGCTCTTTTTAAACTCAATTACCTGTATATCACCTGCAAAGCTTGCGTTTAAAAAGGGAGCAGTCGCAGAAGTAAGGAAGAAGGGAAGGGATTGGGAACTCTATTCAATCTTTAACCCAAAGAGCTTTTCTAGCTCTTAAAAGAACTGAAAGAGCTAATCGTTTTCTCCGATAGGCTCTTATACCTCAAGCTCTTCACTTCCTCTATATACTTTCTATATATAGGATTTTCCTCATCAAGCATTGATATAAAAACTAAATTTGAATAGTAAATCTCAATAGTATCAAGGAATGCAAGGAATCTCAAAGGATCAAGAGATATCAAAAATGCATAGTCTAAAACCTTCACGCTTCCTAGCTCTCCGTAAGTTTTTATATCCCCAGCATTCACCCCTACAATCTTATCTCCGTTGGCAAGGGATATTAAAATAGCCTTTGTCTTTCCAACCTCTTTGCTCTGATAACTACTCATACTTCCCCCTCTCCAAAGATGTTAAAAATTAAAGCTCTTACTTTAAATTTAGGAAACCTAAAGGAAAGAGGAATACTTCCTTTCAACCTCTTCAGTGTAAACCCTCTTAACTGCGTCTTTATAAACGATCAAGGGAGGTCCAACGGTAATCCCTTTACCTCCTCCCTTTAAACACTCTAGAAGAAAGAGGTTGGCCTCCCTACCTTCTTCAGGATAGATGAAGCGAAGCCTCTTAGGTTCAAGGGAGTACTTCCTGCAGAGACAAAGTCCATCAACAAACCGAACTGTAGGCAAAAGAAGGTAAAACCTTCCCTTATTTTTAAGTAGGTAAGAGGCAGCCTTAATGAAGTCCTCAAGAGTTGCAAAGAGCTCCTGCCTTGCAACTGCCCTATGGCCTCCTTTTGATAGACTTCCCCTTCCAACCTCTACAAAGGGCGGATTTGAGACTGCAACGTCAAACTCACCTGAACGGAAGAGCTTCTTAACGTCTCTAACGTTAAGGTGAACGGCCTCAAACCTATCTGAAACTCCGTTAACTTCAGCGTTCCTCTTTGAGAGGTAAACGTTTTCCTCAAGGACGTCAATACCTACAGCAGTAAGGTTGGGGTATTTAAGGAGAAGGAGGATAGGTATAACCCCACACCCTGTTCCAAGGTCAACTAACCTCTCTTCCCCCTTAACCCTAACAAAATCTGCAAGGAGAAAGGTATCAGTTCCAAACCTAAAGCCGTCCTTAAACTGATAGAACTTGCACTTTTCCTTTAAAAAAGTAGATAGGTCAAGCTTATTCCTATCCACAGAGCTTCCCTTTTATAGACAGGATGTACCTCTTAACCTGCCCCATCCACCTGAGAAAATCGTTGGTGTCGTCAAAGTAATAGTTTGCAACGTCACCCACAACGTGCTCAAAGTTTGCAGGATTGTTCTTTAAGAAATCTTCTATTTCCCTTATAAGTTCTTCAGCCTTTTCGCACTCTGTAACCTCTTCTCTTACTATATCCCAGTCAGATTTCCCCTCCTCTACACCGTAAGCAAAGGCTGCTAGGAGCGAATAGAGGTAAGGGTACTTCTCCTCAAAAACCCTCTCCTTCTCGTAGTCCACCTCATCCTCCCTACGAAGGATATGCAGTTAGAACTATAAAGCCGTAAGAATCATCCTTCTTTAATATAACCCTAACTCTATGGGAAGTAATCTTTCTGAATTTATTCCTAGTCACTCTCTCTACCTTAATTCCTACAGGTTCAGAGCAACTGTAAGTCAAAACCAGCTTGTCAGGAGAGTGTGGACTTTTCAACCAGGACACAATCTTATCCCTGTTAAAGTAAATAGCCCTTCTAACACACCTTTCAGCAGTGGCCAAATCGTAAAAGGAACTTGCCGCCCTTAACCTAGGCTCTTCCCTCAGCCTGTTTACCAGCCAACTGTAGTCCTTTCCAACGTGGCGGCGTATCGTGTGGCCCCCTACCCTCTCGTAAAATTCAAGCCCCTTGTATCCAAGTTCAGTTAATACCTTAACTTCCGAACTTTCACCAGTTTTACTTTCCTCAAAACACCCTCCTATGAGAAGGAAAGGAATGAGAAGTAAGAAAACTAAAATTTTCTTCACATCCTCCTCCGTTGAAAGGATAAGGTTAAAAAACTATTTTAAGTCTGCAAACAGTATTGGGAGGAAATTATGGCAAAGTTTATAGATAGAGCAAAAATTTACGTACAAGGAGGCCACGGAGGTAACGGTTGCGTAGCCTTCAGGAGGGAGAAGTTCGTTCCAAAAGGTGGACCCTCCGGAGGCGACGGAGGTAAAGGAGGAGACGTTATTCTTGTTGCCGATAGGAACGTCCATACCCTCCTTGATTTTAAGTACAAACGCCACTACAGGGCTGAGAGGGGAAGGCACGGAGAGGGAAACAAAAGAAGCGGAAGGAGCGGGAAAGACCTTGAAATTAAGGTTCCCGTAGGGACAGTTGTTAAGGATGCAGAAACGGGAGAAATCCTGGGAGACCTAACGCAACACGGTCAGAAGTTAATTGTTGCAAGGGGAGGTAGAGGAGGTAGGGGAAATGCAGCCTTTGCAACTCCCACTAGGAGAGCTCCCGACTTTGCCGAACCTGGAGAGCCCGGAGAGGAAAGGTGGATTGAACTTGAGCTGAAACTTCTAGCAGACGTTGGACTCGTAGGCTTCCCCAACGCCGGAAAGTCAACTTTCCTAAGCAGAATCTCAAAGGCAAAACCAGAGATTGCAGACTACCCCTTTACAACCTTAAGGCCCATTTTAGGTGTAACGAAGGTTGGAGACTTCTCCTTCGTAGTCGCAGACATTCCTGGGCTGATAGAGGGAGCCCATAAAGGTAAGGGGCTCGGACACGAGTTCTTAAAACACGTTGAAAGGACTAAGCTACTCCTCCACTTAATTGACTTAACGAACCCTGAGATGGAACCTGAAGAGGCCTTTGAGAAAATCAATAGGGAGCTTGAACTCTACTCTCCTAAGCTAAAGGAGAAGCCCCAGATTGTTGTAGGAACTAAGATTGACGCTTTAACCGATAGGAGCAAACTGGAGAGGTTGAAGAAGTACTTTGAGGAAAAAGGTTATCCTTTCTTTGCAGTTTCCGCCGTAACAGGTGAGGGTATGCAGGAGCTCTTAAACTTCGTTGCAAGCAAACTTAAGGAGTTAGAAAAGGAAAATGCTGAGGAAGGCTAAGAGGGTAGTAGTTAAAGTAGGCTCTCAGCTCCTTGCAGGGGAAGATGGATTAAACAGGGAGTTTATAGACTCTTTAACCCGGCAGATAGCCTCTTTGAGGGGAAAGGGAGTAGAGGTAGTCCTGGTGAGCTCCGGGGCAGTCTTAGCCGGAATAAAGGCTCTCAAGTTAAGGAGAAAGCCCTTCTCCCTCTCTGAAAAGCAGGCCCTCTCGGCAGTAGGTCAGCCCTACCTCATGGCAGAGTACAGGGAGTCCTTCAAAAGGTTTAACCTTAAGGTAGGACAGGTCTTGCTCACTGCAGAGGACTTACGGTCAAAGGAGAGGTTTCACAATGCAAAAAATACGTTCAACGCGCTCTTTAAGCTGGGAGTAATTCCCGTCGTTAACGAAAACGACACCCTGAGCACCGAAGAGATTAGGATAGGTGATAACGACAACCTTTCAGCCCACGTTTCTGTCCTTGTTGATGCAGACCTTTTAGTAATCCTAACAACGAGTCCGGGAGTATTTGATAAAAACCCGGAAAACAACCCTGACGCTAAGCTAATACCTGTAATAGAGGACGTAAGGGAAATCCTTGAAAGTTGCGACTTTTCAACCCAGACGAGGTTTGGAACCGGAGGAATGGCGACTAAGATAGAAGCAGCTGCAAAGGCGGCGAAGAAAGGGATTCCAGTAATAATAGCTGGAGGAAGAGAAGAAAGAGTCCTTGAGAGAATCTTAAACGGGGAGAGATTAGGAACTCTGGTAATGCCGTGTAAGAAGTTGAAGGCAAAAGGATACAGGATACTCTACCTCATGAAGCCAAAGGGGAAGCTCTTTATTGACCAGGGAGCCGAAGAGGCCCTAGTAAAGGGCGAAAAAAGCCTTCTGTCAAGAGGAGTAAAAAGGTGTGAAGGTGAGTTTAAAAAGGGAGACGCAGTTGAAGTCTTCAGCTTAAACGGAAAGCTTGTAGGTAAAGGAATAGTTAGATGTTCTAAAGAGGAGCTCTCTACTTCTAAACTCTGCATCCACAGGGATGACTTTGTCCTATTAAGGGAAGATATATGATCTGTAGAAGGTTTTTAAAGAGAAAGAGTTTCATAAACTACTTCTTCTTTGCCGTCTGCGATACCTTTGAAAGCGACTATCAGTTCTTTGCTGCCTCAATAGCCTACTACACCCTAATGTCAATTATCCCCCTCTTCATCTTCCTATTCTTCCTTGGAATGGTGGTATTTCACGTTGACTTTAAAAACCTAATTCCAAAGGAGCTCTTTGAATCACCGCTAAAGCCGATTTTCCTTCAGATAGAAAAGGTTCTAGATAAGTCAGGAGTAATAAGCGGAACTGCAGCACTCGTCATGTTGTGGTTTTCAAGGGGAATCTTCCTCTCCCTTGAGCGTTCATTTTCTGAAATCCTCAAAGTTGAAAACCCGGCAGGTTTTATTTACAGACACACAGTAATAATCCTCTCTATCTTCCTCCTGTGGATCTTAATGTTCCTACTTTACATCGCCAAGTACGTCCTTGCCTTACTCCTTCCTCAGTTCCCGGAGCTCTCCTTCCTTTCTTCACTGTTAGTTCTCCTTCTGCTCTTCATAACCTTAGTTTTCGTCTACTATTTCCTCCTACCGGTTAGCATAGAGTTTCCTTTTATATTAAAGATTTCAGGAGTAATATTTTTTATACTAATCCTGGTTGAAAAGGCCTTCATCTGGTTCGTCCTTAACGTTTCAAAAGTAAGTATCCTTTACGGTTCCTTTGCCGCCCTTATAATTTTCCTAATGTGGATCTACTACTCGGCAACAGTAGTCCTGCTTGGAGCCGGAATAGTAAAGGGAAAACTAATCGCTGAGGGAGAAATAGGAAATGAGAATAATCAGCTCAGTTAAAGAGATGCAGGCAATAGGTGAAAGTTACAGGAAAATAGGGAGAGAAATAGGCTTTGTCCCAACAATGGGATACCTTCACGAAGGACACTTATCCCTTGTTAGAAGGGCTAGGAAGGAAAACGACATCGTCGTTGTGAGTATATTCGTTAACCCTACCCAGTTTGGACCGAACGAGGACTTTGAAAAGTATCCAAGGGATCTAGAAAAGGACTCTCGGCTCCTTGAGAGGGAAGGAGTTGACTACCTCTTCCACCCTTCCTCCGAGGAGATGTACCCTACAGGCTACTCAACCTTCGTTGAAGTTACAGGGTTAACAGAGGGACTGTGCGGAGCAAAGAGGCCGGGCCACTTTAGGGGAGTGGCAACGGTAGTAACAAAACTACTTAACATAGTCAGGCCTCACAGGGCCTACTTTGGAAAGAAGGACTTTCAGCAACTCCAGGTCATTAAGAGATTAGTCAGGGACTTAAACATACCTGTAGAGATAGTAGGCTGTCCGATAGTGAGGGAAGAGGACGGACTGGCCCTATCCTCAAGGAACACCTACCTCTCCCCTAAGGAAAGGGAAAGTGCCGTTGCACTATACAGAGGAATTAAGCTGGCAAAGGAACTCTTTGAAAGAGGAGAAAGGAGAGCGGAAGAGATAAAGAGAGAAGTTGAAAAACTAATCTTTTCATACCCTCTAGTAAAGAAGATAGATTACGTAGAAATAGTTGATTCGGAAACTTTAAAGCCAGTTAAAGAAGTTAAGGAAGGGGATACCATTGCTCTAGCGGTCTTTGTAGGGAATACAAGGCTAATAGACAACTACCAGTTTGGGCAAGATTTAGACTGATAAAATTTAAGAAAAGGACAAACGAGGAGGATGCCTTGGTCTACGAAATTACCCTAAAAACTACAGGTAGAAACCAGTTTATTGACATTACAAGACAGGTTGAATCAATAGTTATACAGTCTGGGGTAAAGAGCGGTATATGCGTTATCTACGTTCCCCACACAACTGCAGGAGTAACAATTAACGAAAACGCAGATCCAACGGTAAGGAAAGACATAATTAACTCTCTTGAAAAGTTAGTTCCATGGAGAGAGCCCTTCTACGAACACGCAGAAGGGAACTCTGCAGCCCACATAAAGTCAAGTCTAATAGGGTGTAACCAGACGGTAATAGTCCAAAATGGAAAGCTCCTTCTTGGAACCTGGCAGGGCATATACTTCTGTGAGTTTGATGGACCAAGGACGAGAAGAGTCTTCGTTAAAGTAATTGAGGGATAATTTCTGCGGAGCAGGCCGTAAGCCGGGTTCTGTTTTCTGGGGTCATTTATCTGTGCGGCTTACCCGCTGGCATCGGGCGGGCCACCCTCAAGCGCCAGCCTATTTAGCCTTGCTCCGGAAGGGGGTTGCCGTGCCTTCAACCCTTGCGGGTTGAAGCGGTGGTCTCTTACACCACCCTTTCACCCTTACCACCTTATAGGTGGCGGTTTCGTTTCTGTGGCCCTTCCGCAGGGTCGCCCCTGCCCGGCTCAACGCCGGCTCCCTGCCCTGTGGAGCCCGGACTTTCCTCTGGCCTCAAGGCCAGCGACCCCTCGTCCTGCTCCGCACCAAATAATATAGGCCAAACAATACCTACTTGCTAACCTCCTTTCCTATCTTCTCCTCCACAGACTTTATCTTCTGAACCAGCCTTCCACTCTTACCCTTCCTGATGTCAAACTTAGCTACGCAGTAAACTCTGTTACAGTCTGGCTCAAGAAGAGAGTAAGCTTTCTCAATAATTTTTAAGGCTTCGGCCATGGTTTCGGTTTCAAAGACCGTTCCCATAGGAGTTAACTTGTAAGGAACTCCGCTCTCATCAATCATCTTTATAATTCTTGCAACGTAAGGACTGACGCTTTCTCCCTTATCCGTAGGGAACATGGCAAATTCAACTAAAACAGACATCTTTACCCTCCTCAAAGTATAACTTCTTATAATTTTAAGTATTCCAACTTAGGAGGAAAGATGGAACCTCTTGGGATATGCATAGGGGAGCCAACAACTAGGGAAATAGAGTTCGTAAGCTCAAAGAGGGTCCAGCTTGGAGACTACGTTGAGATAGAGCACGAAAACGGAAGGGTCCTAGCCTTCGTTAAAGAGGTTAAAAGGGTTAACAGGACTTTCGCAGAAGACCTTGAGCCGGAAGAGGCCGAGAAGTTAAGGAAGTTAACCGGAAACCCATCCTTCTTTAGGGGAAAACTCTCAATCCTCGGAAACCCCGATAGAAGAATGGAGATTCCAAGGGTCCCTCCTGAACCGGGGACTTACATATATCCAGCCTCAACAGAGACTCTAAGGAAAGTCTTTGGAGAGGATGACGGGAGAAAGATACACTTAGGACACCTCTTAACGAGGCCTGACGTTGACGTATTCATAGATATAGACAGCATTGTTTCAAGACACCTTGCAGTCCTTGCAGTTACTGGAGGTGGTAAGTCAAACACGGTTTCGGTAATTCTTGAGGAGCTCCTAAAAAAGAGTGGAACCGTTCTCGTCTTTGACATGCACGGAGAGTACGTCAACTTTGACCTTAAAGTTGACGGTGCTTCCGTTGTTAACAGTATAAGGTTAACACTAAACCCTTTAAAGCTAAACTACTACGAGTTTAGACAGTTTGCAAACGTTGATGACAGCTCATACATCCAGGACAGGTACTTAAGAAGGGCTTTTAAGGAAGCAGTTGAGGACTACAGAAACGGAATTTACGAGGCAGACGAGTTCTGGGGAGTTCTCCTTGGAAAACTCAGGGAGTGGACAGATCCAGAAGTACACCCAGAGTACAAGGAGGACAGGAAGTCAATAACTGGGGTAATAAACAAAGTTGAGGATATGCAGGAGCTCTACGCAGAGCTCTTTGACCTTCAGCAGTCAACGATAGTTGAACAGATTGAATTTGGAAGGCTTAACGTTATAGACCTATCCCACGTTGACGAGAAAATAGCAGACATAGTAGTAAGCCACGTCCTGAGGAATATCCTTGACGCAAGGAAGAAATACGTAAGGGAGAAGGAAGGAGGCCTTGAGTTTCCCCTCTTAACGGTCCTTGAAGAGGCCCACATACTTGCATCTTCAACAATCAACACAAAGTCAAGGTACTGGATCTCAAGAATCGCAAGGGAAGGAAGAAAGTTTGGACTTGGGCTATGCCTCGTAACTCAAAGGCCTAAAGCCCTTGACTCAAACGCCCTCTCCCAGGCCAACAATATGGTAATTCTCAAGTTAGTTGAACCTGGAGACCAGAAACACGTTCAACAGGCTTCAGAATCCTTAAGTTCCGACCTCGTTGAACAGCTTCCTTCACTTAACGTAGGTGAAGCCTTAGTTATGGGAACAATGATACCAGTACCTGCCCTGGTAAAGGTTAAACTTGCAAAATCAAAGAGAGGGGGAACAGACATAAGTGCAGTTGAGGAGTGGAAGAAATTGAAGGAAGATAGGAGTTCAACAAAAAAGGAGCTTGACGACTTCTTGGGGTTTTAAAGTATGGAATTACTTAAAGAGAAAAAAAGAGTAGCCCTCTACTCAATTCTAGTAAACCTGTTCCTATCTATCTTAAAAATCTCTGCAGGCATTCTGTCTGGCTCAAAGGTTCTCTTGGCAGACGGCATCCACTCCCTTGCAGACCTTGCTGCAGCCTTTTCTGTCTATGCAGGAATAGTAATAGCAAACATGAAAGTAAAGGGTTTTCCCTACGGACTCTACAAAGTTGAGAACATAATCTCCCTAGTTAGTGCCTTTGCCATATTCTTTGCAGGCTATGAAATAGCAAAAGACTCCCTCTTCTCAGACGAGGTAATCAGAGTAAAGAACCTTCCCCTAGCAGTAGGAGCCGTAGTTTTAACGATCGTCATAACTTACTTCTTCTCAAGGTATGAGAGAAAAAAGGGAGAAGAACTTAACTCCCCAAGCCTCATCGCCGATTCAGAACACATAAAGACGGATATGTTTTCCTCTCTAGTCGTTCTGGCTGGAATTGTTGGAAACTACTTAGGCTTCCCAATTATAGAAAAGATAGCAGTAGTAATAATCCTCCTCTTCATATTCCACGCAGGCTATGAAATTATGATTGAGGCCTTAAAAGTCCTCCTTGATGCCTCAATAGACAAAAAGACCCTTGATAAAATCAAGGAAACCATACTTTCCCACCCGTTGGTCTACGAAGTAAAAAGTATCACAGGTAGGAGCTCAGGAAGTTATAAGTTCATAGAGGCAGAAGTCTCCGTCCTTACAAACGACCTTGAAAAGGCCCACAACATAGTTCACGAAGTAGAGGCAAAAGTAAAGAGAGATCACCCCTTCATAGAGAAGATACTAATTCACTTTGAACCTGTTGAGAAGAAGGAAAAGCTCTTTGCAGTTCCCGTTGAAGGGGATAGAGTCTGCGGTAAGTTTGCAGAGTGTCCAGAAATACTCTTTTTAAAGAACGAAAACGGGAAATTAAAAGAGATTAAGAGAATAAAGAATCCTGTAGCTAACCTGAAGTTTGGAAAATGTATAGAACTAACGGAGTTATTAGCTAAAGAGGGTGTAGACTGTGTAGCAGTTAACAACTTACCCTTAGGTAAGGGGGTAATTTACGCCCTTTCGGCTTACAATATAGGTATGAAACTGATACCTACTGAGGAACTAACGAGTTTCATTAAACAGCTGGAGAGAGAACCTTACTGTGAACCTCCACTGGCAGTTTGGAACTCCCACGCTTGTGACATCAATCCGGAGGAGAGAGTTGAAGGCACAGGAACTGATAGAGAGAGATAGGCACCTAAACAACCTATCTGTTGGAGTTCTTGTAGATATGCAGAATATCTACTACGGTGCAAAGAACTCCTTAAGGAGGAGAGTTGACTTTAAAAAGCTCCTTCAAGTAGCCGTTAGAGGTAGGAAGCTATATAGAGCCATAGCTTACTTAGTTGACCTTGAAAGGGTCAACCAAGACGGTTTCATCCACGTTTTAAGGAGTATAGGCTACGAGGTAAAGTTAAAGGAACCGAAGAAGTTTTACAACTGGGACAGAGTAGAGTACAAAGCCGACTGGGACATGGGAATTGCAATAGACGCAATTGCAATGGCAGAAAACGGAAAAGTTGACGTTGTCGTTTTAATGAGCGGAGACGGAGACTTTATAGACCTTATAAACTTCCTTAAAGCAAAAGGAATAAAAGTAGAAGTAATTTCATTTAAAAGCATAACGGCAAAGGAGATAATTCAGTCGGCAAACGAGTACATTGACCTTGAGGAAATTGCAGACTTCATAATATTAGGGGAAGAATCATGAAGGCAGTAATAATACCCAGCGGTCCAATTTTAGTAAACACTGCTTTAGCCTGGGACGAAGAGAGCAGAGAAGCCATGTTAGTTGACCCTGGAGATAAAAGGTCTGTTGAAGAGGCTAAGGACATAATCGATAGGGAAGAACTAACCGTTAAGTACATAGTTAATACCCACGAACACCCTGATCATACAGCTGCAAACTCATGGGCAAAGCTCTACTTCCCAAATGCTGAACTGCTAATGCACCCTCAAGCTGCCAAAGACCTTAACTTCTGGACTGAGAGCGAGATCGGACAAATGGCTGGAGCAGAGTACTCCCCTCAACCTGACAGGACAATTGAAGAAGGAGACGAGTTAAAGCTTGGGAGTAAAAGTTTTAAAGTACTCCACACTCCCGGTCACTCCCCAGGAAGTATAGTCCTATACTGTCCCCAAGAGAAGATAGCCTTGGTAGGAGACCTAATCTTTAAAGGAAGTATCGGAAGGTACGACCTGCCTAAGAGCGATTACTCCCAACTAAAGAGCTCTATCTTTAAAGTCTTAAACGAGCTTGATCCCAAAACGAAGTTAATCACCGGCCACGGGGAAAGCACAACTTTGGAGAGAGAACTTAAGGAAAACCCCTTTATCTCAGGGCTATTTTAGATGACGGCAGGAACCCATATAATTGGAGCAATAGTTTTGGCCTCAGCACTTAAACTTCCCCTTATTCCGGCTGTTGTCGGAGCTCTCATTCCAGACGTTGACCTCAAGAAGGGCCTTCCAAAGTTTAGGCAAAATAGAACCCTCTTTAACAGCCATAGGGGAATAACTCACCACATTTTAATACTTCCAGTTCTCCTCTTTATCAGTGTTGTCGTTAAAGACTTCCTAAATCAACAGATAGGAATCTACTTACTATCCTTCTCCGTAGGTTACGCTTCTCACCTACTCCTTGACTTGTTAACTCCTTTAGGAATCCCTTACAAAACAAAATACTACCCACGACTTTCATTAAAACTTTTTAGAACGGGAAGAATCGGTGAGATTTTTGTTATACTTGCACTTGTAGCTTTAATGATAGTTCAGGTAAAAACTGGCAGTCTTAACTTCAACTCTTTCTTCGGGGAAAAGATAACAAAAACTTTAAAGGAGGTTTCGTATGAAATTCTTCATTGATACTGCAGATATTAACGAGATAAGAGAAGCCCTTGAAATGGGCATGGTAGATGGAGTTACTACAAACCCTACCTTAATATCAAAGACAGGAAGACCTTTTATGGAAGTTGCTAAGGAAATAGTTGACCTTGTTCCAGGACCAGTCAGCCTTGAAGTGGTAAGCCTTGATACTCAAGGAATGGTTGATGAAGCAAGGATCCTTTCAAAGTTGGGAGAGAACGTAGTAATAAAGATCCCTATGACGACGGAAGGCTTAAAGGCAGTTAAAATACTCTCAGAGGAAGGAATAAAGACAAACGTTACCCTCGTATTCTCTCCCTTACAGGCACTTTTAGCTGCAAAGGCTGGAGCTACTTACGTTTCACCCTTCGTAGGTAGGCTTGACGATATAGGACACAACGGAATGGAACTTATAGAGCAGATAGTTCAGATCTTTGATAACTACATGTTTGACACCGAAATAATCGTAGCTAGTATAAGACACCCTCAACACGTCCTCCAAGCGGCATTAATCGGTGCAGATATCGCAACTATTCCATTTAAAGTAATCAAACAGCTTTCAAAACATCCGTTAACCGACACAGGAATAGAGAGGTTCCTTGAGGACTGGGCAAAGGTTCCAGATAAGGATGAAATTTTTAAGTAACCTTAAAGGTGGGAGGCGGGAAATAGATGAATACTGGAATTGAGAAGATAAAACAAGCTTTTAGGCTCCTTAAAGAGAGTTTAAAGGAACTTGATGAAGTTGAGTACTTAGTGGAGCTCCTTGGAAAGGAACTTGAAGAGTACAGAGAGTTAATAGATAAAGAGTCCTTCATTCCTAAAGCGAAATTCGTTAAGCAAAGAATTTATAGGATGATAGAAAGGTCAAAGTATACTAGTGAAGAGAGCTTAGGATGTGTAGGAGTTAAGCTTTCTTTGGTAGGGGAAATCCCACCAGCAGACAGGCATTCTATAATAACCTACATAGCAACCTACATTGACGGTCACATAAGACCTTACGATATGCTCTTCCTCGTTGATGAAACGTTAATTGGAATAGTCTTCCCACTGAAGAACAGAGGAGATATAGAAGTTGTCTTAGATAGACTTAAAAACATGCTCTTAAACTTAAGAGCAAAAACTTACAGCGACAGAAATGTCCTAATAAACTTTAAGCTTGGATCTTTCTTTATTGATAAAGATTCAACCGCTGACGATGTATTTAACAAGCTAAGACAAATGGGGTAGCAATGCTACCCCATTTATTAGGGAACTACTCAATAATTTCAAGAACGGCCCTTTTACCCATCTTAGTAGCAGCAGCTGAAAGGAGCGTTCTTAAAGCTTTTGCAGTCCTACCCTGCCTTCCAATAACTTTACCCAGGTCTGCAGGTGCAACCTTCAGTTCAATAACAATAGTCCTCTCTCCTTCAGTTTCTGTTACCTGAACCTGATCCGGATTATCAACGAGCCTCTTTGCTACACACTCTACCATCTCTTTGAGCGCAGACATCTCCTACCTCCTTACTGAAGAACCTTCTTAATTAGTGAAGCAACTCTCGGAGTCGGTTTAGCACCTTTACTGAGCCACTCCTTAACTTTTTCAACGTCCAGCTGAAGTTCTTTAGACTTAGGGTTATAGGTACCGAGGATATCAACGGCCCTTCCGTCCCTCTTTGACATAGCTTCTGCTACAACTATCTTGTAGATAGGGAGCTTCTTCCTTCCCATCTTTTTAAGCCTTATCTTAACCAAGGCTCTCCTCCTTTGAAGTTTTGATGGGTAATTTTATCCCAAAACTAATTTAGTTCAAGCTTAAATAAAGGGAAAGGGAAACTTTCCTCCTTTCTTTGCCATCTTCTTCTGCATCTTCCTCATCTGCTTCATTGCCATCTTTGCCTGAACAAACTGCTTTAAAAGTGCGTCAACTTCTTTAACACTCGTACCGCTACCCCTTGCTATTCTCCTCTTCCTGCTTGCATTTATTATCGCGTGGTTCCTCCTCTCCTCAGGGGTCATTGAGTTAATTATGGCCTCTATTCTCTTTAGCTTCTTATCGTCTATAACCTGCTGAAGCTGTTTAAGCATCTTTTGACTACCAAGCCCAGGAATCATCCTGATTATCTGCTGTATTGGTCCAAGCCTCTGAATCATCTTCAACTGTTGACGGAAGTCCTCAAGGGTAAACTCTCCAGAGAGTAACTTTTCCTGCATAGAAAGAGCTTCTCTCTCATCTATAACCTCTTGAGCTTTCTCAACCAGAGAAACTATATCTCCCATTCCTAAAATCCGTGAAGCTACCCTTTCAGGGTAGAAAGGCTCAAAGTCCTCTATCTTCTCACCAGTACCGGCAAACTTTATAGGCTTACCGGTAACTCCTTTTACTGAGAGGGCAACACCTCCGCGAGCGTCTGAATCCATTTTTGTTAGGATTATTCCGGTCATACCAACCGATTCGTCAAAGGCCTTAGCAATGTTAACTGCCTCCTGACCGGTCATTGAATCAATAACGAAAAGGGTCTCATCAGGGTTAACCTCCTCCTTGATCCTCCTCGCTTCTTCCAGGAGCTCCTGGTCAATGTGGAGCCTTCCAGCAGTATCAACTATAAGGACATCGTAACCTTCATCCTTTGCCTTCTTTAAGGCATCCTTAGCTATCTTTACAGCATCCCTCTCCCCCTCTTCTAGGAAAACAGGAACGCCTATTTTATCCCCGAGCTTTTTAAGCTGTAGCATAGCAGCAGGCCTATAGACGTCTGCCGATGTAGCTAAAACCTTCTTTCCCTGCTTTTTCAAGTAGTTAGCAAGCTTTGCAGCCGTCGTCGTCTTACCTGAACCCTGAAGTCCAATTAGGAGGATAACTGCAGGTTTACCTTTTAGCTCTAGCTTGGCTGACTCTCCACCAAGGACTTCAACGAGCTCATCGTGGACTATCTTTACAAGCTGCTGAGCTGGATTAACACCCTTAATAACCTCTGCTCCAAGGGCCTTTTCCTTAATATCCTTTATAAAGTTTGAAACAACCTTATAGTTTACGTCAGCCTCAAGGAGTGCAAGCTTAATTTCCCTCAAACCTTTCTCTAAGGTCTCCTCATCTATCCTACCCTTCCTTCCTATTTTCTCTATTACGGACTGAACTCTCTCAGCCAAAGCATCAAACATTTAGACCTCCTCTAAGGGAATTTCTACTCCCGCCCTTGCATCTATAAACTTATCACCAAAAACTTCAGCGAAAACCTCTATTCCAAGCTCACCGGTACAGTGGCAAGGAGCAACGAACTCTGTAAACCTAGAAAGCTCCTTAGCAACTTCCTCAATCTCCTCCCTAGTTGACTTGTAAAGGTGGAAACCTCCAACTGTCAAAAACAAGTTCTCGCCCACTATAGAGACTGCCCTCCTAGCTATTTCAACAATTCCTGGATGGGAACAACCAACGACGAGAACCGGCCCCATTTGGGTAGCTACAATTAAGGAATGTTCGTACTCCGGTTCTTCAAGGCCTGTGAGCATAATTCCCGTTGAAATAGTCCTCTGAGTAAGGTAAGTAGGAGCAGAAACTGGAACGCAAACTACACTTTCAGGTAGTTTTTCCTCATACCCATAGCAGTCCGGTTCTGGCATGTAAAGTTCAAAGTGTTCAACCCTTTCAACTATTAAGGGTAATCCCCCTACGTGATCCCAGTGGTTGTGGGAGATGAAAACTGCATCTATACTGCTAATTGGAAAGTCTGCACACTTTAAGTTGTGTTCCAGAACATCCGGCTTTGCTCCAGTATCAAAGAGGATTACTTGATCCTCCAGTTCAATGAGGGTTGAAAAGCCCCAGTCTGCCTTAAAAGGAGCAACAGCTCTGTTGTCGTAAACTATAGTTAACCTTTCCATCTCTCCCTCCAGCTTTAGTTTAAGAGCCAATATAGTCATATAAGACAAACTTGACTATATTATAGTTTGCAAACTTGCCCGGGTGGCGGAATTGGCAGACGCGCAGGACTCAGGATCCTGTGGCCGCAAGGCCGTGCGGGTTCAAATCCCGCCCCGGGCACCAACTATAGGTAGAAGTAGAAAAACAGAGAAATAACAAGGGCAAAGGTTAAGTTTAGGATAATTCCAGCTCTGATCATTTCCCCCTGTCTAACAGCCCCCGTTCCGTAAACAATTGCGTTTGGCGGCGTAGCAACCGGAAGCATAAAAGCACACGAAGCAGCAATTCCAGCCGGAAGGGCCAGTAGCTGAGGAGGAAAGTTTAGGGAGTTAGCAGTAGAAATTAAGATAGGAATAAAGATGGCAGCAGTAGCAGTGTTGCTCATAAGCTCAGTGATAAAAATCATAAAGAGGACAACGGAAAGGATAAGTAAGAAGATTGGAAGGGGCGAAACTACTTTTATTAAAGTTGTAGCAATGAATTTACTGGTTCCGGTTACCTTTAAAAAGTGAGAAAGGGCAATTCCTCCACCGAAAAGACAAAGGGTTCCCCAGTCCGTTCCCTCCTCAACTTCCCTCCAGTTAACGAGTTTAAAGGCAAAAAGGAGGGAAACTCCAACAACGGCAACAACAGAGTCAAAGTACTTCCCCACTCCCAAAAAGTGAGATAGCGGCTTACTGAACAACCACCCAAGAACGGTTAGTCCGAAAATAAACAGGACAAGGAGTCTCTCTCTACTGATGGAAAGATCAACTTTCTCAATCTCAACTTTTTGGAAAACCTTCGGCCTAAACAGGAAGTATAGAAGTAGGAAGAGGAGAGGGAAGAGGATAATAAAAATAGGAATGCCCACTTTAAGCCAATCGGCAAACCCCATTCCAAGCTCTGCAGCAGTAATTCCGTTAGGAGGACTTCCGACTAGGGTTCCAATTCCCCCAACGCTTGCAGAGTAGGCAACACCTAGAAGGATGAAGTGTTTCACCCTTTCATCTGAAGAGATCGCCCCTATAAGCCCCAGAGCAAGGGGAAGAACCATTGCAGTTGTTGAGGTATTACTTATCCACATTGAGATAACGGCTGTAGCTAAGAAGAGCAGGAAGGATGTCAAAAGGAATGAACCCTTTGATAGGGAAATAATCTTAGAGGCTATTAACCTGTCAAGGGAGTACTTTGAAAGGGCAGTTGCTAAGGCAAAACCTCCGAAAAACAGGAAGATTATCGGATGAGCAAAGGAAGAAAAAGCCCCTTTAACAGAACTAACTCCAAGGAGAACTCCAAAAGCCGGTATAAGTAGGGAAGTAACAGGAAGGGGAAGTAGTTCGGTAATCCAGAAGACCGCTCCAAACTCAAGGAGAATCAGTCCTTTCTTAACAGACAAATCAAGATCACTTAAAGCCGTTAAAAGGGAAAGGAAAGCAAAAATAGAAAGAGAAATCGTCCTTTTCACCCCGTCCCTCTTACCTAACGGTTAAAACTTTAAGGAGATTTGTAGTTCCCGGAACTCCAGTTGGAGCTCCCGCCAGCACTATAATCCTATCACCTTTTTTAGCTATCCCCTTCTTCTTAGCAACCTTCATAGACTCCTCAATAACCTTATCAGTAGTTGTAGCAGGAAGGGTTAGGAAAGGATAAACTCCCCATAGGAGATTAAGCCTTCTAAAGGTTTTCTCATCGTGGGTAACGGCATAAATGGGAACAGACGGTCTAAACTTTGAAACAGCCTGAGCAGTCGCTCCACTCCTCGTAAAAGGAACTATTGCCTTAACCTTTATCTCCCTTGAGAGGTTGCAGGCAGATTTTGAGAGGGAATCCTGAAGAGTCTTTGCAGTAAGTTTTGAATACCTCTCGTAGGGATAAATTTTCTCAGCTTCAGACGCTATCTTTGCCATTGTCTTTATAACTCTAACCGGGTACTTGCCGACTGCTGTCTCCTCTGAGAGCATCAGGGCATCCGTTCCATCAAGGACTGCATTTGCAACGTCTGTAGCTTCAGCCCTCGTGGGAGAGGGAAGATCAACCATCGTCTTTAACATCTGAGTTGCAGTTATTACAGGTTTACCAGCCTCGTTGGCCTTCTTTATGAGCATCTTTTGAACTACTGGAACTTTCTCTATGGGGAGCTCCACCCCTAAATCTCCCCTTGCAACCATTATCCCATCGGCAACCTTTAAAATCTGATCAATGTTCTTTACAGCCTCTGGCTTCTCTATCTTCGCTATAACCGGAATATCTGAGCCTAAAGAGGATATCAGGTCTTTCAGCTCCTTGACGTCGTCGGCCCTTCTGACAAAGGACAGGGCAATAAAGTCTGCTCCCATTTCAACTGCAAACTTAACGTCATCCCTATCCTTGTCGGTTAAGGCAGGAACTGAGAGCTTACTGTGGGGAAGGTTAACCCCTTTATGAGAGGTTAAAGGTCCCCCGACTAAAACCTCACAGACGATATCCCTTCCTTTAACCTCCTTAACCTTCAACCTGAAAGCTCCGTCAGCTAGGAGAATTACTTCCCCCCTCTTTACCTCTCTGTGGAGGTTCGGATAATTAACGGGAATCCTGTTTTTAACAGGTTCTCCGGTGGTCAAGACTATAGTATCCCCCCTGTGGAGGAAGAGGGGCTCTTTAGGTAGCTTACCTATCCTTATCTTTGGACCGCACAGGTCAACTAAAACAGGAATTGGAAGACCCGTTTTCCTCTCAACCTCCTTAACAAGGTTAAACCTCTCCTCATGCTCAGCGTGACTTCCGTGACTCATGTTCAACCTTACAACGTTGAGGCCCGCCTTAACCATCTTAGTAAGAGTTTCCTCATTTGAAGAGGCAGGCCCTAAAGTAGCAACGATCTTTGTTCTCTTTTTCATCTTCTCCCTCTTAAACTTTTTCTTTTAGCTTTAAAATTAAAGCAAAACCTATCAAGAGGAGCTAAAGTGAGAAAAAGGCTCTTTATCGGAACCTTTACGCCGATAGACTACGGACAGGTAAAGAAAGAAGTTGAAAGTTTAGGAATTGAGGGAAAGTGGGTTGAACCTAAAAACCTTCACATCACTTTCCGATTCCTAGGAGACGTTGAAGAGGAAAAGATTCCCCAAATTGCAAAGATGTTGAGGGGAAAACTCAAGAACGCCCAGAAGTTTAAAGTTCAGTATAAGGGGCTGGGCACGTTTAAAAGGAACGGAATAGATAGGGTTCTATGGGTTGGAGTCCTCTCTGAGGGAATAGAAGAGGTTAAGAGAGTGGTTGACCGAGCCTTAATGCCGTTTGGTTTTACCCCTGAAGAGAGCTACACTCCTCACCTAACCCTCTTGAGAATTAAGAAGTTAAGGAGGAGAATAAAGTTTAAAAATTACCTTCACCGTATGAAGGATTACCTCTTTAAAGAGAGGGAAGAAAGTAGCGTATGCTTAATAGAGAGTAAGTTAACTTCTAAAGGTCCCGTTTACAGTATAGTGGAGGAGTTTCACCTTGATTGAGTATATAGTTCCCCCGACAGTTGGAGCCCTCATAGGTTATTTCACAAACTACATTGCAATAAAGATGCTCTTTAAACCGGTTAAACCATACTACCTATTTGGAAAGAAAGTACCCTTTACTCCGGGACTCATTCCAGCAAAAAGAGAGAAACTTGCAGAGGCCATAGCGAAGGTCGTAAAAGAGAACCTCCTAACAGAAGAGAGTATAAAGAGAAGGCTCAACCACTCAAAAGTAAGGGAAAGCCTACTTAACTTTACAGAGAACTTTCTCTCAGAGTTGAGCAGGAACAGCTCCCTCTACGTAAAGCAGTTTATTGAGAAAGTAGAGGACAAAAAGCTAAAAAATGTAATACCCCAGGAATTAGTTGACCAGAAGGCTGAACAGCTAATTGAAAAAGGCTTTAGGAAGCTCCACGGAAGGAGCTTGAGGGAACTCCTCCCCGATCGGGTAGAAAGAGAGCTTGAAAGGACCCTAAACGAAAAGCTTGATAAGTTCACAGAGAGTCTAATTGAGCAGCTGAGGAGTGGACAGCTAAGAGAGGTAATCTACACGGCAGTAATGGAGAACGTTTCAAAACTTCAATCGGTACTTCCCCTAATAACTCAGAGATTTGCCCAGACCATAGCCCACAAGGCAACTCAGCTAATTGAAGAGATGGTAGAAAGGGTTGCAAACGAGCCCTCTTTCAGGCTAAAACTGTCAAAACTCCTATGGACAAAGTTTCAAACTATACTTTCAAGTGGGATTAATACAGAATCTGAACTGGCAGTTAAGCTGAAGGAAATACTGAAGACAACAGTTAGAGAGTACCTAAGGGAAATTGAGGGAAAAAGGATTAAGGAGCTCTCTACCCTTAAAGAGCTCTTAGTAGAGGAACTACCTCCCTTTATCAGCAGCTTTATAGAAAGCCATAAGAGGGAAATTGCCCAACTTCTAGCTGAAAAACTGTTTGAGGTAATTGAAAGGGAGCTCCCAGTAATAATGGAAGCAATAAACGTTGAAGAAATGGTAAAGGAAAGGGTAAACTCCCTACCTATTGAAGAAGTTGAGGAAATCGTCTTAAAGTTAATAGATGAAGAGCTTAAGCACATAACTTTACTGGGAGGAGTTTTAGGTTTCATAATCGGTTTAACTCAAATTCTCTTCATATAAAGGGGGAAGTTGGAATGATAAAGTTTGGAACAGACGGCTGGAGAGGGGTAATCTCAAAGGACTTTACATTTGAGAACTTAAAGAGAGTGGCTGTAGCCCACGGGCTTGCCCTAAAGGAAGAAGGAGCCGAAAAAGTTGTTATAGGTTACGACTTAAGGTTTCTATCTGAAGAGTACGGGGATTTTGTAGCAAAAATACTTTCTGGAATGGGATTTGAGGTAGTCCTTTCAGATACTTTCTGCCCTACCCCTGCAGTTTCATACACAACAAAGTACGGGAAGTTCAACTCGGGAATCGTTATAACCGCATCCCACAACACAGGAAAGTACAACGGATACAAAGTAAAGGAAAGTTTCGGAGGAGCCGCAAGAACTCAGGTAACGAAGAAGATAGAGGATAAACTTCCTCAGGCCGAGAACTATCAGGTAGAGTTTGGAGAGTATAAAAAACAAGACCTAAATACCCCTTACGTTGAGGGAGTTAGAGGCCAACTGGAGCTCTCACTCTTTAATGAGAGGGAAGTAAAGATCGTCCACGACCCGATGTACGGGGCCCAGCAGGGGCTTATGTACAGAGCTCTCCTTGGAACGAAAGCTGAGGTAACAGAGATCCACGCTTACAGGGACCCACTCTTTGGTGGGAAACACCCCGAACCTATCGTTGAAAAGAACATAACTGGACTCATGGAGAAAGTTAGAGCCATTAAGGCTGACATAGGAATAGCAAACGACGGAGATGGAGACAGGGTAGGAATAGTTGACGAAAAGGGAAACTTCGTTAATTCACAGATAGTCTTTGCCCTCCTCCTCCTCCACGTACTTAGGAACAGGGGAATGAGAGAAGGAATCGTCGTCAAGACTGTAAGTTCAGGTTACTTGGTTGATAGAGTTTGCAGGAAGTTTGGAATAGAGCTCCTTGAAGTCCCTGTAGGTTTCAAAAACATATCAGAAGTTTTAGTAAAGGAGAGGGTACTCTTTGGGGGAGAGGAGAGCGGAGGTTACGCCCTAATAGATTACCTCCCTGAAAGGGACGGCCTCCTAATGGGACTTTTAATCGTTGAGAAGATGCTTGCCGAAGGTAAAACAGTTTCCCAGATGGTTGAGGAACTCTTCAAGGAGTTTGGAACGGCCTACTACAGGAGGATTGACCTACCGGTAAGTGAAGAGGAAAAAAGAGCTCTTGAGGAGCTCAAGGAGAACCCTCCAAAGGAGTGGAAGGGGTTAAAAGTAAAGAGAGTTCTAACTATTGACGGAATTAAAATAATATTTGAAAACGATTCATGGCTCCTGTTTAGGCCTTCGGGAACCGAACCGGTCTTTAGGGTCTATGCAGAGAGCCCTGATAAGAGGACTACTGAAGAACTCCTGAAGTGGGGAGTTTCACTGGTAAAAAAGAATTAGAGGAGGGAAGAGATGGCTGAACAGTATTCAGAGAGGAAACCACAGGTAATGAAGGACTACGTATACGTACTCGGAGAAGCAGTAAAGAAAGCTCCTGAACTAAGGGGAGTTCCAACTGGAGTAGAGGGGCTTGACAACCTCTTCTTCAAAGTTGAAATAGAGGATGGAAAGCCCGTTAGGAAACCCCTTGGAGGAATTCCAGAGTACGCCGTTGTAAACCTCACTGGGATGCCGGACACAGGTAAGAGCTTAATGGCAGAACAGTTTACGATAAAACAGGCCTCAATGGCTCAGAAAGTCTGTTTCGTCACAGTTGAGAGTCCAGCAAACTTCGTTGCAGCAGGCCTCAAGCAGAGAGCTACTGCAATGGGAGTAGACTTTGAGGAGATAGAGGACAACATCATCCTGATAGATGCGGCAAGCAACGCAAGGCTCAGGGACGATATTCCAACAATGCTTGATACCCTAGCCTACGTTTACAGAACCTACCATTGCCACAGAACGGTTATAGACTCTATAACCGGCCTGTACGAAGCAAAAGAAATGCTTGCACGCTCCATAGTTAGGGCGTTCTTCAACTTTATGAAGAAATGGTATCAAACAGCAATATTCGTCTCTCAAAAGAGGAGCGGTCACGATGAACTCTCAGCAGAGGCTGCAGGAGGGTACGCCGTAGGCCACATCGTTGACTGTTCAATGGTCCTATCAAAGGAAATCCTGCTATCTGCAAGCAGAGCAAGACTCTTTAAGAAGGAAGTAGGGGATATACTAAGACTCTTTAGAATTGACGGTTGCAGGCTCTGCGGTCACGATACAAGAATCCACCTAATGGAGATAAATGAACTAGGACTTGTGGAGATAAAAGAACCTTTAGTTGAATACTTAAGAAGGAAGTAGAAAAATACCCTCCTGGAGGGTTTAGGGGGTACATTTGAAAAAGGTTTCGGTTATAGGAGATGGAAACGTAAAACCAACTTCAGAAATCTACAGGGCGGCCTTTGAGGTTGGAAAAATTATAGGGAGTAGGGGAATTGTCCTAATCTGTGGAGGATTATTTGGAGTAATGGAGGCGGCCTGCAAGGGAGCAAAGGAGGGAGGAGGAATTACGGTTGGAATACTTCCACACTACGAAGATACATCTAACAGCTTCGTTGATATAAAAGTACAAACTGGAATGGGTCACGGAAGGAACGTTATAGTAGCTGCATCGGGTGATCCGGTTGTAGCGGTAGGGGGAAATTACGGAACTTTAAGTGAAATTGCCTTTGCCCTTAAACTAGGAAAGAGGGTAATAGGATTTAGGACGTGGGAAGTAGAAGGGATAGAGAACTATGAAGAAATGGTGGATTTTATTAGCGCTGTTGATAGGGCTCTTTAGTTTTTCAAAGGGGGAGGCTTCATCCTTAAAGGAGCTCCTAAACAAACTTGAGGATAACATAAGTAAGGGAGCTCCCCCCCAAGTAATTGAGAAAAACCTAAAGGAAATAGAAAATAAGAAGGCAAAGTATCCCATCTATCACATACCCGAACTAAACTACCTCATGAATAAAGAGGTTGAGAAGATTCCAAACACGGAAATTTCACTGATAAAGAAGACTCTATTCTACGTTGAACCGCTAAAAAGGGCTCTAAAAGCCACTATTTTCCTCTTCCTTTTTTATACTTTTATCTTCTACAGCCAACATTTAAAAATTGATCCAGAAAAGAGGAAGTACTTAACTCTTTCCCTTATACTGGTACTTACCCTACTTACCCTTACCAACTTTACCGCTGGATACTACTTCCTGTGTGGAGCAGGAACACTTTTAGCCCTTTTTCTAAAGAAAAGAAGAGCTGCAGTCATCCTGTTCTTAGCCTCTCTACTCTCAATATTTACAGTTGGCTTAAACAAAAACCTTTTTAACTACGTAAAATCTCCCCAGTTTCTCTATACAGTAAAGGTTAATAGGGATGGATACGCACCTCCCTATTTAATAAGCTCTGCTTTAAAAGAGCCGAACTACAGGAAGCTAGAACTCATAACTAACGACTTAGCTTTAGGGGAAATCAGATCCGCAAGTAAACTAAAGTCAATAAAGGTTAAAGACCCTTATTTACTCGGAATACTGTACAATGATTTAGGATATACCTATTTCTTGAAAGAAAACTATAGAAAAGCCCTTGAATTCTTCAAGAAAGCCAAAGAACATATTAACTCCCCTGAAGTCTTATTTAATTTATACATAACCTACTCTTCACTCCTAATGTTTGAGGAGGCCAACAGGATAAAGGAAGAACTCCTGAGTAAAAACATAGATATATCAAAAGCCTCCCCCACTCCCCTATTAATTCACGTTAAAGCACAAGAGCCTGAAATATCAATTCCTTACCTTTCAGTAATCTCTTACACCCTAGGACTCCTCTTAGCTTTCACGTTTAATAGGCTCGTAGGGTTAAATGACCGGCGAATTAACTCTGAAGTCCTCCAGATACTAGGTATGACTAGCTTTGCAAATTCTAAATACACTGTATTTATTCTGGTCTTCATACTCTCTTTAATACTTAACTCTATTTTAGGTAAACTGGTATGCAGTACATAAAAGGAAAACTAGCAAACTTAGAGGATCTACTCATACTGATTGACGTACTAAAGGAGAAAAAGGGGGAAGTTAGGCTCCATTTTCCCTATCAAAGTGAAGAAGTATCCATTTGTTTTGACGGGAATTCGTTTTACTTATCAGATAGATTTAAACTAATAAAGCTTTTAGAGAAATGGATAACAACGAACATACAACCAATCTTTGAGTTATTTGAGGAAGAAGGCTGCTCCACAAACCAAGAGATAGAAGAAGAAAAGCTTGTAGAAATTATAAAGAACCCAATCCTAAAGGAAGTTAGGAGAATACCGGAAGTTTTTGAGATAACCAAACTGGAGACAACGAACCTTCCTCCTTTCTTAGTGGCACACTGGAAAACTAAAACTCCCATAAATAGGGAAGAAATCTACAAACATGGATACACCCTTTCTGACTTAGTAAAGTCCCTTGAAAGTGGCCTTTTAGAGATAAAATCTTTTAAGACCACTGAAAGTTTACCCTTTAAGCTTAGACTTTTCCTAACATCACTGGCTCTAATATGCATAGTGTACCTTGTTCTTCCAATAAACTTTACTCAGTTTAACAGGTTAAAAGTTGAAGAAGCTATCAACTGGGCGCTAAGGGAGAAAGTTTTAGGAGTTGAAGGTAAGAGAAAACTACCGGTAAAGGGATGCTTTAAGACAAAATTCTACCTAATTGACGATAAAGTTATTAACTCTGGAATTGACGGAATCGTAGGAACAGCAGACGACAAAGTTATTAAACTACCAAGAGAAGGCTATAAACCTACTTTCGCGGTGCCCGTCAAATGAAGGTAACTTTAATTGGATTTATGGGTTCAGGTAAAAGTACTGTAGGAAAGGAACTTTCAAAACTCTTAGGCTTTCCCTTTACTGACCTTGACGATTTAATAGTCAAAAAAGTAGGAATGAGTATTCCGGAAATTTTTAAAGCTTTCGGAGAAGAGAAGTTTAGGGAAATAGAGAGCTCCCTCCTAAAGGAAGTCCTACTTAAAAAGAGTGAACTTATACTCTCTACAGGAGGAGGAACTCCCGCCTATAAAGACAACGTAAAAGTAATTAACCAACTCTCAAAGTCAGTTTTCCTAAAAACTCCCTTTGAAACCCTCTGGGAAAGGATTTCTAAGGACAAGAACAGACCACTAACAAAACTCGGGAAAGAGGGACTGCTGGAACTCTACACGAAGAGACTTCCTTACTACGAAAGGGCCCACCTCATCGTTGAATGTGAAGGAAAGAAACCTAAAGAGATTGCAGAGGAAATTATCTATAAACTCTCTTTAACCTAAATTGAAGGTACACCCACCCGGCAAGAGCAAGTAGGCCAGACATAACCAAGAGAATAACGTGAAAGTAAAAGGCAACAGTAAGGGCATAGCTAGTCTTTACTCCAAGGAGCTTAAATCCTCCAACAAGACCAGCTTCGTAAGTTCCAAACCCTCCGATACTGTGAACCGGGAGGACTGTGGTAATCTCTCCGAAGGTGGAAACGAAAACCGTTTGAAAGAAGTTAAGGTTAACTCCAGCCGCTCTTAATATAAAATAAAAGGATGAGAACTTAAAAAGCCAGGTTAAAAGGGAGTAGAGCGCTATTAGAGAAAGCTTCCTGGTAGATACAAACTGATTAAAGAAGTAAAAGAGAGCTCCTATAACAAAAAACCTATTTCTCAGCATCTTAAGTAGTTTAAGGGCTAAAACCAAGACAAGTGTAACAGCCAAGATAGAAACCAGAGGAATCAGAAGGAGCTTCCTCTCATGAGATGCAACCACGAGGGAAGAAATTAGAAAGAGGAAAGAGAGGGAGATAAGGTCAAGGAGGCGGGCAAAGAGAAGAGCTCCTGAAGATATGGAGAGCTCAACGCCAAAGAATTTCTTGAGAATTATCGGAAAGGAAGCCTCCCCTGAACGGAAAGGAAAGACGTTATTGAAGAAAGTGTGAACTGCCATAACGGCAGTAAGGTCTTTAGTGGAAATCTGAGGGAACATAACGGTAAAACGCTTTGCCCTAAAGAAGTAAGTTGATACGTAAAGGAGGAGAGAGATAAAGAGAAGGAGAGGATCTAAATTAGAAACTATCTGTTCAAGATTTGAAAAAACTCTATACTCGTATAGAAAGTAAATGAAAATTAAAAGAATTAAGAAGGAAACCGTTAAACTACTGCTCTTCTTCAACGTTTATAAGTCTCCTTATTACGTAAGGTCTCTTATCCTGTGACTCGTAGTAAATCCTCATAAGGACTTCACTGATTATACCGGCGGTAAACATCTGTATTCCGGCAAGTATAAAGAGAACTGAAATTATAAGAAGAGGCCTATTACCTATTGAATGGCCGGTCAACTTTAGAAGAATCAAGTAAACAAAAGGGAAAAATCCGGCTAAAAAGAGAACCAGTCCGATAAAACCGAAAAAGTGTATAGGTTTCTGCATAAACTTCTTTAAGAACCAGATAAAGAACAGGTCTGAAATTACCTTAAAGGTCCTTGAAATACCGTACTTTGACTTCCCATAGATTCTCGGATGGTGCTTTACAGGGATCTCAACAATTTTATCGGTAGAAGTAACCGTAGACGCTAAGGCGGGAATAAAGCGGTGAAGCTCACCGTAAAGGCGAACTCTCTTTATAACGCTACTTCTGTAAGCCTTAAGAGTACATCCGTAGTCATGAATTTCAACTCCCGTTAACTTTCCTATTAACCAGTTGGCTATCTTTGAAGGAAGCTTCCTGCTTATCGCCGCATCCTTCCTATTTTTCCTCCAGCCGCTTACAACGTCATACCCTTCCTCTATCTTCTCAAGGAGGCGGGGAATATCCTCCGGGTCGTTCTGAAGGTCTCCATCCATAGTTACTATTACGTCCCCTGTCGCATAGTCCATCCCGGCAGCCATCGCAGCAGTCTGGCCAAAGTTCCTGGAAAACTCAATTACCTTAACCTTCTTATCCTTTTTGGCAATTTCCCTTAACTTATCCCTCGTACCGTCAGTACTCCCATCGTCTACGAAGATAATCTCGTAGTCCTGAGGGAGCTCCTCAAGAACTCTCTTTAGCTTCTCGTAGAGGATTGGAACGTTCTCTACTTCGTTATAAACAGGAATGACTACGGAAACTTTCCTTATCTCCTCCATTCCTTTAACTCCCTGTTAGAAATTACAACGATTGAGTGGTTAGTAATGAGTTCTCTCTTCTTGTCAAGGAGGACGTAGTTCACACCCTTTAGCTTCTTCAACCTATTTTCCCTAGTAACTATAACGGCAGGTTCACCAGACTTTAGAAGCTCCTCCACCCTATCCCTATTTAAGTCTTCCAACTTGCCCAACCTGTAGTAGTAGATAATTTCAGGACTGGTATAGTCAAAGAAGGCTACCTTACACTCAGGACACACCTTCTTTAAACTCCTAAGTGCCTTACCAACCTGGGGCTTTGCCCTAAAAGGCTCAAGGGAGGGAAGGGCAACCCACTTAAAGAGAAGCATTCCTGAAAGGAAACCGTAAGCAAGGGGCCTGTAGTCGTTAAACTTGATAGATAGGAAACCTCCAGCCAGAGGGAAGAGTAGGAAGAGAGCTCCCCAAAGCGGCCACCCTTTATAGAACCAAAAGCCAAAACCTGCTACCGATAGAATTATCAAAAGGCCCCCCGTGATCAGGTAGGGTAACCTCTCCTTAAACTTTAAGAGGTACCAGCCAACAATAACGCTAAAGGCAGGAAAGGAGGGAAGTAGGTAGTGGGCAAGCTTTGTGTGGGCAATCTGGAAGAAGAGGAAAACTGTGAAGAACCAGACAATTGAAAAATTAAGAAGAGGCTCAGTAATAGATTCTTTACTCTTAAAGGCCCTATAGAGGGCAAATGGAAAAATAAAGGACCAAGGTAGGTAGAGCCAGAAGTAGTTGGCAATGTAGTACCACCACTGGGTTGGGTGACCTGGAATTTTCCCGGTAAACCTGTGGATGTTGTGAAAGACTATAAAGTCCATGAAGAAGTCTCTTCCGTGTTTAGCTAAAATTGCTCCGTACCATGGGAGAACAACTGCAAAGTAGATTAGGAAGCCAGAAACCCAAGGAATATCCCTTAGGGTCTTCAGTAAATCCCTCCTTAAGACTAAAAAGACAACAGCAATCAAACCTGGAAGGGCAAGGCCAACAGGTCCCTTAGTTAAAGTGGCAAGACCTGAAAAGAGAAAGGCAAGCCTATACCAGTTCTTACTCCTACTTACGTAGCCTTCAAAGAAGGAAATTAGAGAAGCTGCTATAAAGAAGGTTAGAACAACGTCAGGCATTGCAACTGAGGACATAACTATAAAATCCAAGCTCGTAAGGAGAACTAAAGATGAGACAAAGGCCAGGTCTTCTCCTTCCCTCCTCCTAAGCCACCAGAAGAGAAGGATTACAGTAAGGACACCAAAGATAGAAACAAAGAAGCGCCCTCCAAACTCGTTAACTCCAAAAAGCTTATAACCTAGACTTATAAGCCAATAGATGAGGACCGGTTTATCAAACCTATACTCGTAGTTGTAGTAAGGAGTAATGAAGTCTCCGTTTTTCACCATCTCCCAAGCGGCCTCTAAGTACTTAGGCTCATCTTTATCAAAGGCACTGTAGAGACCGTTGGGAAGTAAAAGGAGAGTTAAGGACGCTAACAGGATAAATAGGAACTTCCTGCTCTTAACCATATTTAGTAAACTCCTCAAAACTGCTAAATTCGGCTATCTATTCTATACTGAAGGAGGAAGTTTTGAAAGAGTACAAAAGGCTCTTAAAGTGCTCAACCTGTGGAAACGTTGGAGAGTGCACCTACCTAGGCTCAAGGAACGTTAACCAAGAGGGAGAGGTCTCAGATATAGTGGGAGAGAAGGAGATGTGGATAAGTTACTTCAGGTGCCCTAACTGTGGTTCAATTGAAGTTGAGTTCCATCCCGTTGGGGAAAAGCCGGACGTTCCAAGAGAACACTTTAAAGAGGTAAAGGCCAGTGAAGGAAAGGGAAAGTGAGTTTTTAAAGTGGTTCTTAATCTTCCTCTTTTTAGCCTTTTTAATAAACATCGGTGTTTTAGTCTTAATCCATGAGGAGCCGAGGAGGGGAATAATTACCTTTGAAATGCTAAAGAGTCAAAACTTCCTCCAGCCTACAGTTTTAGGAGAACCCTACTATAAGAAACCTCCCCTTCACAACTGGATTCTAGCCTTCTTTTCCTTGATCTTAGGAGGTGTTAAGGAAATTTCCCTCAGACTTCCTTCTTCAATAGCTGTAATACTCACAAGTTTAGTAATCTTCATAACTGGAAGGAAGTTAGTAGGGAAGAAAGGAGCCCTAGCGGGAGCTCTCATCTACCCGACGTTCTTCATAGTCTTAATTGGATACGGAACGAAATGTGAGCCTGATACTCTCTTTACACTCCTTGTATCAACTGCTTCCCTACTTTGGCTCTACTTTATGGAGGGAGAGAGGAAACTCTTAGCTTGGACTTTAGGCTACACTTTCACAGCTTTAGCCCTCTTAACTAAAGGCCTTCCTGGGATCCAGTTTTTCCTCGTAACTGTTATATCCTACGGCATTGTAACTGGAAAGTGGAGAGAGCTCCTAAGCAGAGAGAACCTATTCGGAGCTCTTGTTGGACTCTCCCCCTTCATCCTATGGCTACTTGCAGTTAAGAGCGACGTTGCAGTTAAAACCCTCTTTTCCGAAGTTATCTCAAGGGCTCCCAGAAAAGTTCCTCTAATAAAAGCAGTAAAGAACTACTTAAGCTTTCCACTCAGACTAGTATCTGCAACTGTTCCCTGGTCGTTAGTTCTCCTTTACTACGGGTACAAAAGGAAGCTAAAACTCAACCTAGGTAAAGCAGAAAAGGTCTTAATAACGGCCTTCCTAATAGATAGCTTAATCTATTGGCTCTTCCCGGGAAGTCGGCTAAGGTACCTAATGCCGGCCCTTCCTCTCCTTTCAATTGTAATTGGGGCTTTACTTAGAGAAGTTCAAATTCTCCACAAAAGGGCTAAAGAGGTTCTAAGGTTTACGGCAGAGGTTGTAGTCTTAGTCGGAATAGTCGGAGGGGTTATTGCCTCCAAGAACCCTTCGTTAACTCTCAAGGAAACCTTAATTTTTATCCTCTTCCTCTACGGAGTATACTTCTTCCTTGCTCCTAGGCTTAACATTACAAGAGTCGTCTTCCTCTGGGCCGTCCTAATGCTCATCTTCAGGGGCTTTTACAGTTCCTACTTCCTACCCATCGCCCAGAATAAGTACCCTCCAGTAAGGGAAGTTGCAGAAGAAGTAGTGAACGACTCAAAGGGCTTCAAACTGTACACAAAAACAAAATACCTTCAGCTAGACTTCTACGTTGAGAGGGGAAGGAACGAGATTCTGAAGTTTACAGAGAACCCACCGGCAGACTCCCTCTTCATTACCCAGAGGAAAGAGGGAAACGTACTGAAGGAATACAGGCTGGGAAAACACACCTTCTACCTATCCTCCTACTCAATTAGGGAGCTCCCAACAAAGAGACAATCTGGGGAAGAACTTCAGAAGCAGAACCCCGAAAAACGAAATCGCAGTAAGGAGAAATCGGAGTCTCTTCAGGGTTAACTTCAACTAAGACGGCTCCAGACCTCTTGGCCAAAAGGGGAATAGAGGCTGCAGGCTGAACGAGGGCAGAGGTCCCAACCGAAAAGAATACGTCGCTCTCTGAAGCAAAGGAAAAGGCCCTCTCAAGGGCCTCTTCAGGCAAACTCTCCCCAAACCAGACCACACCTGGCCCTACTATACTCTTACACGTTAAGCACTCTGGAAGGTTCCCCTTATCAACTTCTGAAAACACCTTCTCCTTAAGCTCTTCCTCGGTTATTGAGGAAAGGAATCCCCTACTTGAAAAGGGCCAGAGGGATGAAAACTCCTCCTCCAAATAGAGCCTTCCACAGGAACGACACTTACCCTGAAAGATGTTGCCGTGGAGCTCCACAAATTTCTTAGAACCAGCTAGTCTGTGAAGGCCGTCAACGTTCTGGGTAATAAGTAGAAAACCGGGAAACAAGTTCTCCATTTCTGCAACTGCGTAGTGTCCAGGATTTGGCCTTGCCTTAGAAATCAGGTGCATCCTCCAGAGGTACCACTTCCAGACTAGCTTGGGATTCCTTAAAAAGGCCTCATAAGTTGCAAGCTCGGTAGGATCAAACCTGTTCCAGAGGCCGTCCTTACCCCTAAAGGTTGGAATTCCGCTCTCTGCACTTATTCCAGCGCCAGTTAAAACACCAACCTTACCGGCCCTTTTTAAAACCTCAACAATTCCCTTCAAAGCTCTACCACACTAATTAACTAGCTCCGTGTATTTTGATGGTAACTCTCCAGTAGAGTAGTAAATCTCTGCTACTGCTAAAGAGTAGGCCGAAAGGGCAGCCACGAAAGCACTCCTTGCCCTATTTAGGGCAGTTTGGGTGTCAAGGAGCTCTGTAATGTTTGCAACTCCGTTTCTGTACCTCTTCTCAACAATCCTTAAGCTCTCCTGTGCAGATTCAAGGGCTGCCCTTGCAAGGTCAACCCTCTTTTTGGCGGATATAAAGTGATAGTAGGCTTGAGAAACCTCAAAGGCTATTCCCTTCTCTGCCCTCTCTTTAAACTCCTTCACCTTAAGCTGAGATATCCTGCTCTTCCTCAGCCGGTAGAACTTCTGCCCACCGCTAAATAGGTTTAAAGATGCAGAAAAGCCAAAAGCCCAGCTTGAGTTTTCCTTGTTCCAAGGAGCTGTATCGTCTGCCATAAAGAGATTTCCAAAGGCTCCAACGTGGGGCAGAAAGTCGGCCTTTGCCATCCTCTCCATGTCCTCTGTCTGCTCAAGGCGAACTTCCAGCTCCTTAAGCTCAGGTCTGTTCTTGAGGGCCCTTTCAATTAAATCGTCAAGGTTAAATGAGTATTCCCTGTAGGTTAAATCTCCATCAACAGAGGTAGAACCTTTTGGAAACTCACCCATAGCGACCTTTAAAGCCCTTAGAGCTATTTCATAGTTACTCTTTGCCTTTACAAGGTTCTCTTCCATCTGTTCAAGGTAAACTTTAGCCCTTAGAACGTCCGACTTAAGCCCTAAACCTGCTCTATAGACGGTTTTAGCGTCCCTTAAGTGCTTTTCAGCATCCCTAACTGCAAGCTGTGCAGTCTCAACGAAGGCCTTTGCAGTTAAAACCCCGTAGTAGGCCTTAACAACGTCGAAAACAACTTGATTCTTACTCTTCTTTACCTGTTCCTCCGTAGCCTTTAGCTCTTTCTCTGCAAGGTCAACGGCAATCCTTAGTTTCCCTCCGTACCATATTGGAACTTTAGCCTTAAGTCCAGTTTTAAAGAGCTGATACTTAGCCGGGTCGTTAAAGTTAGTTCCCATCATATCCAACTTCTTAACTTCCATCCTGTTCATAATGGCGTAAGGTGGATCAGTCGTCTTATTGTACTCGGTATAAAGCTCCAGCGATGGAAGTAACCTTGCCTTTGCACTCTTTACGTCGTAGAACTTCTCCTTAACCTCTATCCTCTTTACCCTTAAAAGGTTGTTCTTCTCAAGTGCAGTCTTAACCGCCTCCTCTAAGGTTAAGGCGTAGGAACTCCCAAAGCTCAAAATTGAAAGGAAAACAGAGAGAAGCCTTATTTTCATCTTTCTCCTCTTAATTCAAATATTGCGATTAATTTATACTGTTAAGGAAGTTTCCAGTCAAGCAGGTTCAATTAGAACGGGCTTTAAGTTCCCCTTAATGACGAACTTTCCATCTATAAATACCAAAGCTCCTTCAACATCCAGCTCGTTAAGTCTCCTTAAAGCATCTTCAGGAGAAGTTGAGTTTCCCAAATAGGTAGCACAACAGTCGCTGAAAACCGGGTCCCTTGATAGAACTGTAGCCGACTGAACCCTACCTAGACTTAGAGAGTGGCCAAACTTACTGGAAGAAGTTGAAAGCCCCCATTCACCCGGAGGAACTAAAATACCGAACTTCCCGTCAAATTTAGGGTTCATGCTTATAAGGAGTGAGAGGGTTTCCTCCTCCCTTTTTATAAAGAGATCACCACCATTTTCTATTATGAACTGGTTAACTCCCATCTCCTCCAGTTTCCTACCTACAAAGAGGTTTACAGCTCCAGCAACTCCCGCCATCGGACCAACCCCACACTTTCTACACTCAACTGCCATCTTCCTAACAACCTTTGGGGCAATAGGTTCAACTTCAACTGGAGTTAAAGAGGTAAAGAACTCCTCCTTAGAGCTCCCGTAAACTTCTATCTGGGAACGGAGCTCCACTACAAACTCTGAAATCCCTTCCCTCAAATCGGGAGAGTAAAGGCTTTCAGGAACGGCAATCCAGAGGTCACTCTCTCCGGCTATAACCTCAAAGGATTTAAAGCCCTTAGGGTTTTGAAATCTCCTGTAATACCTCTTCTCAGGCCTTACCATTACATCTCTTCTACCAGTTTTGAAATCTCCTTGGAGCGTTCAGTAGCCCTCTTTACAGCCTCAATAAATGCAAAGCGGGCACCCTTTTCCTCAAGGACTGAAAGCCCCTCAATCGTCGTTCCGGCAGGGGATGAGACCTTGTCCTTTAAAACCTCCGGGTGTTCATCCCTTGACATGGAAGCACACCCCTCAAGGACCTGAAAGGCTATCTCCTTTGAAATCTCTCTACTCAAACCGACCCTTACGCCTGCATCGCTTAAAGCCTCTATAAGGAGGAAAATAAAGGCTGGGGAACTTCCGGCAGCTCCGGTAAAGGCATCAAAGAGGTTCTCCGAAAGTGAGTAAACCTTTCCCGTTGCCTCTAAGAGCCTCTTTATTCTCTCTACCTCTTCCTCCAAAAGCCTTTTGTTCTCACAGAAGGCAATTACCCCCTTCCTAACCTTTACCAAAATGTTCGGCATAATCCTCACTATCTTCTTATCATCTCCGATTACCTGCTCAATCTTCCTTATAGGGTAGCCGGCTGCCATTGAGACAACTATCTGAGCGGCAGTTACAGTGTCCTTAATTTCCTCTAAAACGGAAGTCAAAACTTGAGGCTTAACGGCTAAAAAGATCACGTCACTGTTAAGAACAACGTCAACGTTTCTCTTAAAGGTCTTTACTCCAAACTTCTCTTGGAGCTCCTTTAATCTTGATTCATTAACGTCAGATACGCAGACCATGCTGGGCAAAATAAGCTCCTCTCCAACGAAGGCTCCAATAAAGGCTTCAGCCATGTTTCCACCACCGATAAATCCAATCCTCAAATTCATAGTTCCTCCATTTAAAGAAAAATTTCCTATATTATAGTTTGCAAACTTGCCCGGGTGGCGGAACTGGCAGACGCGGGGGACTCAAAATCCCCTGGCCGCAAGGCCGTGCGGGTTCAAGTCCCGCCCCGGGCACCAATCTAAAACTCAGGATAGAGTTGCCCTCCTCCAGATAACTCAAAGGAACTTTCCCTATATCCGCCAACAAACTCTACTGCTACTTTAAAAGCTTCATCAACTTTAAACCCTTTAGAAAGGAGAGATAAAAAGGAGGAAGAAAAGGCACAGCCGGTTCCCCTCACCACTCTGCTATCCTTTTTGTGAACAAACTTTTCCACCAATTTACCATTAACGATTAAGAGGTCTTCAACCTCTTTTTCGCCTTTGGGAGCTCCTTTCACTACCAGAACTCTTTCTTTAAAAACTTCTCCAAAAGACGGCTCAAGCCTTTTAAATTCTGAGTAATTAGGAGTTATCACCGTGGAAACTTCAATTAGAGGAGCTATAGCCTTTAAGTCCTCAACGAACTCCTTCCCAAAGGTCGGAGCTAAAACGGGGTCAAAAACAACCGGAACGCCTAATTTACCTATTCTTTCGGCTATTTTCCGATTTACCTTTTCTTCTCTGTGAGGTAACCCCAACTTTACCCCTTTAACGGGAATTTCCTCAAGAACAGCGTCAAGCTGCTCTAATAAAAAATCACCTTCAACGAAATCAACTTCCTTTACTCCCTTTGTATTCTGAACTGTATTCGCCGTTATTACTGCACACCCTAGAAAGCCAAAGTGGCGAAAGGTTGCATAGTCCCTTAAGATTCCGGCCCCTCCGGTCGGGTCAAATCCGGCAATGGAAAGGAGAAAGTCCATCACAATACCTCCAGAAATTAAAGATATAATTAGCCCACAAAATAGGAGGTTGGAGATGAAGATAGCCCTTGCCTGCGATCACGGAGGTTTTAGGCTCAAAGAGGTAATTAAATCCTACCTTGAAGAACTGGGAATTGAGTACGTTGACTACGGAACTTACTCTGAAGAATCGGTTGACTATCCAGACTTTGCCTATAAAGCGGCCAAAGGAATAGTAAACGGAGAGGCCGACAGGGGAATCTTTATCTGCGGAACCGGCATAGGGATATCAATAGCTGCGAACAAGGTTAAGGGAATAAGAGCAGCTTTATGCTACAACGTTTACGCAGCCGAAATGAGCAGGCGCCACAACGACGCAAACGTCCTGTGTTTAGGAGGCAGAGTAATAGGGGATGAACTTGCAAAGAGGATAGTGAAGGCGTGGATTGAAACTCCGTTTGAGGGAGGAAGACACGAAAGGAGAGTAAATAAGATATCTGAAATTGAGAAAAACGAATGGGAGGATAGTTAAATGAAGCACCTTAAGAGCGTTGACCCTGAAATTTTTGAGGCCTTAAAGTGTGAGTACAGGAGACAGAATGAGCACCTGGAACTGATCGCTTCTGAAAACTTTACTTCCCCAGCAGTTATGGAAGCCCAAGGAAGCGTTCTAACAAACAAGTACGCTGAAGGGTACCCGGGAAAGCGCTACTACGGAGGTTGTGAGTGCGTTGACGTTGCAGAAAGGTTGGCAATTGAAAGGTGTAAGGAGCTCTTTAAAGCTGAGCACGTCAACGTTCAGCCCCACTCCGGTTCCCAAGCAAACCAGGCCGTTTATTTAGCAGTTTTAAAACCAGGAGATACGATTCTCTCAATGAACCTCTCCCACGGAGGACACCTTTCCCACGGCTCTCCAGTCAACATGACCGGAAAGTACTTCAACGTAGTTCAGTACGGGGTTAGGAAGGATACAGAAACTATAGATTTTGACCAAGTGTACCAGCTCGCAAAGGAGCACAAGCCTAAGCTGATAATATGCGGCGCTTCAGCCTACCCAAGAGTTATTGACTTTGACAAGTTCAGGGAGATTGCCGATGAGGTCGGAGCTCTCCTCCTTGCAGACATTGCCCACATTGCCGGCCTTGTGGTAGCAGGTCTCCACCCCTCCCCCATTGAGGCTTGCCACTTCGTAACGACGACCACCCACAAGACACTGAGGGGACCAAGGGGCGGAGTTGTAATGTGTAAAGAGGAGTTTGCAAAAGATATAGACAAGGCCGTCTTCCCCGGCCTCCAGGGTGGACCACTTATGCACGTAATTGCCGCAAAGGCCGTTGCCTTTAAAGAGGCCCAAACTGAAGAGTTCAAGAAGTATCAAGAGCAGGTAGTTAAAAACGCTAAAGTAATGGCAGAAGAGCTCCAGAGGCAGGGCTTCAGGCTAGTTTCCGGAGGAACAGACAACCACCTAATGCTAGTTGACCTTACAGATAAGGGAATAACAGGAAAAGAGGCAGAAGCAGCCCTTGGTAGAGCAAATATTACAGTTAATAAGAACACGATTCCTTTTGATACGAGAAGTCCTTTTGTTACAAGCGGTATAAGAATTGGAACTCCTGCAATAACGACAAGAGGAGTAAAAGAGGACGAAGCCAGGAGAATCGCCCAGCTTATAGCCAAAGTCTTAAACAACATTAACGATGAGAAAGTCATTGAGAAAGTTAAGTCTGAAGTTCTTGAAATTTGTACAAAACATCCTTTGTACCCTGAACTAAAAGATCTTTACTCTTAAAATTTGAAGGAGGGGATATCCCCTCCTATTCCTCTCTTAAATCTCAATTATCCCCTTTCCAAAGGTTTTAAAAAGAGTTATCTTAAATTAAATGATTCTTTTAGGGGGAAGGGATGAATAGTAAAAACTTAATAAAGAAATCAGCCCAAAAAGCAAGTGAAGAATTAATAAAAAATCTCTCTCTAATAAGCTATTCAGAAATCTCAGAGAAGAAGGTAGAAAATATAAAAAAGGTAATTTTAAAATTCCTTAGCAAGGAACTAGAAGTTTCCGAAGCTATTAAAGAAATAATTAAAAACAAGCTACCTTTCTTCTTAATTCAAAAATTTATTGAAAATTTCAAGGTGGAACTCGCTAAAGAAATTGCAGTAGAAAACCCAGACTCTAAGGAAGAAACAAAAACGATTAAAGCTAAACTTCAAAATTTGGAAAATGAAATTGCAAAAGAATACCTAAAAATTAATATTGGAGAATTGGAAGATATAAAAAACTCTAAACTTAAAAAGTATGCCCTCTATAGAGCCCATGCAAATTACATAGAAAGGATAATTGAGTCCGTACGAAGAGAAGAATTATCAAAATTCCCACTCGAGAGCTATACAGAAAGCGATTTTAAGACAAGCATTTACTACCCCGAGAGTATAATGGCCTGCATGAACGCTTATTTATGTGATTACCTTGAAAACCTTGAAAAAGCTGTATTTAGAGCTGCAAAAGCTTTCTTTATCCTTTTGAAGAAAGGAAACTACACCGAAGGGCTCTTAGCATTTGGAGAATTAAAAGAGTTAGCACTAAAAGTCAGCCAGAAACTTGCAGAACTTTACTTTCAAGCATTTACAAAAGGAGATTCTAACTTTATAAAGTTAGTAGAGTATTTAAAAGAATTCTATCCAAAGCAATTCATTGCTGCTCTTGATTTTGCGGACTTAAAGAAACTGAACAGAACTCTTTCCGAAGCCAAGGTGGATAAAATCCTTGAGGAAACCGAAAAGGTAATCCAAAATTTTTTTGAAAGCCAGAAAAAAAACTATCTAGCAGTGAGGGGTATTAATCACAATTTTCTAATTCTAGGAGTAGGTATTGAAGAGGAGAAATTTGAAAAAGACATAAAAAAATTAACTGTTTTGCTAGAAAAAACTTTAAAGCAAATAGGCACAGAAGCACCATTTAGAGTTTATGGTTTCCTATTAGATGAACGCTTTGAAGGATTTGAAAATCGCCTTAATAATCTCTTAACTAAGCTAAAAGAGATTTCAAAAAAAGAAGAAAAACAAGTTTTCATTATTACAAATGAAGAGGGAATTGAAAAACTATTTAAGTGGCAAAAAGAACAGCTTAGAAAAATCTCATTTATAACAGGTAAAATCAATAACAACAATATAGAAATTGTTTTTCAACCCATAGCCGATAGCAAAACTTTCAATATAATAGCCCTTGAAACTCTATTTAGATTAAGGGATGGAGATTCTCTTGTACCTCCCGGGCTTTTTATAGATTTAATCTATCAATTCAACTTGATAACTAATATAGATAAAATTGTTCTTAAAAGAATTTTAGAGCAAAAAGATCTCGTAGCTTCAGTAACTACTAACTTGTTCATAAATGTAAGTCCTCAATCTCTTTCCTCGGTATCTTTCTTAAAGAAACTAGACAACTTTCTCAAAAAAATGGAAAACTTTTCCATCTTTTTAGAAATAACTGAGCAGAGACTCCTTGAAAATGCTTGTGAACTTAAACAAATTTCGAAAAAATATCCTAACCTTAAGTTCGCAATTGATGATTTTGGAAGTGGTTATTCCTCTTTTAAACTAGTAATAGACCTTGCAGAAAACAGAACTCTTGAAGTACTAAAACTTGATGGCTCTTTCACTAAAAAAATCTCATCAAGTCAATTCACAAGAAACGTAGTAAAAGCCATAGGTTCCCTTTCTAAGAACCTTGGAATCAAAACCGTTGCGGAATTTGTTGAAGAACCAGAGGCAGCAGAAATCCTAAAAAAAGAAGGCATTGATTTCCTTCAAGGTTATTTCATTTCAAAACCAAAAACTATTGAAGAAATAATCTACCAAGCTGAAAAGGTTAGCAACTTCTAACCCTGCTATAATTCTCTCAACTTCAAAGCAGGAGAAGAGGTATGAAAGTAGTTAACCTGAGGAAAGAAGGTTGGAAGAGGGAGCCGGAACTCGTAAGGATAAAGAACAGAGGACAAGGCCTTGAAAGTAAGTTCGCCCAGTCGGTCCTTGAGATAATAGAAAACGTTAGAAACTACGGAGACAGTGCCGTTTTCTCCTACGCCAAAAAGTTTGATAAAGTTGATTTAACTCCTGAAAACGTAAAAGTATCAGATAAAGAGGTAGAGGAGGCCTTTAAGAAAGTTCCCAAAGAGGTTGTAGAAGCCTTAAAGTTTGCCGTTGAAAGGGTAGAGAAGTTCCACCAGCACCAGAAAGAAAACTCATACTTCGTGACGGAGCCAGGAATAGTCCTCGGTCAGAAAGTAACCCCCCTTGAAAAGGTTGGAGTTTACGTTCCTGGAGGGAAAGCCGCGTATCCCTCTTCAGTAGTTATGAACGTCGTTCCCGCGAAAGTCGCAGGGGTTGAAAGGGTAGTAATGATAACCCCGGCAGTAGGTTCCCTTGAAATTAACCCATATACCCTGGTAGCTGCAAAGCTTTCTGGAGTTGACGAAATCTACAGAGTAGGAGGAGCTCACGGAGTAGCAGCAATAGCGTTTGGGACGGAAACTATTCCAAAAGTTGACAAGATAGTTGGTCCAGGGAACATCTTCGTTGCCCTTGCAAAGAAGTTCTTATTTGGAACAGTTGACATTGACATGGTTGCAGGCCCAAGTGAAATCCTCGTTATAGCAGATGAAACTGCAAACCCAGACTGGGTTGCAACAGACCTCCTCTCACAGGCAGAACACGACGAACTTGCAGGAGCCTTCTTAGTAACCCACGATAACCGTATAGCAGAAGAGACTGTAAAAGCAGTCCATGAAAAACTTAAAAGGTTAAAGAGAAAAGAAATAGCCGAAAAGTCAATAGAAAACTTTGGAACAGTATTCCTAACTAGAGACGTTTACCACTCTTGCCAAGTTGCAAACGAAATAGCTCCAGAACACCTTGAGGTCGCAACGAAGGAACCCTTTGCCCTTCTTGATTACATAAAGCACGCAGGAGCAATCTTCTTAGGCCACCATACCTGTGAAAGCTTAGGGGATTACGTCTTAGGGCCAAACCACGTTTTACCAACTGGAGGAAGTGCCAGGTTCTTCTCTCCTTTAGGAGTTTACGACTTCGTTAAGCGCTCATCAGTCCTCTACGTAAGCCAAGAAGGGTTTAATAGGGTATCTGGACCTGCAAGGGAACTTGCAGAGTGTGAAGGTCTTGAAGCCCACAGATTGGCTGTCGAAGTAAGGGAAGCTATTAAACTGGTTGCAAAAAGCCTTGAGAGGGTTTAGATGAAGAACCTCCTTTCCGCCGATCAGATAAGCAGGGAGCTCTTTAACGAAATCTACCTAACCGCCCTCTCGGTTAGAAGAGCGCTGAGGGAAGGAAGGAAGAAGTTCAACGTCCTGAGGGGAAAGTGCGTTGTAAACCTCTTCTTTGAACCTTCAACAAGAACCCGCTCCTCATTTGAGAAGGCTGGAAAGTTCCTCTCTGCAGACGTTATAAACATCTCAACGTCAGCTAGCTCTGTAAAGAAGGGAGAAAGCCTAATTGACACTGTTAAAAACCTTGACATGATGCACCCAGACATAATCATCTTAAGGCACCCCTGCGAGGGAGCTCCCTTTTTAGCACAGAAGTTCGTAGAGGCTTCAATAGTTAACGCAGGAGATGGAAGACACCAGCACCCAACTCAGGCGCTCCTTGACTGTGCAACCTTAACAGAACACTTTGGTTCTTTAGAGGGAAAGAGAGTAACAATACTTGGAGACATTGCAAACAGCAGAGTTGCCCGCTCAGATGCCATACTTTTAAGGGAATTAGGAGCAGAAGTATTCATCTACGGCCCATCACCAATGATGCCCAGAGTCCCTGAAGCCCTTGGAGTAAAGAGGTTAAACTCCTTTGAAGAGGTAAAGGAAATTTCAGACGCGGTAATTCTCTTAAGGATTCAGTTAGAGAGGCAAAATGCAAAGAAAACCTTCCCCTCTGTTAGGGAATACTCAGAGCTCTTTGGAATAAACAGGAGAAAGTTAGAAGAGTTAAAACCGGGAACCGTAATCCTCCACCCAGGCCCCTTTAACAGGGGAGTTGAGATAACGGGAGACGTAGCCTACAGTAAGAGGTCTTTAATCTTCCCTCAGGTTGAAATGGGACTTTCGGTAAGGATGGTAGTCCTCTCCCTCCTGTGCGGAAGGCTTGAAAAGTTAAGGGAGGAAATTCAATGAAAAGGAAAATAACGATAGGTATCCTCACACTTGCCACCCTTTTAGCAGGCTGTTTTGAGGGTGGAGTTTTAAATAAGGATTTAATCTTTAAAAGCGAAAACGGAAACGTTACATTCAGCCACGTTTACCATGTAAAGGTAAAAAAACAGCACTGCTCCTACTGCCACCCGAAACTCTTTAAGAAGAAGTTTGGAGCGGATAAGTTCACCATGAAAGACATATGGGAAGGTAAATTCTGCGGAGCTTGCCACAACGGCAGCAAAGCCTTCAGTGCAAAGGATCCCAAAAACTGCTCAAGGTGCCACAAACAAAAAGTTGGAGAGGCTAAATGAGGCTTTTAATAAGGGGAGCTAAAGTTATTGACCCTTTTCAAGGGATAGAGGGTAGAAGGGAAATCCTTATAGAGAACGGAAGGATAGTAAAGATCTCAGAAAGGATAGATAAAGTAGAAGCTTCCCAGGTAATTGATTTAGACGGTCTAATTTTAACTCCCGGTTTAATAGACCTCCACTCCCACTTAAGGGAGCCTGGTCAGGAGTGGAAGGAGGACATAGAGAGCGGTTCAAACGCTGCAGTTGCCGGCGGAATAACTTCAGTCTGCTGCATGGCAAACACCCAGCCGGTTAACGATAACCCCTCCGTTACAAGGTACATAATTGAAAGGGCAAGGGAAGTTGGCCTCTGTGACGTCTTTCCGGTAGGAGCTATAACGAAAGGCTTAAAAGGAGAGGAGCTTGCAGAGATAGGATTAATGGTAAAGGCAGGAATAGTTGCCATCTCGGACGATGGGGAGACTCCAAGGGATAGCAGAGTGTTAAGGAACGCAATGGACTACGCTAGGAGCCTAGGAATTCCCGTATTTACCCACTCAGAGGATAAGACTCTCTCTGCCGGCGGCCATATGAATGAAGGTTACCTATCAAGTCTCCTCGGCGTTCCGGGAATGCCTAAGGAAGCAGAAGAGATAGGAACTGTTAGAGACCTAATAGTGGCAAAACTAACAGGTGCCCATATCCACGTTTGTCACGTCTCCACAAAGGGAGCTCTAAAGGCCATAGAAGAGGCTAAAAAGGATGGAGTAAGAGTTACCTGTGAGATAACTCCCCACCACTTTACACTAACTGAAGAGGCAGTAAAGGAGTTTGATACAAACGCAAAGATGTGCCCACCTTTAAGGGATAAAGAGGACCTTTCAGCCTGCAGAGAAGCTTTAAAAAACGGTACTGCAGATGCAATAGCAACGGACCACGCTCCCCACTCGGAGGACGAAAAGAGCGTTGAGTTCTGCGCCGCTCCCTTTGGAATAATCGGATTCCAGACTCTTCTTCCCCTATCCCTGAACCTAGTTAGGGAGGGCTACCTCACACTCTCCCAAATGGTTGAGAAGCTATCAACTAACCCTGCAAGGATTATTAGGAAGAGGGATATAGGAAATCTGAAAGAGGGAAGCAGAGCAAACATTACAATCTTTGACCCAGACGAGGAGTACACATTAACAGAAGAGTTAATCCTTTCAAAGAGTAAGAACAGCCCCTTCCTAGGCTGGAAGTTAAAGGGAAGAGTGAAGTTTACCATCTATAATGGTAAAATCGTATATAAATCCTAAACTGGAGTTACTATGGCCCAACCAACACCTGCACCGGGAATTAGCTTCTTTGACATATTCTGGCTTCTAATCATCTTCTTCTCCCTCTGGCCCCTCTTCCAGCAGAAAAACCTTGAGTGGGCAAGGTTAAGACTCATAAGGGAAATTGAAAAGAAGAGGAAATCAAGAGTAATAACGATGATTCACAGGCAGGAACGCCTTGCCCTTATGGGATTTCCACTTGTAAGGTTCATAACAATTGAGGACTCTGAAAGGGTCCTTAGGGCAATAAGAATGACTCCAGACGATATGCCCATAGACTTCATAATTCACACACCTGGAGGACTTGCCCTTGCAGCAACTCAGATAGCATCAGCCCTTGCTAAACATAAAGCCCCAGTAAGGGTAATAGTCCCCCACTACGCCATGAGCGGTGGAACGCTCATAGCCCTTGCCGCAGATGAAATAGTAATGGATGAAAACGCCGTCCTGGGACCACTAGACCCCCAACTCGGCCAGTTTCCTGCACCTTCAATAGTAAAGGCAGTTAAGGAAAAGTATCAGGAAGGTAAAGGAAGCATTAAAGATGAAACTTTAATACTTGCAGACGTTGCAGAGAAAGCTTTAGTCCAAATGAAGAGCACAATCTTAAGAATCTTAACTAAAAAGGGGCACGACGAGAAAAAAGCAGAGAAAATTGCCGAACTTTTAACTTCAGGCTACTGGACCCACGATTACCCACTTACAGTTGAAGTAATAAAAGAGCTCGGGCTAAACGTTTCAACCGACGTTCCAAAAGAGGTTTACGAACTTATGGAGCTCTACTACCAACCGGTAGGTCAGCCTTCAGTCCAGTACATTCCAATCCCTTACGGAGAACCTAAGAAAGGGGAGGTACCAGTTAGAAAACCGCATTAGGAGCAGATATGTTTAAAGTAGGAGACAAAGTGGCATATCCCCCCCACGGAGTAGGAATAATTGAAGGGATGGAGGAAAGGGAAATAGGGGGGAGAAAGATACTCTACTACAGAATTAACCTAGTTGGAAAGAACATGTCAATTCTAGTTCCTGAAACCGGAACTGAAAGTAGCGGAATAAGGCCGGTACTCTCGGAGGAGGAAATAGAGGAGATATTCAACTACCTTTCTGAGGTTCCAAAAGGTATAAGTGAAAAGTGGACGGTAAGACACAGACTTAACGTTGATAGGTTAAAAACGGGGGACATTAAAGAGCTTGCCACGGTAGTAAGGAACCTTTCCTACCGTTCTAAGGATAAAGAGCTCTCCTACTCTGAAAAGAGGATGTTTGAAGAAGCTTTCAATAAACTCTCTGAGGAAATTGCCCTTTCACTGGGAGAACCTGTAAGGAAAGTAAAGCAGAAAATAAGGAAAATCCTCAGAGAGGTTAAGAAGTCGTGAGTAAAATTATTGGGGCCTTCTTCCTAGCCCTTATTGTAATCTACCTAATAATCTTTAAAAACTACGGTTTCACCTTAACCCAGTCTCTAATCCTCGGAATCTTCATAACCGCTGCAGCTTTCCTCCTCTATCAGTTCATCCTGAGGAAGAAAATCTCTGTTAAACTAATACTCCTCTTTTCAGCCGGATTTTTCCTAGGCCTTTGGCTTGCAAAGGGTATAACCCTTTCCCTCTACTCTCTATTTACAAACTTCCCCTACCTTCAGGAAATTCTCTTTATAACTCTTCCATACCTCTTTGGACTGCTCGCCGTTGAAATAGGGAGGAAAAAGCCCTTAACGGAAATTTTGAAGGAGGAGAGCTCCCTCTACTGCACACCTAAAGTCCTTGACACAAGTGCAATAATAGACGGAAGGGTGTACGAAATTGCAAAACTCGGCTTTATAGAGGGAAAAATAATAGTTCCAAGGTTCGTCCTTGAAGAACTCCAGAACCTTGCAGACTCAACAGACCCGCTGGTGAGAACTAAAGGGAAAAAGGGTCTTGAGATAGTTACTAAGATCAGGACTTTAGAGAAACCTCCAGTTGAAATCTACGAAAGGGACTTTCCGTGGATTAAAGAGGTTGATACAAAACTCGTAGAACTGTGTAAGAGGCTAAAGGCAAAACTCATAACAACAGACTACAACTTAAACAAAGTGGCAACAATAAAGGGGGTAGAGATACTCAACATTAATGACCTTGCAAATGCCCTTAAACCGGTTGTGGCAGTTGGAGAAGAACTCGTAATTTTCCTAGTAAAGGAAGGAAAAGAGAAAAACCAGGCTGTTGGCTACCTTGACGACGGAACAATGGTAGTTGTTGATAACGCAAAGCACCTTATAGGACACAAAGTTAAAGTAGCAGTAAACAACATACTCCAAACCTCAGCAGGAAAGATAATCTTTGGAAGGTTGAAAGAGGTAGTAAAGTGAGAGTTGCAGTAGTGCCGGCTGCCGGAATAGGAAGGCGGTTCGGTGGGAAGAAACAGTTTTTCAAAATAGGCGGTAGAGAGATCCTAGAGTATCCCTTAAAGGTTCTCAACAAGAGTGACCTGATAGACGGGATAATACTAGTTCTCCCTCAGGAGGATTTAAAGAGAGGAGAAGAGCTAAAGGAAAAGTTCCCAAAACTCCTTAGGGTAATTCCCGGAGGGAAGGAGAGACAAAGCTCGGTATACAGAGGGCTTCTTGCAGCAGAGGAGTTCTCTCCAAAAGAGGTTATCGTTCACGATGGAGTAAGGCCGGTAATAGAGCTTTCAACTATAAGTGACATGGTGATAGCCCTTTCAGACTACCAGTCGGACGGTATAGTTCTAGGAGTAAAGCCAAAGGAAACGGTTAAAGAGGTGGAATCACCACTAGAACCTGGAGATTTTATCGTTAAGAGGACCTTAAACAGGGATAAGCTAATTCTGGTTCAAACTCCTCAGCTCTTTAAGTTCAGAGTTCTTCTAGAGTGCCATAAAAGGGCTGAGAAAGAGGATTTCTTTGCAACAGATGATGCAGCGCTCCTTGAGAGGTACGGATACACTGTTATATCTATTCCTGGAGACTACAGGAACTTAAAGATAACAACTCCCGAAGACCTAAAAGTTGCAGAGCTCTTTTTGAAGGAGATTGGAGCCATTCCAGATTAATTTCCTAGGAGAGAAGATGGAGCTCCTAAGAGAAGTACCCCTCTTTTCAGAACTATCCCAGGAGCAGATTAAAGAGATTACCTCAATATCCTTAGTAAAGAAGTACACAAAGAACCAAACTATCTTCTCTCCGTTTCAAAAAGGCGAATACTTCTTCATTCTAAAGAGGGGGAAAGTAAAAGTCTATAAAACCTCAAGAGATAAGGAGCAGATAATAAGAATCTTTGACAAGCCAACCATGTTTGGAGAAGCAGCAAGTTTTACCGGAAAGAACTTTCCGGCATGGGCAGAAGCTATTGAAGACTCTGAAGTCATACTAATACCAAGGAGGGACTTCCTATCCCTCATAAAGAGGGATCCAGAAATAGGAATGAAGCTAATGTCTGTAATGGCACAGAGGCTCGTTTACCTAACTAACGTTATAGAGAGCCTGTCCCTTAAAAACGCCCTTTCAAAGATCTCCTTATACATACTGAGGAAATCTGAGGAGGAGGGGCAGGAAGTAGAGTTCAGTACAAACCTTGCAGCCATGGAGTTAGGACTTACAAAAGAAACGGTTTCCAGAATGCTCAGCAAACTCAAAGAGATGGGAATTATTGAAAAGGATAGGAACAGAATAAAGATTAAAAAGCCCCAGGCACTGAGGGAACTATCCCTTTAGTACAGGTAGTTTCTCCCTAAGCTCATGAACTATCCACCCAAAAGGGTCGTAAATTAAAAGCCTTGGTCCACTAAAGCGCATAATCTCCCTTACTTTCTCCTTCATTAAGGGGCTGTAGCAGTGGATGGGGCACTTTTTGCAGGTGGGCTTTCTATCTCCAAAGGGACAGTTATCTAACCTTTGATAGGCGTACTTCAGTAAGTTTTGACATTGAGGGCAGAGCTCCCCCTTTTTACTTCCATGCTTCTTCCAACAGTAAATTTCAACCATCTTCCTAATAGTTTCTTTCTCTCTCTTCCTTGACACCCTTCCTCCTAATTTAAAAATCCCCTCCAGGAGGAGGGGATAGCTACGGGAGGGAGATAGGAGATAATATCCCTATATTCCAAGGAGATCTCTTTTCTTCATTATATGCTCCTCAATTCCGTCTGCAGCCTGAACCGGATCATCACCAACGGCAATCTTACCGCCTGTAAGTCCCTCAACTTCTTCGGTTAAAAGTTTAACAACCTTATCAGAACCTGTAACTGGTGGAACGGGGGAGATGTGGGTGTAAAGTCCCATAGCAACGGCTGAGAAACCGTCAATAACAGCCTTCTGCTCCATGTATTCAGGTGCGGTAACGGCAACAGGAAGCTGTGACGGATCTACCCCAAGGGCGTTGGCAATTGCAACAACCGTCATAATAATCCTTCCGGTATCTGTACAAGTACCAAAGGAAAGAACCGGTGGAATTCCTAAAGCCTTACAAACTCCTGCTAACTTCGGTCCTGCATACTTATCAACTGCCTCTAGAGTTTCAAGACCGGCCTTCTGTAAACCGGCATTTCCACAACCTGCACCGATAACTAGGATATCCCTCTTTATAAGCTCCTTGGCAATCTGAACCGTCATTGAATCCTGGGGACCGTTTCCGAGGGAAGTACAGTTAACAAGGGCAACAACTCCTTTAATGTCACCGTTCTTAATAACCTCAAGTAGGGGATCAAGGGAACCACCAAGGGCATTAACGATAGCTTCAGCAGAGAATCCAACGATGGCCTTCTGCCTAAACCTGCTAACGTCCTCCTTCTGCCTATTTCTCCTCTCCTTGAAGTTCTCAATCGCTATCTTAATTATCTCCTCAGCAATCTTAGATTCATTTCCAGGTTCATACTCAAGTCTTATGGAACCTGGAACGCCGATAATGTTTGAAACAGCAACAAGCTTAAAGTTGTACTTATCAGCATACTCCTTTAGGTTTGCAAGGGAACAGTTCATATCCATAACGAATGCGTCAACGGCACCTGTTGAAAGGAAGTACTCAATTGAAATCCAGTTAGAAGTAAGACCTGCAAAGACATCACCACACTCTAAGCGGGCCATCATCTCCTGACCTGTTTCAATTGAACCTACAATCTTAAGCCCTTTAGCTCCTGCTTCCCTGGCCATTTGCTGGAACTTCTCATCCTGAGCCAGCTTAACGAGTGCCATTCCCACAAAAGGTTCGTGACCATTTGGGAGGATATTAACGTAGTCTGGATCTAGAACGCCAAAGTCAACTGTACACTCGTGAGGATTTGGAGTTCCGTAGAGGGCATCTTGAATCATTTCAAGGGGAACAAGAGCTCCAAAGGCTGAAGCAACACCGTTCCTCAGTGCTGCAAGGGCAAGGCTGATATAATCTCCGTCAATGTTTGTCATTGAGCGGGCAACAGAGTCAACAAGCTCGTTCATAGGTCCTTTAGGCATAATACCTAACCTTTTAAAGACCTCCTTCCTGCTCTCAGGAGCTAGTTTCTCTACGAAAACAGAGGTTTTATTCTCCGCTAAGCTCTTTAAAACCCCCTCTGCAACAGCTTCTGCCCTCTTATCAAGAGGAAGTGAAGTATCAACTCCTAAAACTTGAGCCAGGGCATCTATCTTTGAAGGATCCTTAATCTCATAAACTGTGTTACCCTTTGCAGTCTCAAGGAGAGTAAGGGCCGCCTCTCTACAGTGGTAGGTATAGGCAGCAAGTCCCATGTTGGCCTTAATGAGCATGTTCCTCATAACTATACCGTGGGCGTCAATACCACAAACTCCTCTGGGAGTCTTTGAAGTTATACGGCAGGGACCCATTGAACAGAGTTGACATGAAACCCCTTCCTTACAGAACTTACACCTTACCTGTTCCATTGCCTCAAATCTGTCTGCAACGTTTGAAAGGCCCGCCTCTTTAACTTTGGTGTACATGTAGTTAACGCTTTCGTGGAAAGAGGGCATCTTAATGCCTATCTCCTTAGAAAGGCCTTCTGGCTTCTTTTCGTTGTTCTCGCCTTTTTTGAAGAATCCGAACATCTTTACCTCCTGAAATTTCTGTTTGCACTTTTTAGTTTAAATGGAGGTAGCCGAAATATCCTTGACCTAAATCAAAAGAAGGACATTATTTAAATAGAGTTTAAATTTGAATTTAAGAATTAAATTAGGAGGCTAAAATGAAGATAGCAGTTCCCGTCCTTGAAACTGAAGTTAAAGGAAGGAGATTAATAAACGCTCACTTTGGAAAATCAAACTTCTTTGCGATTGTTGATACAGAAACGGGAGAAGTTGAATTTGTGAAAAACCCAGCAAACAACGTTCAAAGGGGAAGGGGAATGCAAATTGCCCAAATGCTGAAAGAAAAGGGCGTCAAAGCTGTTTTAGTTAAAGAGATTGGAGCAGGTGCCTTTGACAAACTAAAGAACGTTGCAGGAATAGAAGTTTACTTAGTCCCAACGGTAGTTAAGTTCCTTGATGAAGCAGTTAACCTGTTTAAAGAAGGGAAACTCACGGAGCTCTCAGAACCTAACGAAGGTTAAAAGAGCCCCCACCCCAGGGGGCAGCCCAAATTTAGAGGAGGGAGAGATGGAGCATCTGGGTTGGGAATAATATACCAGTAGTCCTCAGATGGCAAGTCCTCTACATCAAACGGGAACTTCCCCAATAACTCTAACTTCACCGCTTAGAGGGTGAAGGGAAAGGTTAAAGGCAAAGAACTCTACCCCTGAAGCTTTGGCCCTCTCAAAAGCTTCGCTAAAGGCAGGGTCTGTTTTTGAGTTTGGACGGAGCTCTGAACACCTCCTAAAGGCCAAGAAGAGAACTCCCGCCCTGTAGCCCTTCCTTTTAAGTGCAATTAACTCCTCAAGGTGCTTCCTTCCCCTCTCTGTTGGAGCATCGGGAAATAGGCAGGTTCCGTTAACTACCAAATTGCACCCTTTAACTTCAAGATAGAAGTCCTTATCAATTAAAAAGTCTATTCGGCTCTTTCCTACCTTAACTTCCCTTAAGACCTCTTTAGGTCTAAAGCCTAAGTAACCCTTTTCTATCAGCCTTTGAGCAATCTTTGAGTGAACCTGAGTGTTTATTAAGATCCACTCATAAGACTTCTTAACGGCAACAACTTTATAGTCAAGCTTCCCCTTGGGGTTTGGAGCAAGAAGGAGAGGAGAGGAAGGAGTCAGGAGCTCCCTCAATCTCCCCGTATCTGAAAGGTGAGCTTTTTTAAGCTCGTCCCCTACCTTCACCAGCACAACGAAGCGATTTAACCTCTCTACGAAAGTTCCGGTTAAGAGCTCCCCAAACTCCTCCTTAAGGTCTAAAAGTTTAAAGGGACTTTTGAACCTCAAAGTCTATTTCCTTTCCAAGGTGACCTGTAGCGTTTGCAACGTGAACAATAACCTTCTTAGTCTCAGGATGATACTCAAGGACCGTAATTCCACAGTTTGCCTGCTTAAATGCCCAGAACTTATCAAGGTCTGTTCCAAGGAGATAACACATAAGGACTTTGTTGGTAGCATCGTGACCGACTATAATAATCAAATCCTCATCGGAATGTTTACTAACAACTTCCTCAAAAGCCTTTACAGCCCTATCGTAAACGTCCTTTAAAGATTCCCCTTCCGGCATTTTAACTTGACTTGGCTTCTCCCTCCAGAGCTTTAAAAGTTCTGGATACTTCTCCTCAACTTCACTTGCAAGCATTCCTTCCCACTGGCCGTGGTCAATCTCCTTAAAGCCCTCCTTAACCTGAACTTCTAAACCGTGGTGCTTTGCAATTTCAGATGCAGTATCCTTACACCTTGAAAGAGGGCTTGAATAGACAGCCTTAACGGGGAAATCCTTTAGAGCTTCCCCAACTTTCCTTGCCTGTTCCCTTCCCTCCTCGTTTAAAGGGATGTCCATCTTTCCCTGATACCTGCCTTCTGCATTCCAAACGGTCTTACCGTGTCTAACAAGTATTACCTTTGGCATTTCACCTCTCCTCTCATTTTGTGGAGGAGGAATTATAACCTTGAGTTAAGTACTTATGAATTGACTTGGCAGCTTTCCTCCCGTCTCCCATTGCAACGATAACCGTTGATCCTCCCCTTATCGCATCACCACCGGCAAAGACCCCAGGAAGGTCTGTCATAAAGGTTTCTGGGTCAACAATGATCTCTCCCTTCTTCCCCCTCCTAATCTCTTTAACGCCATCAACAACAACAGGGTTAGGCCCTTGACCAATTGCTATAACAACAGAGTCAACCTCAAGGATAAATTCACTTCCGGGAATTGGAACCGGCTTCCTCCTTCCTGACTCGTCGGGTTCTGAGAGCTCCATCTTTATACACTCAATCCCCTTAACCCAACCCTCTTCACCGACAAACCTTAAAGGAGAAGTTAAAGTCTTGAAGATAACCCCCTCTTCCTTAGCGTGGCGAACTTCCTCAACCCTTGCAGGCATCTCTTTCTCACTTCTCCTATAAACTACGTAAACTTCCTCAGTATCAGGAAGCCTTACAGCAGTCCTTGCAACGTCCATCGCCGTATTACCACCGCCTATCACTGCAAGCCTTTTACCTGCAAAGACGGGAGTATCGTACTCTGGAAACTCGTAAGCCCTCATAAGGTTAACTCTCGTTAGGAACTCGTTTGCCGAGTAAATTCCATTAAGGTTGATTCCCTCAACGTTTAAAAGGTATGGAAGTCCGGCTCCCGAACCTATAAAGACGGCGTCAAACTCTTCCAAAAGTTCATAGATAGTGGCAGTCTTTCCGACAACAAAGTTAAGCCTTATCTCTGCCCCCATCTCCTTTAAGAATTCTAATTCCCTCTGGACAGTCCCGTTCGGCAGGCGGAACTCTGGAATTCCATAGATCAGAACTCCCCCAGGTTCGTGGAGGGCCTCAAAGATTACAACTTCGTGGCCGTACTTCAACAAGTCTGCAGCACAGGCTATACCGGCAGGGCCGGAGCCTACAACGGCAACCCTCTTTCCGCTCTTTTCCTTTATCTCAAACTTCTCGTAGCCAACGCTTGCCTCGTGATCTCCTGCAAAGGCTTCAAGGGCTCCAATTGCCACAGGATCTCCAACCTTACCAACGACGCAGGCCCCCTCACACTGAATCTCCTGGGGACAAACCCTACCGCAAACTGAGGGCATTATATTCTCTTCCTTAATCTTCCTTGCAGCTTCAACGAACTTCCCCTCAGCTATGAGCTTTATGAACTGGGGAATTGGAACGTTAACGGGGCAGGCATCAACGCACGGAGAGTGAGGACACTGAAGACACCTCTTTGCCTCTTCAACTGCAAGCTGAGGGCTGTAGCCTATCTTAACTTCCTTAAAATCCTTTATCCTCTTTAAAGGCTCCCTCTCAGGAACGGGAACCCTAACCTTCCTTATCTCCTTTTTAGCCACTACTTCCCTCCACAACCACAGTGTTTTTCCTGGAACCTTCTCATGGCAATCTCTTCTTTGTCCCTAAACATCCTTAACCGGTTCATAAGCTCATCAAAGTCAACCTGATGGGCGTCAAATTCAGGACCATCAACGCACGCAAACTTCACTTCTCCCCCAACAGTAACCCTACAGGCACCGCACATTCCGGTTCCGTCAACCATAATCGGATTAAGAGAAGCAACCGTGTAAATTCCGTAAGGCCTGGTCAACTCCGCAACAGCCTTCATCATAGGAACAGGCCCAGCACATATAACCGCATCTACTTTATCCTTCTCAATAACCTCCTTTAAAGCATCGGTAACCAGTCCTTTCTTACCGTAAGAACCATCGTTAGTTGTAATGATAAGGTCATCCGCCATCAACCTCATCCTATCTTCCCAGAAGATCAAATCCTTACTCCTAAAGCCCATAATTACCGTTAACCTATTGCCAGCCTCCTTAATTCCCTTACATATGTGGTGAATCGGAGCCAGGCCAAGACCTCCACCTACTGCAACAACGTGTCCCCACTTCTTTATTTCAGTAGGTTTTCCAAGGGGACCGACTATATCCCTCAGGGAGTTTCCTTCCTCAAAACAGGAAAGGTGGTAAGTACTCTTACCGACTCTTTGAACCATTAGAGTAACGGTTCCTGATTCAGGATCAACATCGGCAATCGTAAGGGGAATCCTCTCCCCTCTAGAAACAACTCTAACAATTACAAACTGGCCGGGCTTAGCCTTCCTTGAAATTTCAGGAGCCTCAACGACGAACTCGTCAACCCCCTTTGCCAGTTCCCTCTTCTCAACAATCCTGTACATTGCACACCTCAAGTTTTACAAATTTTCCGAGTATCTTAACACGATTCATTGATTTATTAATTTTATTATAAAGTAACAAAGATTTTAGAACTTTTTTACAAATTTTTAACAAGTTTGTAAAATTTAGCTATAAAACTTCCAGGAGGAAGGTAATGAAGAAAAGGCTTGACAGATGGATGGATAGGATGCCAATGCCGGTTCTTCCACCAAACGTTAGAAAGAGGGTCTTCAATGAGTACGTTCTAGGCTACGGCCACACAGCCGCAAAGGATGAGTCTCTAAGGTGTTTACTCTGTAAGACTCCAACGTGCATGGACTCATGTCCCGTAAACAGCAGAATACCTGAGTGGATTGAGGCAATTCAAAAAGAGAAGGTTAAAGAGGGATATAAGATCTTGAGAGAGAGAAACCCTTTTAGCTCCGTGTGTGGGAGGGTTTGTCCTCAGGAGAGACTGTGTGAAAGTAGCTGTATTCTCTTAAGGAGAAAAGACGGGGAATCAGTGGCTATAGGTGGCCTTGAAAGGTTTATAGCAGATAACGTGAGAATGTACGGAAACAGCTGGGTTGATGAAAAAGAGTGTGAAGATACAGGAAAAAAAGTAGCCATAATAGGTGGAGGACCTGCAGGCCTTTCAGCTGCATACTTCTTAGCAAAGAAGGGACATAGAGTAACGATTTTTGAAGCCCTGCCTTACCTTGGTGGAGTTATGAGGTACGGAATTCCTGAGCCCAGACTTCCAAGGGAAGCCCTTGATTGGGACATAAACCTGATACTGAACCTAGGAGTTGAGGTAAAGACAAATACGGTTGTAGGAGAGGATATCAGTCTAGATGAAATAAGGAAGAACTTTGACGCTGTCTTTATAGCAGTAGGCTCTGGAAGGGGAAAGAAGATGAATATTCCCGGAGCAGACCTAAAAGGGTGCTACTCGGCAATCGGCTTTCTAATGAAAGTTAATACTGGAGAGGTCCATCCCCTCCTTGCACCTGATAGAGAGGTGGAGCTCCCCCAAGGTAAGAGGGTAGTAGTTGTCGGAGGAGGCTTTACAGCTGTAGACTGTGCCATTGTAGCAGTAAGGCTTGGAAATGAAGTAGAGATAGTTTACCGGAGGACCAAAGACTCATCCTCTGCAAGGGAAGACGAGTGGGAGATGCTTGAGGAAGAGGGAGTTAAAATAAACTGGCTAACTCAGCCCATTGAAGTTATAGGAAACGAGGAAGGAAAGGTTAAGGCAATTAAGTGCATAAAGATGAAACTGATTCCACAGGAAGGTAGAAGACCAAAAGTTGAACCGATTGAAGGAAGCGAGTTTGAGATACCCTGTGACGTTATAGTATTTGCCGTTGGTCAGGGAGATAACCCAGTTGCCTATAAAGACGTTGAAGGACTTAAGATTGATAAGTGGAACAACCTTTCAACTGTAGATGAAGAGTTCAGGACAAACGTTGAGGGAATCTGGGCAGGTGGAGACGTAGTTAACGGAGGAGACTTGGTAGTAACTGCGATAAAGCACGCCCAAGTTGCATCAAGGTCAATCCACAAGTATTTGACAACCGGGAAGTGGGAATATAAGGAAGAAAAGTAATTATAGGGGGGCAGATTGCCCCCTACCTTCCTAAAAGTCTATCAAGGATTATTGAAGCAGCAGAGCGAACTGAAAGGTGGTTGTAATCGGTAGGACCAACAATCGGTTCTAAAACGTAGTCTGCACTCTCCATAAACTCTTCAGTCAATCCCCACCCGGTTCCAAAGCAGATTATTAAGTCCTCTCCTTTTTCAATCTTCTCCCTTAACCTAGAGAAGGAGATAGCGTTTTCCCTCTTCCTTGCAGTGGTAACAACTACTTTCGGCCTTACTCCGTCAACTTCCAGAATGTGACTTAAGGCATCTTCAAAGTAAGGAACAGCTTTAACTATCTTTAAGGCTTCCCACCTCTTTGGGTTATACTCCCTGCCGTGTCCACCTTGCCAGAAAGATAGGAGTTTGTTTGCAAGCCAAAGGTGGTTCTCTATTGGCTGAACTACGTAGTAGCGCTTTACCCCATAGGTCCTTGAAGCCCTCGCTATGTCGTGAATGTCAAGGGTAGTTAGGGAAGTAGCTACAACCTTACCGCTCTTGTTGTAAACTGGGTAGTGAAGGATCGCAGTGTAAACAGCCATACCTCTTCTCCAGAAATTTTGAGAAATTATAGCCTTAACGGGAAAGCTTATTTACGATTAGGACGGTGGGAATGTAGAAAAGGAGGAGTTTCGGAGAAAAGACGAGAGTAACAGAGAAGCCCAAAAGGGCCATTCCCCAAAAGATTTCCCTGTAACTCCTCCTCTCCCTCTTTAAAGAGCTCCTTAAGAGATTTGGAAACTCATCAACGAGCTGAGCGTAGTTCATAGAAAGAGTAGTTCCTGCCCTCTTTAAGAATGAGAGGAGAACTTTTGGGGCAATCTTCTCCAAATAAGGCTTCAGCAGTGGAGGAAGCCTGAAGTCGGGGTAGATCATCCTTGCTATTGACTCAGTATGGGCTATTGTTTTCATTAAAGTAACGAGCTCCTCAGGAAGGACAACTTTAAACTTCCTTGCAGTTGAGAGCTCCTCATAGAAGAGCTTCTCAGCGTCTATCTTAGAAAGGGGTTTGTTGTAGTACTTATCAAGGAAAATGAGAATCTCTCTCTTTAAGAGCTTCTCGTTCAGGTTCTCCGGAAGGGCTCCTATCCTCCTAAGGGAGCCGACTATAAGGTCTGGGTCCCTATTCATAACCCCCAAGGAAAAGAGGAAGAACTCGTAAAGGGTATCAGGAGAGAACCTTCCAATTATCCCAAAGTCAACAAATGCAAAACGACCGTCATTTAGCAGGAATATGTTTCCAGGGTGAAGGTCTCCGTGGAAAACTCCAAGCTCAAAGACCATTCTGTTAACCGCCCTAACGAACTTCTCAGCAAGCTCCTTCCTCCTTTCCTCAGGCAGGTCAGTACTTCCCAACTTCTTTCCACGGATAAACTCAGATACCAAGTACCTCCTTGAAGTGTAATCCCAGAAGACCTCAGGAACGTAAAATGAAGGCTCTTCCTTTGAGAACTTCCTAAAGAGCTCCATGTAGGCGGCTTCCTTTCCAAGGTCAAGCTCGTCAAGGAGCATTCTTTCAATTTCCTCAACGATTTGGGGAAGTCTGAAGTCCTTTAAGGGAGGGTAAATAGAACACAAAAGCTTAACTATGAGCTTAAGGATTGATACGTCCTCTTTTATTAGCTTCTCAGCATGAGGTCTTACAACTTTAAGGGCAACTTCCTTCCCGTCTTTTAGGAAAGCTCTATGAACCTGAGCAACAGAACCAGAACCTATTGGTTCAGGCTCAACGTAGGAGAAAAAAGTCCTCAGCTCAGGATAGGCTTCAAGGATTTCCTTTAGAGGCTGGGGAGGAACCCTATCCTGGAGTTTTTCAAGCTCCTTAACAAAATCTGCAGGGAGTACATCAATCCTCGTTGATAAGAGCTGACCGACCTTTATGAAGGCTCCGCCCAAACTCTCAAGTGAAAGCCTTAACCTTACAGGAGGAGGGTATGATAGGAGCTCCTTCTTATTCCAAAAAGGAAGTGAAATTAGAAAGGCACCAAAAGGAGTAAGGTATCTGGAAACCTCCTCGTAAAAACAGAAGTAAAGGGAGGAGAGGACCTCCCAAAGCCTCTTAAGGCCCCTCATTTCCTTTATCAATAGATGCTTTAATCTCCTCTAATTGAGCTCTTAAACTCTCCACCTCCCTCTTTAGCTCCTCAAATTCTTCTCTAGTAACCAGGTTCATCTCCCTTACAGCTTTCTCCACTTCCTTTGCAATCTCTTCCTTCTTACTGATTAGTAATTTCTTTAGATCTTCAAGAAACTTCTTCCCCTCCTCCTCAGAGAGCTTTCCCCTTTCCTCAAGCTCCTTAATCATCTCCTCCACTTTCTCAGAAACCAGCGAAATGAAACCGATCTGGAGGAGAGCCAGCTTCTTAACAATTTCAGCAGGTCCTTTCATCTGAAAACTCCTTTAAATTTGGTTTACAGTTTAAAATTAAACTACAAAATTGAAAAGGGGTAACAGATTTTGAGAAGGAGCGTTCTAACCTTTCTCTTCCTCCTTACACTCCCCGCCTTCGGAGGGGAGGTCCCGGTAGTAATAACGGCAAAGGAAGTTAAGGGAAACGTTAATACCTCTGTAAAGGCACACGGTAGAGTAGTCGTAAAGTACAAAGACGTTACTATAGAGGGAGATAAGGGCCTATACGATAGGAAAAGGGAAACTATAAGAGTATGGGGAAATGTAGTAATAAAGGAAGGGGATACCGAGCTCCACTGTAAAAACCTCATTTACAACCTTAACACAAAGGAAGCTCTCCTTGAGAACGTTGAAGGGTGGCTTTCAAGGGGGGAAAGACTTAAGGCAGAAAGGATTAAAAGGGTTTCCGAAAAGGAGTGGATAGCTTACGACGGAGAGTACACCCCCTGCTCCCACAAATGTCCAGACTGGTCGGTCTCTGCAAAGAAGTTTAAGATCCTCTTAGGAGAGTCTTTCGCAGGAAAGTGGGTAGCTTTTAGAGTAAAGGAAATTCCTATTTTAATTTCTCCTTACCTTTCAGGGCCCATAAAGAGGGAAAGGAAGAGTGGTTTTCTGTTTCCAAGGTTTGGGTACATAAGTAAAGACGGTTTTATTTACAAACAGCCCTTCTACTTAGTCCTTGGAAGGAGCGCCGATCTAACCCTCACCTACGAAAAAAGGACTATTGACGGAGAGGGAAAACAGGCAGAGTTAAGGTACGTCTTAGGAGAGAAGAACAGGGGAGACCTAACTTACTACCAGCTTAACAAGTCAGACAGGAAGGACTGGAAGTTTAACCTTAACCATACTTACAAACCTTCAGATTATGCCTACGGAAGTGCAAAGGCAGAGATAGTAAGTAGCAGGGAGTACTACAAGAGCTCCTCAAACCTTGACACAGTGGAGCAGTCACAAGTCTACACAAAGTCAGACGTAACAGTAAGTAAACTCTGGGAGCACACTGTTTTAAACGCCAACGCCGTTTACTTAAGGTACCTTGACGGAAGTGCCGATACTATCTACCAAAGACTTCCCTCCCTCTCCATTTACCTCCTTGATTCTCCAATCCCTAAAACTCCCTTCACTTTTAACCTCTTTTCAAGGGCTACATACTTTTACAGGAAGGCTGGAGGGAGCTCCTACAGGGTTAACCTAGAACCTTCCCTTAAACTCAGTAAGCAGATTGGCAGGGTAAAAAACACCAGCGAATTAACCTACATGTACACTTACTACCAGTTCGGCAACAGCAGGGAGCTGTGGAGGTTTAAAAACTCAACTAAGGTTAATAGGTTCTATCCCCTAGGTAGCTACGCCATTTCAGTTAACCCAGAACTAACCTTTAACTACGTTGAAAGCAAAAATCAGGAGAGTTTCCCCCTCTACGATATAACAGATAGGATAAGGGGAGAGAGGAGGTTAAGCCCTGCCGTTGAACTTTACCTTTACGGAAAAGGGAAAAGGTTAGCTCGTATATCGGCTCAGACCGACTACCTTCTAAACGGCTCTAAGTGGAAGGAATTAAAGGGAGACTTTGAAATTACTCCAACTTACTGGTTGACCTTAAGGGAAACTGCAGACGTTTCCCCCCAAAGAGGTGGACTAAAATTTCTAAACTCCTACGCCCAGGTTAACCTAAGTAGAATTAACCTCTGGATCAATCACTACAACGGTAAAGAAATGGATATCCAATACCTTAAATGGGGTTTTAAACTACCACTTTCGCCATTCCTAAACTTCAACTACATCCAGAGGTACGATTTAAAAAACTCAACTGACAGGGAAAGAAAGTACTCATTCACCATGAACAGGGGATGTTGGAACGGAGAAATTTCCTACAGGTGGATAAAAAATTACGATAGCACAATTGACTACCAAATAGTTTTAACCATTAACTTAGTTAAACTCGGAAGTTACGGCTACAAATTTACTGGGAAGAAGGAGTAGAAGACTTAACCGGTCTAAGGTTACTGGTAGTCCAAACAGTACACTTTTGCCTATCTACGTAAAACTTCCCACCATAAGGATCTTCTGGAACTTTACTAATAAATCCTTTATCTACGAGCTCATCTAAAGAGTTAGGACACCTCCTGTAAACCTTTCTGAACTTCTCAAGAGCTAAGTTAAGGTCTCTAAGGTAAATAAGGACTTTTAGTCTCCTTTCAAGCTGTTTCCTTAGAACTTCATTTTTAACCCTCTTTAACTCCTGAGCAGTCTCAATCACAGCAAGCTGATATTTACCAGACTGAGCGTAAAGACGGGGAATTAAAAGTTTAAGGTAGTAGGGAGCCCCTTCCATATCAGATGCCTTTTTCAAATACTGAGCACCCTTAACTTTATCCCCTAAAAAGTAAAAGTAGTTAAACCCTATGAAGAACGGAAGCCTCCAGTCGTCTATATATTTCATTCCTCTTTCAAGAGTTATATTAACCTCGTGCAGAAATTCCTTCTTATCCTTTATTCGCCATAGAATGTAAGAACCGGTAAAGTAATAAGGGTCAAAGTAGTAAGGATCAAGTTTTGTTATAACCTTCACGTTGTGAAAATTGGTTTCCCACTCCTCCTTACTGAACTTTCTCTCCCGCCACTGGTTAAAGATGTCATTCCCAGTCAGATAACAAGTCTGCATATAGAGAACGTCGGAAATAAGGGGCTTGAGGGTAGGGAAGGTCAAAATCAACCGTTCGTAGGAGTAAGAATAGACCTTAGAGTCCCCTTCAACCTTAGGTTGAAGGGAGGTTGCCTTCTCCATAACTGGATAAGAAAGAGCTATAAGGAAAAACGCCAAAACCAGCCTTTTCACTACAGTTCTCTCCTAGTAAAGAACCAAGTGGAGATTAAAAGTACTGCACAGGAGTAGAAAAGGGTATAGAGAACAATCAGGACAAAGTAGAGAGGTGAAACGGAGAGCTGAAGGTGAACGGCATAGGCCTTGAGGTCATAGAGGGAGAAGTTGGGGAAGAAGTAGTAGAGGACTTTTATTAAAACCTTGTTAAAAGGGCTTACGTAATCAGAGGAAAGGGACAGCTCCTTAACAGAGGCAAGCTCAAGGCCCGAGAGGAAAAGGAGAAAGCCGACAACGGTGGCGAGGGTCTGGCTCGTAAAGAGAATTGAGAATAGGGTTGAGAAGGCCGATAGGAGAGTTCCCATAAAGAAGAGGGAAAGAGTCAGGAGAAAAATCCTTTCAACTACAATAACATGAGGAACGTACAACCTTGCGAAGTGGCTTATTCCTAAAACACCCACAGAAACTATAAAGAATGAGGCAAAGAGAAAGAGGGCAAGGGCCATAAGGGAGCCAAAATACTTGCCCACAAGGTAACTCTCCCTCTTAATGGGTTTGGAGAGTATCAGATAAACGAACTTATCGGAGATATCACGAAAAAGGGTTGAGACGGGAACCATAATGGCAAAGATGGCCGTCAGGAAGAAGTAGAAGGCAAGGGCAAAGTCCATACCCACCTTCACGCTGTCTCCGGCGGCAAGCTCGGAGAGGTAGTAGCTGAGGAAGAGTAGGAGAACCTCAACAAGGAGCATTCCGATAAAGAAGCGCTCTTTCACGCTCTCTCTAAAGGTGAGCTTTGCAACCGGCCAAAAACTCAAATCATTCCTCCAGAGCCTTTAATAAAGGAGACGAGAATGTCCTCAAGGGAAAGGCTCTTGGGCTCAACCGCCACTATTTCATAGCCCTCCCTCCTTAACTTTTCTAGGAAAGACCAGAGCTCTTGCCTGCTTATTTCCTTTGAGAGGAGGGAACTCTCACCAACTTTCCTGTAAACTAACGTATATCCAGTAATAAACTTACTTATAAGGGAAGAAACCGAGTCAATTAGCTTTATCTCACCACCGACGATAATAGCAACCTTGTCGGAGAGCCTCTCAACGTCTTGAATTATGTGGGAGCTGTAGAAGACGGCCTTACCTTCTTCCTTTAACCTTCTTATAACGGAAGCAATCACACTCCGCCCGACTGGATCTAAACCGCTCATGGGCTCGTCAAGAATTAGGAACTCCGGTTCGTTTAGAAGGGTCGCGGCAAAGAGGAGGCGCTGAACCATACCTTTAGAGTAAGAGGAGAGCTTCCTCTCCTCAACGCCGACGAGTTCAACGAGCTCAAGGAGTTTTAAGTACTTCTTCCTCCTCTTATAGTAGGGAATACCGTAAACGTCGGCACAGAAGTCAAGGTACTCCTTTCCGGTTATTGAGAGGGGAACGTAAGGCCTTTCTGGAAGGAAACCTACTTTTCTCTTTACAGAAACGTCCGTATTTAACTTTCCGAAAATTCTAATTTCCCCACTGTCGGGAAAAATAAAGCCCATAATTGCTTTCATTGTAGTCGTTTTACCCGCACCATTAGGACCTATAAACCCAAAAATTTCCCTACTAACTTCAAAGTTTACGCCCTTTAAAACCTTAACGCTCTCCTTTTTAAGAAAACCTTTCTTATAGCTCTTTTGTAGGTTTTTAACAGATAAAATAGCCATATCAGTAAACCGTGTAATTGACGTAGACGATTCTTTGGGGAGGTTCATCGGGAATGAAGACCTTTCCGATATTTCCGTCATTGTCAAGGTCTGCCTCTGCCTTCATTAAGATATCTATAACTCCTTCTCTTACCTGAGTAAAGCCGTTAGCAACAACGCTGTCATCGTAGCAGGCCTCCACATCGGCCATACACTGGGAAACGGTTCTACTGCCATTCGCCTTTGCAACGGCATACCTATACCTGATAACACCTTGAGGTCTAAAACCTATAAGGTAAAAGTAAGAGTTACTGTTCCAATCCTCCGTACCCTGAGGGGGGGGTATGTTTTCAGGGGACCAGTAACAGGTAACGTACCACCCCTTCTCCGCCCTGTAGATCTCCTCCAGTTTTCTTAGAACTCCGAGGTTTTCAAGGGCTTCTACTCTTTTAGCTTGAAGGACGTACCTTTTGTAGTTGTACCCCGCTATTCCCGCAAGGATTCCTAGTAAAAGGAGTACGATTAAGACCTCTAAGATTGTAAACCCTCTTCTCAATTTTTCTACTCTTAATGTTAGTTATTATGACCATTTTATAAAACTGAGAAAAAAAAGAAAGGGCCGAAGCCCTTCCTTGGGAGAGCAAGGATTAAGCCAAATTAAAACTCGTTAGCACCTGCATCAACGGGGTCAGGATTAATCTTGGTGTGCTCGTCGTCCCTATAGAATCCGGCTTTGATGCCGTCTCCGTCAAGGTCGCCGGTAGCGGCAATCGTAATATCAACCTGTCCATCGTGAACATCAACACCGTTTTGAATGTTACCGTTTGTGTCAATTGAAGTGTCGGTGTTGTAGGCGGTTGCATCGTTGGCCATGCTGTTACCGGAAGTTGCAGGTGATTGAGGAGCCCCCTCGGTTACACCGTAAACGTAGTAAACATCCCCTGCAGGCCTAAAGCCGATAAGGTCAAATCCTGCACCGGGAGTTTGAACCTGCCAAGGGTGCTTTGTAGGTCCGGGAGTAACTCCAGTAGGAGCCGCCGAACACTGGGCGTACTGACCGTGCTCTGCTGCAAAGCTCTCCTCAGCAGTTACGATTGCCCCAATGTTCTCCTTGGCCTCAACGGTTTTTGACTTGAGCTGGAACTTCCTGTACTGGGGAATAGCAATTGCTGCAAGGATTGCAATAATCGCTACAACAACCATCAGCTCAATAAGCGTGAAACCTTTACGGAAGTTTGATAAGTTTTTCATGTTTACCTCCTAAATGAATTTTAGTTTGCTTAAGTAGCAAGACATATGCCAGTTAATAAGGGAAAATAAAGAAGAAACTTTCTAATTAAGAGTGACGATTTTTGTCAATCAGGATTAACAATTTTTGTCAAAAAAAAAAGACTCTCATAGAGAGAAGGAACAAAAGGAATAATAGAGAATATCTTATTAACTTCTTTCTTAAAAACTTCTTGAACCCTCCTTTCACCATGAACTAAAACAACGTCGGTATTACTCTTTACAGTTTCCCTAAGCCAGCTTAAAAGCTGAGGTTGGTCTGCGTGGGAGGAAAAGCCGTTTATAGTGTAAACCCTAGCGTTAACTTTAACTATCTCGTTAAAGACTTTAACTTTCTTCTTTCCCTCAACTATCTCCCTTCCCAGAGTTCCCTCTGCCTGGTAGCCTACAAACACTATTGAATTCCTCTTATCCCAAATCCTGTGCTTTATGTGGTGGAGGATCCTACCGCCGGTACACATCCCGTTACCAGCTATTATTATTGCTCTACCCTCATAAGTGTTAATTCTCTTTGACTCCTCAACAGTCCTTGTAAAGTGAAGGTAAGGAAAAGAAAAGAGATCCCTTTTCCTCCTTAGTTCCCTAAGAACCCTCCCCTCAAGGCACTCTGGATGGCGGTTAAATGTCTTTGTAATTGAGATTGCAAGGGGAGAATCAAGGAAGACTTTGCAGGGAGGGAGCTCCCCCTTTTCATACATTTCCTTCAGTATGTAAAGGATATCTTGTGCTCTCTCAAGGGCAAAGGTAGGAATTAAAACGACCCCACCCCTTTCAAAGGTTGAAAGAACCGCCTCTTTAAACTCCTTAACCGAATCCTCAAAGCTCTTGTGCTTCCTGTTTCCGTAAGTAGTCTCTATTAAAACCAAATCGGCCTTCGGAGGAAGCTCAGGGTCCCTTATTAAAGGCTTACCTCTATTCCCCAAATCCCCGCTAAAGAGGACTCTTTTGCCCTCAACCTCAATCTCAACGAACTCAGAACAAAGGATATGACCTGCATCGTGAAAACGGAACCTTACAGGGCCAATTTGGTACCACTTCTTAAAGTCACAGGCCCTAAAGTGGCTGAAAGTGTCAAAGACGTCATCTACAGTGTAGAGGAGTTCCTTCGGTTCCTTCCCTTCCCTCAGCCTCCTCCTGTTTACAGTTTTAAGGTTCTCCTCTTGAACTTGAGCTGCATCCATGAGTATTAACCTTGATACCTCAATGGTTCCAGAGGTCGCGTAAATTTTTCCCTTAAAGCCCCTCTTTACCAGGTAAGGGAGCCTCCCACAGTGGTCAAGGTGGCCGTGGGAGAGGATTACAAAGTCAACCTTCGATGGATCAAACGTAAACTTAGGGTTAAGGTCTTCAAGCTCTTCACTTCCCTGAAAGAGACCGCAGTCAAGGAGAAACTTAGCTCCTTTAACTTCAAAGAAGTGGCAACTTCCAGTTACAACCCCTGCTGCTCCGTTAAAAGTAATCTTCACTTCAGCTTCTCCCTTAAAACCCCCTCGCTCACAGGCCCAAGAATGACCTCTTTAATCCTACCATCTTTAACAAGCACCATAGAGGGAGTTGCAAGAATCCCTATTTTCCTAACAGCTTCTGGCTTCTCCAAAACATTTATTTTTACAAAGTGAACACCTTTAAGCTCCTTTGAGAGTTTTTTATAGATTGGTTCAACCATTTGGCAGGGACGGCAGTTTGGAGAGTAAAAGTAAATTAAACCCTTTCCCTTTTTAAGCTTTGGTACTAAAAGTTCCTCCGGAACAGGCTCACCCTTTAACCTTTTAGCCTTCCAGCGCCAGTAGAACCTTAGTCCAAAGATGAATATAAATGAGAAAACTAACAGGACAAAGATAACGTCAAAGAAGATTGCAGCTACTTTTAAGAGGGGTTCTGGAATAGACATTATCAAACCTCCCAGCTAAAATTGGGAACAATTATATTACTCATGAGCTGGAGGAGAGATGAAGTACGAGCACGATAAGATAGAGAGAAAGTGGCAGGAAAGGTGGAAAGAGGAAGGAGTATTTAAGAGTTCTCCAGACTCAAGGAAAAAGTATTACGTCCTTGAAATGTTTCCTTACCCATCTGGAAAGATTCACATGGGACACGTAAGGAACTACTCAATAGGAGACGTAATAGCAAGGTTTAAGAGAATGGACGGATACAACGTCCTCCACCCAATGGGATGGGATGCCTTTGGACTCCCAGCCGAAAATGCAGCAATAAAGAGTGGGGTTCACCCGAGGGACTGGACAGTCTCAAATATAGAGAACATGAAGAAAGAACTAAAGAGACTGGGATTTTCTTACGACTGGAATAGGGAAATTGCAACGTGCCTGCCAGAGTACTACAGGTGGAATCAGTGGATCTTCCTTAAGATGCTTGAAAAAGGAATAGCTTACAAGTCAAAGGCTCCGGTAAACTGGTGTCCTTCTTGTCAAACCGTCCTTGCAAATGAACAGGTTGATGAGGAAGGAAGGTGCTGGAGGTGCGGAACGGAAGTAGAGACTAGGGAAATTGACAGCTGGTTTTTAAGGATTACCCAGTACGCTGAGGAACTCCTTAACGACCTTGAACTCCTTAAAGGTCATTGGCCAGATCCTGTAATAACTATGCAGAAGAACTGGATAGGCAAGAGCGTAGGAGCCGAAGTTGAGTTTGAAGTTCCTGAAAAAGGGAGAGTAATTAAGGTATTCACAACCCGACCGGATACCCTATTTGGAGTAACCTACGTAGTCCTTGCTCCAGAGCACCCTTTAACGATAGAACTATCAAAAGGGACTCCTCAAGAAGAGGAGGTTAGAACTTTCGTTGAGAAGGTAAAGAGAACTGAAAAGAGGAAGAGGAGTACGGGAGAGCTCCCAAAAGAGGGAGTCTTCCTGGGTGTTTACGCTGTTCACCCATTAACAGGTGAGAAGGTTCCCGTTTACACTGCAAACTTCGTCCTTATGGACTACGGAACGGGAGCTGTAATGTCAGTCCCCGCCCATGACACCAGGGATTTTGAGTTTGCAAAGAAGTACAACTTACCAGTTAAAGTTGTCATAACTCCTGAAGGCCAAGAACTTAAACCGGAAGAGCTAGAAGAGGCCTACACCCAACCGGGAGTCTTAATTAACAGCGGAAAGTTTACAGGACTTAAAAGCGAAAAAGCAAAAGAGGAAATTACGAAAGAGCTTGAAAAGCTAGGTAAAGGCAGGAAAGCAGTTCAGTACAGGCTTAGGGACTGGAATATCTCTCGCCAGCGCTACTGGGGAACACCAATTCCCGTAATCTACTGTCCGAAGTGCGGAATAGTTCCGGTTCCCGAAGAGCAGTTACCTGTGGAGCTCCCAGAGAATGCTCCACTAACAGGAGAAGGAAAGTCTCCCTTAGAGAGAGTTCCAGAGTTTGTAGAAGTTAAGTGCCCCAAGTGTGGAAGTCCTGCAAAGAGGGAAACCGATACTATGGATACCTTCTTTGACTCCTCATGGTACTTCTTAAGGTACTGCTCTCCAAAGGAAGAAAACCTTCCCTTCAAACCTGAAGAGGCCTCCTACTACATGGTCGTTGACCAGTACATAGGAGGAATTGAACACGCAGTCCTCCACCTCCTCTACTCAAGGTTCTTTACAAAAGTACTGAGAGACCTAGGTCTCTTTAAAGAGCCTGAGGACGGTCACCAGAGGGAGTTCTTTAAAAAGGGAGAACCTTTTGAAAACCTCCTAACTCAAGGAATGGTAAATAAGAGGTGGATAAGCGTTAAGAACCTACTGAAGGCCCTCTGCTTAACAGAAGAGTGCACCGTAGGAGAACTAATCAAAGCTCTAACAGGAAAAGAATTTAAATACGATGAGACCATAGGATCTTTAATGAGGAGATACCACATAACGGTTGGAGATAACGCAGTCCTTCTCCTCTCTACCGAAGAAGCCAAGAAGTTCCTTGAGGGAGAACCTGAAGAGGTTCTAAAGCCTTACGAGGAGAAGTTCGGCGAAGTTTCAAAGATGAGCAAGAGCAAGCTAAACATCGTTAACCCTAGTGAAATGGTTGAAAAGTACGGGGCAGACTCAACGAGGCTATACGTTCTCTTTGCCGCTCCTCCTGAGGCAGAATTTGAGTGGAAAATGGAAGGAATTGAAGGAGCCTACAGATTTTTAAGGAGAGTTTTCCAGTTCGTAACCGACAACCTTGAACTATTAAAGGAGGACTTTAAAGGAGACTTATCAAAGGGAGGAAAGGATTTAAGGAGAAAGACCCACCAGACCTTAAAGAAAGTTACAGAAGAGCTTAGTGAGAGGTTTAAGTTCAACACGGCAATTGCAGCAATTATGGAGCTCTTTAACCAGATTACCTCCTTTAAACCGGAAACTGAAGGTGATAAAGGTGCCCTAAAAGAGGCAGTTGAGAAGTTAATAGTAATGCTCTACCCGTTTGCTCCACACATGGCAGAGGAACTCTGGGAACTAACGGGACACAAAAGACTTCTAGCAAAAACCCAATGGCCCAGCGTTGACGAAAAAGCTTTAAAGGAAGAAGAGGTTGAAATCCCTGTACAGGTAAACGGTAAGGTTAGAGCAGTGATCACCGTTCCTGCAGGAGCAAAAGAAGAGGAAGTGAAGGAGATGGTCCTAAAAGAGCCGAAAGTTCAAAAGGCAATAGAGGGTAAAGAAATAATTAAGTTTATCTACAGGCCAGGAAGAATAGTTAACCTTGTTGTGAGGTAAGTATTGAGAGTACTTTTACTTTTACTCTTTCTCCTCCTTGGAGGTTGTGCAACTACAGGGCAAGTTCAAAAACCTCAGGTACTTGAACACGTTTACCTTGAGCCAGTAACGAACAAGACCTCCGAGGAGGAGCTTGACGTTATCTTCTCCAGAGTTGCCGACGAGGTCTTCTACTCAGACCCCAGGTTTAAAGTTGACCTGAAGCCGATTCCCGATAGAACACTAATAGTTAAACCAACTATTCTCTCAATATCAACTACGGCTGTAGGATACGACAGAAATGACGTTGCCAGACAGTACATGATGACGATAAAGGCCCAAGTTAAACTCATTAAGTACGGTTTTAAAAAGCCCCTCTACACATTTACCATAGAGAGGTACGACTTCTACAACACCTACGGAACCGCTTCGGAAATTGAAGAGAAGAGAAAAGAGTGTATGGACAGGATAGGAAGGCAGATATTCAGAGAAGTTGGAGAGAGGTTACTAGTTGAAGGTTCTAAAGAAGTTAAATGACGATAGGTTTAAAATCGTAGTAGCCCTATGGGAAGGGAAGACCTTCCTATACTTAAAGGATGAAAGGGAAGGGAGTGAGAGTTTAGGAGTTATAGAGGGTGGAGAAGTTAAAAGGGTAGATGAACTTTGGGAAAAGCACCTTAAAGACCCTGAGTTTTGCCTACCTTGCGAACTCCTTTTAATACCTAAGCTTAAAGTACTAAAGTGGAAGAGCTCAGTAGCTGAGATAGGTTTAACCCTTGAGAGATTGGAAAGGTTTAAAGAGGAGGTAGGAGAATGAGAGAGGTTAACTGCAGGGGACTCTCATGTCCTATACCCGTTTTAAAGACGAAGGAAGCCCTTGAGAGTATGGACAGTGGAGAGATTGTCGTAATTGTAGATAACAAAGCCTCTAAGGAGAACGTAAAAAGGTTTGCCCAGAAAATGGGATGTCAGGTAAAAGTTGAAGAGAAGGAGGGAGAATTTCACATCTACATATTAAAGGGAGAGGGCTCCAAAGAGAAAAAGGAACGAGAAGTTAAAGAGGAAGGAGGAAAGGAAATAACGATCTTAATTGCTTCAAGTTACGTTGGTGAGGATAAGGAGCTTGGGAAAATTCTAATTAAAGGTTTTATAAAGACTTTCCTTAATGCTCAACCTATACCTAAGAGAATAATCCTAATAAACACAGCAGTTAAACTTGCCTGCAGAGGTGCAGACCCGGAGATCCTTGAAGCTTTAAAGGAACTCTCAAACAAAGGTGTGGAAATCATCTGCTGTGGAACGTGCCTTGATTACTTTAAACTCCTTGAGGACCTTGAAGTTGGAGTGGCATCAAACGCCTACGACGTAGTACAGGCTCTAGTTAACTCTGATTCTGTAATTCGCCTTTAAAGGCTATAAGGTAAGCTTTGGCAGCCACTCCCCCGAAGAAAACGTTAGCAAAGTAGAGGAAAGGAGCTCCAACGGGGATAAAGACGATTGAAACCGTTAAGACTAAACCTACTAGGAGAAAGATAGTTCCGAGAAGTCCAGACACAGCAATAAAGGTAAAGTACTTAAGAGAGAGAGTTCTCTTCCAGAGGGAAGGGGAGAGCATTTTGAAAAACGATAAAAAGGCTTCACCAAAACTTTCTTTATTCATAGCATAACCAAAGGCAAGTGGATAGAGGTAGAGATACCATGAAATAACCAGAATAACAAGCATAAATACAAAAAAGAGCTTGAGTAGCAGGTTAACGAGCTGAATCTCTGAAAGGTTTTCAACACTACCTATCGGAATTCCCGAAAGAACTATAACAATCAGAAGAAAAACAACAAGAAGAGAATTCATAATGAAAGAGGAGAGAAATATTCCTGCAGATGTCTCAAATCTCTCGGTAAAGACCTTTTTAACCGTGGAAGACTCAATAAAAGAGTACAGCTCATCCTTTGAGAACCCTTTCAAAATTGGAGTTCCGTAGTAAACCATAATCTGAATTCCAAGGAGTTGAAGGAGAAAGTTTGAAATAATTGATACTGGATGAAAAAAAGAGAGAAGAGTTAAGGATATTAGAAATAGAGTATAAATCGCTACTGCTTTCCAATTTTTAACCAGCGATTGAAACGAATAGTCTAGAATTAAAGACAGGAATTCCAAACCTCCCCCTAAGTGGTGCTGGCGGGGGGACTTGAACCCCCGACCTGGGCATTACGAGTGCCCCGCTCTGCCAACTGAGCTACGCCAGCTTACAAAGTGATAATTTGGTAAATTACCCCCAAAGTGTCAATTACTTACCCTTTTCTTTTTCACAGTACTTTTCAAGAAGTGAAGGAACTCCCAACTTGTGAAGCAGAATTGAGGAAGGGCAGAGTCCCGTAACAGCGAAGAACATTAGCATAAAGCCGACAAAAGCAGTAAAGTAGAAGAAATACTTATTACCAGTATAAAGGCCCAGAATAACGCTTACAAAGACGAAAAAACCGGCAAGAAAGGAGGTTATCCTTTCAACGTACCAGCTGTCGGTTTTAGCCCTATAAATCGCCATTTCCCACCTCCTTTTGATAGACAATTCTACAGTTTTGAGGAACCTCTCTGTAAAGCTGATTAGAATCTATAAAATCTCCCCCAAAGCAGACCCCAGAAAACTCACCTGCAAGGTTAAAGACAAACCCATTTTCCCTACACTCCCCCTTTACAAAGGGAACAGCTTTAACTTCAGAACCAGAAAAGGTTAAGAGAGCTCCGTAATCTTCAACCACACCCCTTGAAACCTCAGGAGGTAAAAGACCTCTAGCAGGAATCTCTAAAACGATAAGACCTCTACACAAATAGGCTTTATCAGGAGTGAAAGTAGCGTAGCCGTTTAGTTCAACCTTAACGAAAGGCCACGCCATAAGGTAGTAAGTTAGAAGGTACAGCTTACCAAGCTCTACCTTAAGAACCAAAGAAGGTTTCCTTTCACTTCCATACTGTAAGTAGACCAGGTAATTGCTGATAACTTCTTTAATCTCATTTACTCTTTTTTTCACTTCTTGAGGGACTTTCTCTTCCTCTACTTGGGCTTCAAGTTGAGAGTGTTTAACTTTTCTTTTCTCCCTACCTATCTCCCTTGTAATACTCAGAGGAACCTTTTCAAAGTGATTGGTAACTACAGATGGGTTGTAGAATAAAAAGATAACTCCAAGGGAAACTACTATAATGAGGGAAAAGAGAAGTATTAGGAAATTAAGGAGCTTGTCCATCAAGTTCCACAAGCCTCCTTCTTGCCTTTGCTGCAAGGCTGCTACTTGGATCTATAGAAATGCACTTCTTTAAGTACTTCTTTCCATTCAAAGTATCTCCACTCTTTATAAAGAGCTCCCCCAACCTACAGTAAAGTTCTTGAACTTTTGGGTAGAGGGATATTAACTTAAAGTAAATGTCCTTTGCCTCTTCCAGCTTTCCCTCATCTTCCAAAAGTTTAGCAAGTTCAATATAAGCCGGAGCAAAGTCCTGATTGTTCCTGATGGCCATAATAAGATTTCTCTTTGCCCTCCCCCTATTCCCCTTCTTCAGCTCTAAAAGAGCAAGACGGTAGTAAGCAGCCTCAGGAGTAAGGTAAAGTGGATTTTCTAAGGCCTTTAAATAGCACTCCTCGGCTCCCTTTAAATCCCCCTTCTCCTCGTAAAGAATTCCCAAGTTCAACCAGGCTTCAGAAAAGTCCTTTTTAAGGGAAAGGGCCTTCTTTAAGTAACTCTCAGCCCTCTTATAATCTCCCCTCTTAAGAAATGCAAAGCCTATGGCATTATAAATTTTCGGATCTTTAGGGGATAACTTCCTTGCCTTAAGGAGGTAGTTAAGTGCAAGGGGAATCTCTCCCATTTGAAGGTAGGCTACTCCAATCTGGTAGTAACCTTTTGCCTTTTCTTCAGGAGAGGGCTTTTTAACCTCTTCAGCCACCAGCGGTTGAGGAGGCCTCTTTACCTCCTTCTTATTTCCCCAAAGGGAAGAACAGGAAGTCAAAAATGGAACGACCAAAGCTAGGAAGAGGAACCTCCTCATGACCTCCCCTTTAGGAGGAAAAGGGCTTCCATCCTTGTAGGTTCTTCCCTCATAATCCCCTTTACCGCACTCGTAACAGTGTAAGAGCCGGGCTTCTTTACGCCCCTCATAATCATACACAGGTGCTGAGCCTCCACTACAACCATAACGCCTTTAGCGTTAAGCTTTGCCATTACAGCATCAGCTATCTGCTCAGTCATCCTTTCCTGAAGCTGAAACCTCTTTGCGTAAACGTCAACTATCCTTGCAAGTTTTGAGAGTCCGGTAACTTTACTGTTATCTGGGATGTATGCAACGTGGGCCTTTCCAAAGAAGGGAAGCATGTGGTGTTCGCACATTGAGTAAAAAGGTATGTCCTTTACAATTATCATCTCATCGTACTTTTCAGTGAAGAGAACGAGGTGATTTTCAGGACTGTCGTTGTAGCCCGAAAGGATCTCCTCGTACAATTTGGCAACTCTCTTAGGAGTATCCTTCAAACCTTCCCTATCAGGATCTTCTCCTATGGCAATTAAAATCTCCCTTACTGCCTTCTCTATCCTCTCACTATCAAAAGCCACCCTCTAAGCCTCCAGCTGTGGATTGAATCCGAAACCTCCCATCTCCTTCCTCTCTTCATTTCCTCCCCTACTTCCCGGCTTTGGAGGTTCGCTGTCACTCTTTGAGAGCTCCCCATTTATCGCCTTATCTATCTCCTCTCCAGTTAAGGTTTCCCTCTCTAAAAGGGCCCTTGCAAGGTTTTCAAGCTTGTCCCTATTCTGAGATAGGAGCTCTTTAGTCCTCTGATAAGCTTCATTGAGGATTCTCTTTACCTCTTTATCAATGAGGCGGCGGAGCTCTTCACTAACCACCTCTACAGGCTCCCCAAATTGCTCCTTTATTTTAACCGCTATAGGCCCGATTTTCTCGCTCATTCCCCACTCGGCAACCATCTTTCTGGCAATCTCGGTTGCCCTCTCTATGTCGTTCCCTGCCCCGGTTGAAATAGTTCCAAGGGCAATCTCTTCAGCAACTCTCCCTCCAAAGAGGACTGCAATTCTGTCAAGGAGGTACTCCTTCGTGTAAGTGTACTTATCCTCCTCAGGAAGCTGCTGGGTTAGACCAAGGGCCTTTCCTCTAGGAATTATCGTAACTTTGTGAACCTTATCTGCATTTGGTAAGAGCTTCGCAACTAGGGTATGGCCAGCCTCATGATAGGCAGTAGTGATCTTCTCTTGTTCAGAGAGGACCATACTCTTTCTCTCAATTCCCATAGTAACCTTATCCTTTGCCTCTTCAAAGTCTTCCATAGTAATTTTTCCATGGTTCTTCCTTGCAGCTATCAGGGCTGCCTCGTTTACTATGTTTGCAAGGTCAGCTCCAGAAAAACCTGGAGTTGAACGGGCTATTACCTCAAGGTCAACATCTTCAGCTAGAGGCTTATTCCTTGTATGGATTTTTAGTATCTCCAACCTCCCCCTAACGTCTGGAAGGGGAACGAAGATCTGCCTGTCAAACCTTCCAGGCCTTAAAAGGGCCGGGTCAAGGATATCCGGCCTGTTTGTCGCTGCAATAACTATTATTCCGTCGCTACTCTCAAAACCGTCCATCTCAACTAAAAGCTGGTTCAAAGTCTGTTCCCTTTCATCATGGCCGCCACTTACGCCTACTCCCCTCTTCCTTCCAACAGCGTCAATCTCGTCAATAAAGACTATACAGGGAGCGTGCTTTTTAGCCTGCTCAAAGAGGTCACGAACCCTACTTGCACCTACACCAACGAACATCTCTACAAACTCTGAACCGCTAACTGAGAGGAAGGGAACGTTCGCCTCCCCAGCTATAGCCTTTGCAAGTAGGGTCTTACCCGTTCCTGGAGCTCCCGCAAGGAGAACCCCTTTAGGAATCCTTCCCCCTAGTTGCTGGTACTTCTTAGGGTTCTTGAGGAAATCTACTATCTCTGCAACCTCTTCCTTAACCTCGTCTATTCCCGCAACGTCTTTAAAGGTTACTTTAGGCTTATTATCTATAAAGATCTTCGCCCTGCTCTTTGCAAAAGAGAGGGCCTTAGAACTTCCTGCACTCATCTGCCTCATCATACTTAGCCACAGGAGAATGAGAAAAATCATAGGAAGCCACGAAACCAAAACGGTTATGTACCAAGGACTTCCTTCCTCAGGCTTAACTTCAATCTCAACTCCCTTCTTCGTAAGCTTGTTTATCACCTCGTTGTAGCCGGGGGGAAGGTAAGTTTCAAAGCTCTTACCGTCTTTCGTAACTCCAACGACCTTTTGGCCTTGAATCAATACCTTCTTTACCTCTCCCTTCTCTACCTGCTGAACGAATACTGAGAAAGGTTCAACAGGAGTCCTTACCTGATTAGAATTGAAAAAGTTAAAGGCTAGGATAATCATCAAGGCTATACCTAGCCAAAGGGCCAAACTCTTAAAGATTTCCTTTACCTTATCCATCCTTCTTACTCCTTTAAATATCCTATATAGGGAAGTTGACGGAATTTCTCGTCTAAATCTAATCCGTAACCAACTACAAAGTAATCCGGAACCCTAAACCCGACAAAGTCGGGCTTTAAAGAGGTCCTCTTCTCTACCTCCTTATCAAGTAAAACGCAGGTTTTCACATCTAAAGCTCCCTTAGCCTTAACCCACCTAAAGGCAAAGTCTAAGCTCTCACCCGTATCAAAGATATCGTCAACGATTAAAACTCTCTTACCTTCAAGGGGAACCCTTGGCTCAAGGGTCATCTTGGTTTTACCTTTCTCTCTACCCCGATAACTCTCAACTTTCATAAAGTCAAGCTCAACATCCCTGAAGTTCCTGACGAGGTCTGCCGTAAAGATAAAAGCCCCCTTGAGAAGAGAAATAACAACAAAAGGGGAAGGAAGGGCTTCCTCTATTTCCTTTGCTAGCTCCTTAACTCTCCTTTCTATCTCCTGAGGCGCAATCAGAACTTCCACCATCTGATTCAAACTCAACCCCTACGAAGTTTCCACTTAAAGATAGGTCTTTCTTATAAAGTTTGGGAATATAGACTATCTCCCCCTCCACTTCAACAATCGGGAGCTCCCACCTCTTAGTAGCAGGAACTCTCTTCTCTATTAGGAACTTCTTAAGGCTCTTTGAGAAGTTCTTAAATTTAAGTCTATCTCCCGGCTTCCGGCTTCTCACAATTATACCGGCTTTTTTAAAACCCTCTTCGGAAACAACAGGTTCTCCCCTGTTTAGGGAAAATCTCAATATACCCAAAGGAGTTTTAACTTCAGAGGGAATGGTTTCAACTTGGTAGTAAAAATCTCCTCTTTTGTCTTCTGGAGAGATAACAAGGTAATCCTGTTCCTTATAAACGGTAAAACCCTTATCAGGAATAAAAGACTTAAACCCTTCCTTTTTAATTAATGAAACTATTTCGTTAACTTTTCTATGAGAAAGAACTCTTCCAGAAATCCTCCTGTAGGCTTCAGAAAGGAGCTCCGTTAAAAGGTAAGGGTGAAGTTCCTTTAGCTCGGAAATTGGAACTCTAAAAGTATTACCCTTAAAGAACCTCTTTAGTAATTTCTCAACTTCCGAGGAAACAAAATCCTCAACTCCCCTCAAAATTTCAGAACTCCTTAAAAAGGCCTCTTCAAGGGATGGGTTAATTTCCCTCAGATGAGGGATAACCTTCAGCCTAACTAGGTTCCTCTCAAAGTCAGTTTTTAAGTTTGAACTATCAACTACGTAAGGAATTCCCCTTTCTTTGAGGTACTCCTCAACTTCCCTCCTCTTGACCTCAAACAGAGGTCTAATGAAAACGTCCCTCTTGGGAAGGAAGCCCCTCAAACCCTTTAATCCCGTTCCTTTTGTCAAGTTCAAAAGAACGGTTTCAACAAGATCTGAAGCCGTATGACCAAGGGCAACGAGGTCCCCTTTCCTCTCCTTTAAGACCTGATAAAGAGCTTTGTAGCGGAGCTCCCTTGCAACAGCCTCAACGTTCCTTCCCTTTGAAACATCCAAAACGTTGACTCTTTTAACCGTAAGGGGAACTTTTAAGCGCCTGCAGAGTTCCTTAACGAACTCCTCATCCCTAAAGGACTCCTCTCCCCTTAGCATGTGGTTAACGTGAACGGCCTCAACTTCAATTTGAAGTTCGTTTTTTAGTTCAAGGAGAACTGAAAGGAGAGCTACAGAATCGGGACCTCCGGAAAGGGCAACAATTACCTTTGAACCGGGGGGAACTAGACTGAACTTACGGATAGTCTTAAGGACTTTTTCCTTTATCATGGAGAAAGTATAAAAAATTGGTGGCGACGGGTGGAGTCGAACCACCGACCTGGCGGGTATGAGCCGCCCGCTCTAACCACCTGAGCCACGTCGCCACTTGCATAGGGAAATATAGACCAACCTTCCCAAAGTGTCAATAAAGGGCGTTGTATATCGGGTAAATTTTTCCTAAAATTCCGCAAGTTAAAAGAGGCAAGGAGGAAACCGTGGGAAAGAGAGTAGTTCTTGCTTACTCCGGAGGGCTTGATACTTCAGTAATAGTCCGGTGGCTGGCTGATAAGGGTTTTGAAGTAATAACCTATACAGCAGACGTAGGACAGGGAGAGGAGCTTGATGAGATTCCCCAAAAGGCAAAGGCCTCAGGCGCAGTTGAGGCAATAGTTGATGATATCAAAGAGGAGTTTGCAAGGGAGTACTGTATTCCCCTAATGAGGGCAGGAGCTCTCTACGAGGGTAAATACCCTCTAATTTCGGCCCTATCAAGACCCCTCATAGCCAAAAAACTCGTTGAAATCGCTCATAGAGAGGGTGCAGACTTTGTAGCTCACGGTTCAACCGGGAAGGGGAACGACCAGGTAAGGTTTGAGGCCTCAGTTTGGGCCCTTGACCCTGATATAGAGGTTTTAGCTCCGGTAAGGGAGTGGGAGTTTAAATCAAGGGATGAGGAGATTGAGTACGCAAAGAAACACGGAATTCCGGTAGTTGCAACGAAGGAAAAACCTTACTCTTACGACAGAAACCTTTGGGGAGTTGCAATTGAAGCTGGTCCCCTTGAGGACCCTTACGTAGAACCTCCTGAGGATGCCTTCGTCCTTACAGTTAGCCCGGAAAAAGCTCCAGACGAACCCCAGTACGTTGAAGTTGAGTTTGAAAGGGGCCTTCCAGTTGCAATTAACGGAAAGAGGTATGAGGAGCTCTGGAAGTTAATCTGGGATTTAAACGAAATCGCTGGAAGGCATGGCTTTGGCAGAATTGACATGGTTGAAAACAGGCTAGTTGGAATTAAGTCAAGGGAAGTGTACGAAGCTCCTGCAGCCCTACTTCTAATGAGGGCTTACGACGAGCTTGAAAGTCTAGTCCTTGACAGGTTTACATACCACTATAAACAGAGCCACGTAAAACACCCTTACGCTGAAGTAGTCTACGAGGCTCTTTGGTTTACTCCTCTAAGGGAAGCACTTGACGCGTTCAACAACCAGATAGCTCCCTTAGTCAGCGGAAAGGTAAAGTTTAAGCTCTATAAAGGAAGCGCACAGGTAGTAGGAAGGAAGTCTCCTAACTCCCTTTACTTTGAAGACCTTGCTACCTACAGTCCAAAAGACACCTTTGACCATAAAGCTGGAGCAGCCTTTACAAAGGTATGGAGCTTACCCCTTAAGGTAATGGGAAGAGTTAGAAAGGCAAAAGGAGGAGAGAAATGAAATACGAACTTGAAAAGAGGGGAGACGTAATCTACGGTCTAAAGATTACCGCCGAACCTGAAGAGCTTAGAAAGGAGGTTAACCTAATAGCAAAGGAGATTGGAAAGAACGCTAAGGTTCCCGGCTTTAGACCCGGAAAAGCCCCCGTTCCCATCATAAAGAAGTACTATCAAGACGAAATCAGGGACGCTCTCCTTAGAACCTTCATTCCGAGGAAACTTGGAGAGGTTGTTGAAAAGGAAGGGCTAAAACTCCTTACAGAGCCGGGAGTTGAAGACTTTAAGTTTGATCTCAAGAACGACACCTTTGAGATTTCTCTAGTCCTTGAGGTCAAACCTGAAGTTGAACTCTCAAAAGAAGATTACACGGGAATTAAGGTTAAGAAAACAAAGAGGGAGTTAGGAGATAAGGACGTAGAAAAGGTTATAGAAGGTCTTAGAAACCAGCTTGCCCAGTGGAAAGAGGTAGAGAGAGAGGCAAAGGAAGGGGACTTGGTTGATATTGAGTACGAAACGGAGGTTGAAGGGGAAAAAGAGCCCCATAAAGGTTCCGTTTCAGTAGTTCTGGGTCAAAAGCAGCTGTGGCCTGAGGTTGAAAAGGAAGTACTAGAGAAGAAGGCTGGAGAAGAAGGTGAAGTTGAATTTACTGCAGAGGACAACAAGGACGTTTACGGTGAAGTAGCAGGAAAGAAGGTTAAGGTAAAGTTTAAAGTGAAAGCAGTTAAAGAGAAAGAACTTCCCGAGGTAAACGACGAGTTTGCAAAGAAGTTAGGCTTTGAAAGCCTTGAGGATATGAAGAAGAAGATAAGAGAGGACCTTGAAATAGCTGAGAAGACGAGGGAGCAGGAAGAAGTAGAAGACCAGATTATTGAAGAGCTCCTTAAGAAGGTAAACGTCCCCGTTCCACCTTCAATGCTTGACCTTGAAATAAGGGCTCAGGCCGAGAACCAGCTAATGAGACTTGCTCAGATGGGAGTAAACGTTCAACAGCTCTCACCACAGGCCATCTTTGAGATGGTTAGGCCAACAGCAGAGAAGACAGTAAAGGTTAAACTTCTCCTTGAGAAAGTAGCAGAGCTAGAAGGAATTGAAGTTACAGATGAGGAGGTTGAAGAGGAAATTCAAAAGCTTGCAAATAACCTCTTCGGCGGAGACTACGTTAAGGCAAGGCAGTCCCTTCAGGAGAGGGGACTATTACCTTTAATTAAAGAGGACGTAAGGAGACAGAAAGCCCTTGATAGGTTAATTGAACTTGCAGAAGTAGAGGAAGTTAAAGAGGAAGAGGAAAAGTAGTTTACCTTTCTACCTCCCCTTTCTGGGGGAGGTATTTACTCAGCCTGTACCTAAACTCCCTTAAAGTAAGTCCAAGAAGTTTAGCTGCTTTCGTTTTAACTCCTCCTGCTTTTTCTAAAGCGGCAAATAGGTAATCCCTCTCAACGTTACTGAGTACCTCCTTCAGATTAACTCCCTCCTCCGGAATCTCTACCCTATTGACACAGAGCTCCCTACCTCCAGAAAACCCAGCACCTAAAACCCCATCTTCAAGGAGGATAACTTCCCTTTCAACGATATTCTTAAGTTCCCTCACGTTCCCCTCAAGGGGGAGCTCCATCAAGTAGTTGATAAACCCCGACGAAATCCTCTTAATCTCCTTTCCGTACTTCCTTGAAAACTCCCTGGCAAAGTACTCAACCAGAAGGGGAATATCCTCTCTCCTTTCCCTCAAAGGAGGAATCTCAATCACTATAGTTGCCAACCTGTAGTAAAGATCTTCCCTAAAGTTCCCCTTCCTTATCTCCTCCTTAAGGTTCTTGTTGGTTGCAGCAATAACTCTTACGTCTACCTCTTTCTCCTCAGTTGAACCGAGGGGAATGAACCGTCTTGTCTCAAGGAACCTTAAGAGCTTAGCCTGGAGAGGAAGGGGCATATCTCCAATCTCGTCAAGGAAAAGAGTTCCTCCATCCGCTTTCTCTATAAGACCCTTTTTATTGGAGACTGCTCCTGTAAAGGCTCCTCTCCTATAGCCGAAGAGCTCACTCTCTAGAAGTTCTGGAGGAAGGGCAGCACAGTTTATGGCAACAAAAGGAGCTCCTTTCCGAGGGCTCAAGCTGTGAATAGCCTTTGCAACTACCTCCTTACCAACACCGCTTTCTCCCAGCACAAGAACGTTAACGTCGTAGGGAGCTATCTTCTTTATCTTTTCCTTTAACCTCTCAATAACCTTACTCCTTCCTATAAGACCGGGAACCTCACTAGAGGAAAAACTCTTTTTTAGAAATATTTTGTCTGAAACGTTCCTTATGAGGAGCTTTAAATCGTCTAAATTAAAGGGTTTTTCCACGTAGTCGTAAACTCCAAGCTCAAAGGCCTCCTTAACTGTCTCAGTTGAGGCAAAAGCAGTAATTATTATCACTTCGGTTTCAGGGGTCTTCTCCTTAATTTCCCTCACAACCTCCATCCCCGAACCGTCGGGAAGGCGCAAATCTACAAGAACAAGGTCAAACTCACCTTCCTTTAACTTCTTTCTTGCTTCCTCTAAAGTTTCCGTCTCTTCAACCTGGTAGTTAAAGTCTTCAAGTATCAGTCTAAGTATCTCCCTTAAGGAAACTTCATCCTCAAGTATTAGAACTCTCATCACTCTCCCTGTAAATTGGTAACTTCATACTAAACTTAGCTCCTCCCAGAAGGCTCCTATCAACTAAAATAAAACCGCCCATATCAAAGATAAACTTCTTAACTATTGCAAGGCCAAGACCCGAACCTCCATCCCTCTTTGAAAAGAAAGGCTCAAAAATTCTACTCCTGTCTTCTTCTTGAACGCCGGGGCCGTCATCTTCAACTGTCAAAACAGCCCAGTTTCCCTCACGGGAAAGAGTTACCCTAACCTTAGTCTTAGACCACTGAAGAGCATTAATAAGTAAGTTCTCAACTGCTGAGCGCAGAGCTCTAGGATCCGAAAGGACCATAAGGTCTTCCTTACAAACAAAATCCATTTCCTTTCCCTTAGGAAAAGTAGATGCAATAACATCCTTTACTACTTTAGTAAGAGAGATAGGAATCCTTTCTTCAGAAGCAGGCTTACCCAAAACCAGGAAATCCTTTATTATTGAATCCAACCTCTCAGTTTCTCGTTTTATGATCCTAAGCAAATTATCACTCCTTTTACCCTCAAGCATGAGCTCCACAGAACCTTTAATTGAAGCAAGGGGATTTTTAAGCTCGTGGGCAAGGTCTGCACTTATCTCGTAAAGCCTCTTGTAGAACTCGGCCTCTCTCCTTTCCCTCTCAAGCATCCTTATGTACTTTTCCTGAACTTCAAACCTGCTTTTAAGCCTCTTGGCAGCGAGCATCATCAAAATCAGAGCTCCGCTACTTAAGATAAACTGAACGAGAACGAGGAAGTCAAAACCCCCGTAGACTATCTGAAAGTAGAGAAATTGAAGGAAAACTCCGATAAAGAGAACGGTATACCCGTAGGGAAAGCCCAAAAAGAGTTCTGAAAAGAAGACGGGAAAGAAGAGGAAGAGGGAAAAGAAAGTGTAGGAAAAAGCTCCCTTAAATACTAATAGGAATAGGAAGAGCTCATCAAGTAAGAATTCAAAGAGATGGGGCCTCTTGGAGAAGAAGAAAATAAAAGCGCTAACTACAGAGTAAATACTGAGAACGACAAATGAATAATTATCAAAAAAGGCCTTTGAGACGGAGGAAATTGAAAGGAGGAGGAAGAGGAGGCCAACCGAGAATGTCAGCCTCCCGACCCTGTAAACTAAGTAGAACTTATCAGGGACTAAAGAGCTCTCACTCACCTAATAACTTCTTCTCTAAAGATGATTCATAAATCTCTTTTGCCTCTTTTATACTTAACCTTACAAGCTCTTTACCCTTATGCTTAATAACTCCTTCCTCTCCACCAACCCTTCCTATAACCTTTGCAGGAACGGTTCTCTTTTTGAAGAAATCAAGAACTTCTTCTAAATTCTCGGGAGAGGTTGAAACAACAACTCTGCTCTGCTCCTCCCCGAAGAGGAGGAAGTCGCTCCTTAAATCGTCGTCAAACTCAACGGTAAAGCCGAGCTCCCGTGGAAAAGCAGACTCAAAGAGGTTTACAGCAATACCGCCTTCACTAACGTCGTGGGCATGTTTTATCAGTCCCTCCTTTATAGCCTCTATCAAGGCTTCCTGAAGGGTCTTTTCAAACCTTAAATCTACCGACTGTCCCCTACCCTTAATACCTCCAGTTCTCAACTTCTGATACTCTGAACCTGAAACGTTACCAGTATTCTCCCCAAGGAGGATTATGTAGTCTCCCTCATCTTTAAAATCTGAGGTCATCCTCTTCTCAACGTCATCAATAACGCCAACGCACACTACTGTAGGAGTTGGATATACCGCCCTCTTTCCATCCTCAGTTTTCGTCTCGTTGTAGAAGCTAACGTTTCCACTGACAACTGGAGTTTCAAGGACTTTACAGGCATCGGCCATTCCATCTGTAGCCTTTACAAACTGCCACATAATCTCAGGGTCCTCTGGACTTCCAAAGTTGAGACAGTCGGTTATAGCTCTCGGAACGGCACCGGTACAGGCAACGTTCCTCGCTGCCTCGGCAACTGCTATCTTCCCTCCTTCGTAAGGGTTCAGGTAACAGTACCTTGAGTTACAGTCTGAGCTTATAGCTATTCCCTTCTTACTACCCTTAACCCTTAAAAGGGCAGCGTCTGAACCCGGATAGACAACAGTGTTTATCTGAACCATGTGGTCGTACTGCTCCCAAATCCACCTCTTACTTGCAATTGTCGGTGAGGATAGGAGTTCCCTAACCACCTGGTTGTAATCTTCAGGCTCGGGAATCTCCCTCTGGTCGTAAGAGGCATTTTCAAGGATGTACTTAGGAACTTTAAAGGGGCGGTAGTAAACGGGGGCCTCGTCTGTTAAGGCCTTTATAGGGAGCTCTGCAACTTTATCACCGTGCCAATAAAGCCTTAAAACAGGCTCAGAAATAACCTCCCCTATGACGACGGCATCAAGGTCCCACTTGCGGAAGACCTCCATTATCTCCTCTTCTTTCCCCTTCTCACAAACTACCAGCATCCTCTCCTGGGACTCTGAAAGCATTATCTCGTAGGGAGTCATTCCCTCTTCCCTAGTAGGAACCCTATCAAGCCAGAGCTCCACCCCAACCCCGCCTCGGGAGGCCATCTCAACGGAAGAGGAAGTTAATCCAGCCGCTCCCATGTCCTGAATAGCAACTATACCTTCCTTCTCCATAGCCTCAAGGCAGGCCTCTATCAACAATTTCTCCATAAATGGGTCGCCAACCTGAACGTTTACCTTCTTTTCAACCTCCTCCTCAGAGGAAAACTCCTCTGAGGCCATAGTTGCCCCATGGATTCCATCCCTTCCCGTCTTGGCTCCAACGTATATAACAGGGTTTCCAACCCCTGCAGCCCTGGCGTAGAAGATATTATCCTTCCTAACTATTCCAAGGGCAAAGGCGTTTACGAGGGGGTTTGTCTGATAACAGGAATCAAAGTAAACCTCTCCCCCAACAGTTGGAACTCCAACGCAGTTTCCGTAGTGGCTTATTCCTGAAACGACCCCTTTGGCAACGTAGCGCATCTTCGGATCGTGGAGCTCTCCAAACCTCAGAGAGTCCATACAGGCAACCGGACGAGCTCCCATTGTAAAGACGTCCCTCAAAATCCCCCCAACTCCAGTTGCAGCCCCGTGGAAGGGCTCAATGTAGGAGGGGTGGTTGTGGGACTCAACCTTGAAGGCTGCACATATCTCCTTCTCCTCGTCAACCATTATTATTCCGGCATTTTCACCGGGACCCTGAACAACCCAGGGAGCTTTAGTCGGGAACTTCTTTAAGTGAGGCCTTGAAGACTTATAAGAGCAGTGTTCAGACCACATTGCAGAGAAAATCCCAAGCTCAACCAGGTTTGGCTCCCTTCCAAGGAGCTCCTTTATCCTCTGGTACTCCTCCCAAGTTACGTGGCTCTCTATAACCTTTCTATCCATTGCTTCTCCTCTTAATTCAGAATGTAGGTAAATTATAGCGTTGATATAAGGCTTTGGAAAACTTAAATTTCAAGCAGTAGAAAAAAATACCCAAAGGAGGGAGAAGATGGCAGTAGTCGGATTTGCCAAACTAGAAGCCCTTATGAGGAAAGCGGCAGGCCTTGATATTGATAAGAACAAGGCCAAGGAAATTACAGACATCGTAGAGAAGAAACTCTACGACCTCCTCCTCATAGGAGAGAGAAACGCAAAGTTCAACGGCAGAGAGGTAATTTGGGAGTGTGACGTTCCACTTACAAAGGGCTTCCTTGAGTCAATCCAGAAGTTTAAGGCCCTTGAAGAGGAGCTCCCACTCCAGGACATCCTTGACTTCCTCGCAACAAAACCTCCTCTAAAGTACCCACTTGAGGCAGAGCTTGAGAAGAAACTCCCTGAAATTGTCGGAACTCTCCTCTACATCCTTGCTAGGATTATGAAGGAAGTTGACCCAGCCGTAAGGAAGCCTTCAAGTGAGGACATTGAAAGGGCTGGAAGAATACTTGACCTCACAATGTAAAAAACTGGGGCCCCTGGGCCCCTAAAACCACAAGGAGTAGTTAAGTTGGAAAAGCCCACCCTTCAGATGACCCTTAGGGAGTGTCTGGAGAAGTTCCCCCAACTGAAAGAGAAGCTTTACAGCCTAATAGAAGAGTGTGTCTACTGTGAAGGTTTCAAAGACGAGCCCTTAGAAGAGGTATTTAAAGCCCACAGACTTAACCCTGAAAAAGCCATAAAAGAACTTGAAAGGGCCCTGGAGGAGTGATGAGCTTCCCTTACTATGGGGCAGTAAAGAACGTGGCAGAACTTATGTGCTGTAGCGCCATAACTGCACCTAAGGGGAAAGGCGTAAATCTCATATATACGAAAATTTTTGAAGGTGAGGAAAAGGAAAGGGTTGCAGATTTAATGGAAAAGATTGGAAAAGAAAGGGAAATTCCCTTCTTCATAAGGGATGCAAGGAACATTAGGGACTCCCTCTTAGTGGTATTTATAGGAACGGAAGTTAAACCTAGAGGAGTTCCTTTTTGCGGTTTCTGCGGTTTTGAAGACTGTGAAAGGTCAGTTAAGGCAGGGGCTTACTGTTCATACGCAGTTGGAGATTTGGGAATTGCAATAGGTTCAGCAGTAAAAGTTGCAAGTGATAACAACATTGACAACAGAGTTATGTTCTCCTTCGGAAAAGCTGCAATCTTTGGAGGGTTTGTCCCTGAAAAGGTAAAGCTGGGTTACGGAATACCTCTCTCAATCAGTGGAAAGAACATTTTCTTTGACAGGAAGTTATAATGGAAAACGTAGCCTGGCTCGTCGTTCCTTCGGGCAAAACCTTAACAACGGTAACCTCTCCCATTTCTGCCCTCATAGAAAACCCCACCTTCCTGAAGAAGAGACCCATCTGGATACACCTTAGAAGGATTGACGAGCAGGCTGAGGAGCTCCTAAGCAAAGAGTTTAAAGTTAATGAGCTCTCAATTGAGGACTGTAAGACTGAGGAGCGCTCAAAGATTGAAAACTTTGACAGTTACATATTTTTCCTCCTGGTATACTATGACGGAGGAATAAGCAGGCAGAAGAAGCTCTGTATATTCTGGGGAAAGGACTTTATAGTAACAATAGGCAGCAGGAGGCTATTTGAGGAGGCAAAGAAAGAACTATCCCTAGAGGACGAGCCCTTCAAAGAGGGAACGGAAAAGGTCCTCTGGATAATATCATCCATAATAACGGAAAAGTTCAAACAGGTAACGGATATACTTGAAGAGCAGGCAGACGACATTGAAGCCAAAGTCTTTAAGGAGCAAAACCCAGAGCTCCTTGAGGACATTTCCGACCTTTCATACGAAATATTGACTCTAAGGAGAGCTTTAAAGCAGATAAGGGATTCATTTAAGCTGGGAATGTCCTACTGTGGAAAGTTCTCAAGCCCGGAAAACGTCCACTACTTTAGAGACCTACTTGACGAGATAAGTATCCTCTACGATAGGGCTGAAACCCTTCACGAGTTCATCCAGAACGTCTTAAACGTCTTTTCCTCTCTAGTCTCCTTTAAGCTTAACGAAATTATGAAAACCCTAACGATTTTCGTTGCCGTCCTTGAGCCTCTAATGTTCATATCCTCCTTCTACGGAATGAACGTTGAGAACCTGCCCCTTGCCCAAAAGAGCTACGGAATAGCTGTGATATCCTTATTTATGTTCCTCATTAGTGTAAGCCTCATCTACTACTTTAAGAGGAAAAGGTGGATTTAAAGAAAAAACCCATTACAGAGCCTGAGGTCTACTTACTCCTTAAAGAGGTTGGAGCTCCGACCCCAAAGTACCTCTTCGTAAAGAGGGGAGAAACTCCAAAGTGGGAGATTTTCCCAGCCTACCTAAAGGTAGTTTCAAGCAGAATCTACCATAAGAGCGAAGTTGGAGGAGTTTTAAAGGTCTACTCAAAGGAAGAATTAAATGGGAAGATTGAGGAGCTCTCAAGGAAGTTCCCCCAGGCCGAGGGATTTTTAATAGTTGAAGAGCTAAAAGGAATTGAAGCCTTCGTTGGAGTTAAAAGGGATCCTTCATTCCTCCACACTGTAGGGGCGGGAAGCGGGGGAATCTTCGTTGAGCTCTTTAAGGACGTCGTCTTTATACCTATCTCGGCCGATAGGGAAGAGACTCTAAAGAAATTAAGGGAAACAAAACTTATAAAACTGATAGGGGGATTTAGGGGACTTAGAGGGAACTTAGAACTCTTCGTTGATTTTTTAGAAAAGGTTAAAGAGCTCTGCAGGAAAAAACCCGAAATTGAGGAGCTTGATCTTAACCCCGTCTTTATCTCTGAAGATAGGGTAGCTCCCGCAGACGCTAAAGGATTTTTATCTCCACTACCTAAAAGGAAGGAGTTTAGAGAACTTCCGGAAAACCTCTTTAGGCCGAGCTCTATTGCAGTAATAGGAGCTTCAAAGAACCCCAAGAAAGCGGGCTACGCCCTTTTAAGGAACCTTGAAAGGTTTAGGGGAAAAGTCTTCCCTGTAAACCCAAAGTATGAGGAAGTTTTAGGTTTTAAGTGCTACCCCTCTATACTTGACGTTCCATCGCCGGTTGAGTGTGCCTTAATAGCAGTTCCTCCGGAAGTTACCCTTAAAGTGGTTGAAGAGTGTGGAAAGAAAGGAGTCAAACTCTCTGTAGTTATAACGGCAGGCTTTAAAGAGGCCGGAAGAGCAGAGCTTGAGAGGGAACTGGTAGAAAAGGCAAAGAATTTCAGAATGAGAATTTTAGGGCCCAACACTCTAGGCTTCATAGTTCCATCCCTCGGGCTGAACGCATCTTTCTCCTCAGTAACCCCTCCCCCGGGAGATATCTCCTTCCTATCCCAGAGCGGAGCTCTAATAACCGCCGTAATTGACAGGGCAAACGAGGAGAAAATAGGCTTTTCAGAGATTATAAGCCTTGGGAACCAGTCAGACATTGAGATAACAGAAACCTTTGAACTTGCAACGAGGAAAGAGGAGACAAAGGTCATACTTGCCTACGTTGAAGGGGTAGAGCTGGGAAGGGAGCTCCTCAACTTCCTAAAAAGGAAACCGTCAGTATTCATAAAGGCAGGAAGGGGAGAGGCTGGAAAGAGGGCTGCATCATCCCACACAGGCTCTCTGGCTGGAGACTACAAGCTCTTTAAGGACTGCGTTGAGAGTAAAGGAGGAATAGTTGCAGAGTGCCTTGAGGAGGCATTTGACGTATGCCAGCTGTTAAGGGTTTACGGAAGAATAGAGGGAAATAGACTGCTGATAGTAACAAACGCCGGAGGACCGGGAACCCTTGCGTCGGATTACGCAGAAACTTTCGGAATTGAGCTTGCAGATATTGAACCTGTTAAAGAGGAGCTCTCAGCCTTCCTCCCTCCAAACTGGAGCAAAATAAATCCTGTTGACTTAATAGGAGATGCAACTTCAGATAGGTACAGAAAAGCCTTTAACGTCCTATCAAAGTATGAAGGTTGGGATTTCTCCCTAGTAATCGTAACCCCTCAGTCAATGACGGACATCCCCCAGATAGCTCACGAAATTGTGAGGTTTAGGGAAATTTCAAAAAGGCCAGTAGTTGCGTGCCTGATGGGAGGCCACTCTGTAAAACTGGGAATTGAAATACTGAAAAGTGATTCAGTTCCGGTATTTAAAGAACCCTTAAGGGCCGTAAAGAGCCTGTGGAAATCAAAGGGCAGTTAAGTTCCCACGATGTAGTAAAATAAATTTAGGATATATCGTTTATTGTAAACGTCTAATTATGGAGGAGTTTTGAAGACATCCGTTGTATCAAGCACTTCTCCCACTCTTATCCTAGCACTTGAAGAAATTAGGGAAAAGCTAAAAAAGGAACCAGATTTCCTAATACTTGCCGTATCAGATAAGTACCCTGAAGAGTACGTCATTCCAAGTGTAGAAAGGACTTTTAAAACTGAAAATTTCATCGCTTTTAACGCACTAGATGCCTTTAAAGACTCTTCATTAGTTCAGGGAGTAACGGCCTGTGCACTCTACTTTACAAACTCAGGGGACTTTTCACTAAAAGAAATTCGAGACTACGGGGACAGAAAATCGTTAAACGATATTATTTTACTCATAAACGAGAAAAAGAACTGGATTCACCTGTTTATAGGTTCTACCAATGAAAGTGTAGATTCCTTCGTTAATCACCTCTCTGAAGGACTTAAGTACAGACCAATAAATAACGTAATAGGCGGTTTAGCCTCAGGGAAAAAAACAAAGGTCTTTACAAAAAACGGAATAATTGATAGGGGCGGAATTTTTTATCCCTGAAGAACTTTTCATTCCAGATAGGCATAGCTTTAGGATTTAAGCCCTACGGCGTTACCTACACAATCACAAAAGCAAAAAACAGAAGGATTTACGAAATTGACGAAAAGCCTGCACCCCTCCTATTTAGAAAACTCCTCAAGGGCATAGAGGAGAAAGAAAAAATCCTCTGGTTTATTCCCCTCTATATCATTGACGACAAAGAAGGATACGTCGCCACTATAAGAACTCCGGCTAAGTTAACCGATGAATACCTGGAAGTTCACGGGGAGGTAAAAGAGGGAACGAGGTTTAAGTTGAGTTTTGCTTTCCCAGAGGATTTGCTAGAGGGATCTAAACGAGTTGCTAAGGAAGTTAAGAGGAAAATAGGAATTGTAGATTTAATAATTAACTTTTCGTGCACGGCCCGCCAGTTCCTCCTGGACGATAAAAGCGAGAAGGAACCGGAAATCTACTCTTCCGCTTTAAACTCCCACCTCTTTGGATTTTTCACCTACGGGGAGATAGGGCCTGATAGAGGCCTCAAAAAGGTAAAGCTTTACAACGAGACGTCGTTAATTGTTGCTCTCAAGGAGAAGTGATGACCAGAGACAGAGTTTTACTTCAACTTTTAAGGAACTTACTTGAAGAAATAACTGAGAAGTACAACTCTTTACTCCAGTTAAAAGAAAAGCAGGCAAAGGAATTCTTCAACTTAGCCACTAAAGACCCTTTAACTTCCCTTTACAACAGGTACTTCTTCTTTGATTTCCTGAAAGCCTCCATCTTAAGAATTCAGAGGGAGGAGGAGTTTGGCAAAAAAATTGCCTTAGTCTTTATTGACATTGACAACTTCAAACAGGTTAACGACCTCTTCGGCCATGAAAAGGGAGATATCCTACTGAAAGAGATAGCAGAGTTCTTTAAAAGGGAGATAAGGAAATCAGACATTATTGCCCGGTTCGGGGGAGATGAGTTTGTAGTTCTCTTTGAAGGAGTTGACATAACTAAGGAGTCCATAAAGGAAAGGTTTGAGAGGATAAGGAAAAAGTTCAACGATTACTTTAAAGAGTATCAAGTTTCCTTCAGCTACGGAATTGCCTTATTTCCAGATGAACTCCCAAATTGGGAAGATAAAAGCATCTCAGACATCCAGAAATACTTAATAAAACTGGCCGATGATAGAATGTATAAGGATAAGCTCTTAAGGAGAGAGAAAATTTCAGGAGGGAGAGATGGAGCTCTCAGTTCTAATAGGGGGGGAAGCAGGTGAAGGAGTTAAAGAGTCTGCTAACCTTTTCTCAAGAGTTTTAACAAACATAGGCTACAGCGTATTTACCTACCACGACTACTCTTCACTGATAAGGGGAGGACACAATTTCTCAATAGTAAGGTTTTCAAACGAGGACGTATTTGCTCCCGTTAAGAAAGTTGACTACATTGTAGCCCTTGACTCAAAGAGCTTGGAAAAGCACAGAGAAAACGCTAAGGAAAATACAAAGTGGATAGTTGATTCAGAACTTCCGGGAAACGTTAAAGTCCCCTTTAGGAAACTGGCAAAAGGAGTAAAGAGGAGCTCTGCCATCTTGGGAGCTCTCTTAAAGACCTTCAAAATTCCTTACGAAGAAGGGCTGAGCGTCCTAAGGGAACTTCCCGACTACCAGGAGAACGAAAGGATCTTCCTTCAGGCGTACGAGATCGCAGAGGAAATAGAGGAGCTGGTTGAAGTTGAAGGGATAAAGGGAGACTACATATCTGGAAGTGAAGCTATTGCCCTTGGGGCAGTTGACGGAGGGTTAAAAATCTACATAGCCTACCCGATGACGCCGGCCTCTCCCGTTCTTCACTTCTTAGCTTCTCACAAAAGGGAACTTGGAATAAAGGTCGTTCAACCTGAGAACGAAATAGGAGCAATAAACATGGTTCTAGGGGCAGCTTACGCTGGAGGAAGGGCAATGACAGGAACTTCCGGTGGAGGTTTTGCCCTTATGACAGAGACCTTAAGCCTTGCAGGAATGAGCGAAACTCCAGTTGTTATATACGAGGCCCAGAGGGGAGCTCCCTCAACAGGCGTTCCAACCTACACTGAACAGTCAGACCTGCTCTTTGCCCTCTTTGCAGGCCACGGAGACTTCCCCAGGATAGTCCTTGCCCCTTCAGATGCAAAGGAGAGCTACCTCTTCTCAAGGAAGGCAATGAACCTAGCGTGGAAGTTTCAAACTCCCGTGATAATTCTTTCAAGTAAGAACGTTGCAGAGAGCTTCTTCACTCAAGAGATAAAGAGGGAAAAGCTAGTTGAGGAGCCAAAGCTGTGGAACGGAGAGGGAGAGTACAGGAGGTACGAAATAACAGACGATGGAGTATCCCCCCTAGCGTTTCCCGGAACCAAGGGAGCAGTTGTTAAGTTCAACAGCTACGAACACGACCCCTTCGGAATAACGACGGAAGAACCGGTTGAAATTAACCGTATGAAGGAAAAGAGGGAGAGGAAGAGGAGAACAGTTGAAGAGTTCGTAAGGAACGACAAAGAGTCTGTATCGGTAGGAGGAGACTTAAGTTCCGATAGGGTCATACTAACTTGGGGGGAGAACTGGGGAGTTTGCTGTGAAGTTGGGGATGAGCTGGGCTTTAAGGTCGTAAAGCCAAACTACCTTGAACCTTTCCCTTCTGAAAGGCTAAAGGAGGAAATAGGAAAGGCTAAAGAGCTAACCGTTGTGGAGCTCTCAATATCGGGACAGTTTGAGAAACTCCTTAACCTTTACGGAATAAAGGCAAACAGTAGGTTCAGGAAGTACGACACAAGGCCCATATTTAAAGAAGAGCTAAAGGAGTTCTTGGGAGGGAGAGATGGAGCTTAAAACTTACGCAGAGAATACGTGGTGTCCCGGCTGTGGAAACTTCGGAATACTGAAGGCCTTTGAGGAGGCAGTTAAGGAGCTCTCCTCCGAAATACCGGTTGAAAACTTTGTAGTAGCCTCAGGAATAGGGTGCCACGGGAAAATAGCAGACTACCTAAACCTAAACAGCTTCTACTCAATACACGGAAGGGCACTAAGTAATTTGGAGGGAGCAAAGCTTATAAAGGGTAAACTCGTGTGCGTCGGCTTTGTAGGAGATGGAGATATCTACGCAGAGGGAATCTCCCACCTTATCTTCGCAGCAAAGAGGAACGTAGATATAACTGCAGTGGTCCACGATAACAGGTCTTACAGCCTTACAACCGGCCAGTTTACCCCCACCTCCCCTTCCCGCTTCAAAGGGAAGTCAACGCCTGAGGGCCCGCCAGAAGACCCCATGAACCCAGTAGCCCTAATGCTCTCAGCAGGAGCAACTTTTGTTGCAAGGGGATTTTCAGGAGACATCCAGCACCTTAAATGGCTCTTTAAAGAGGCCGTAAAACACAGAGGTTTCTCTTTCATAGACGTCCTTCAACCCTGCGTCTCCTTCTTTAACACTTTTCCCTTTTACAGGAAACACTGCTACAAGCTTGAAGATGAAGGACACGACTTTACAGACTTTGAAAAGGCGATGGAAAAGGCAAGGGAGTGGGACTACAACAGGGACGATGAAGACGTAAGGATTCCCATCGGGATTTTCTACAAAGTTCAAAAGCCAACTTATGAGGAGAGAGTAAACATTAAAGATAGCGAATAAAGTCTTCAACAGTAATGATTTCAAAGTGGAGCTCCCTCCTTCCACATTCACGAACGTACTGGAGGGCGAGCTCCCTGCACCTTTTTAAGTCCACATCTGGAGCAAAGCTGGCAAGGTAAACTCTAACCTCTCTGAAAAAGAAAGATAGGAAGCGTCCAAGCTGATTAAGGTACATAACCTTCTCCCTTACCTTCCTCCCCCTCTCACCACCCCTTAAACCAAGCTCAAGGAAGAACTGGACGTTTCCCTTACACTCGTACCCTTCAACGTAACCTTTTCCCCAGAATACGACGTCAAGGTTCTTATTTGAAAGTACCCTGTTTTTGCACCTAATCTCAACCCTTTTCCTGTTAACCATAGGTTGACAGTGCATAGACGTAAGCTCAACTTTCTCTTTACTAACCGGTCCCAGATGGTAGACGAGCTCTTCAAACAACCTACCTTTCCTGAGGGCTATAAGGTCATCCTGGGGAATAGGCTTTCCGGAGGAGTTTTCAGACTGCCTCAGGAAGAAGTTCTCTATAAGGTGCCAAAGAGCATTCCTCTCACCTGAAGAAATTGGAAGGGAAGAAAGGAACTCTTCCTTCCTCTCCTTTCTGAACCTGTAAAACTCACTTAAGTGATCAACCTCTTGAAAGAAGCGGGCAATTGTGGATATTACAGAGAGCCTATCCTCTCTCCTTAAACAGCTTAAAAAGAGGGCAAGCTCCTTAACGGGCTCCCCCAAAAACCTCTCAACGTCAACGTAGCAGCTAAATATTGCCATTACTTTAAAAAGTTAAGTATAGAGATGTTCTGAACGTTTGAAATTGCCGCAAGGAGAGCTTGATATGCCGTCTTAGCCTTTTCATACTCTGCTATAGCTTTAGGGTAGTCTGTATCTGTTAACTCTGAGTTCAGCTCTCTCAACCTTAAAGACATTGATTCATTTTGAACCTTTAGATCAGAGGTAACCCTTCGCTTAGTTCCCAAAATTGAACGGTACTCCATCATCCTTGATAGGGCAGCATCAAAAGCATCTAGGAGCTTCATACTCTTAGTTCCATCTCCGAGGTCAACCGATATCTCCTGAGTATGGAGGTCATTTAAATTGCCAGACTGAATAATCTCAATGACTTTATCCAGAACCTCAACTGCAAGAACTCTATTTGAAACCTTATTAACTGCAAAGTAATTCTCGCCGTTAAAGTTCGTATTCTGCTCAACCCCAGGGGCAATTGGAACTGTCGTCTCCTGGGCTGAACCTTGATAGGTTCCATCAGAGGAAAAGGGAGGAGTTTGAGTTTTAACTCCCCCAAACAGGTAAGAGTCACCGACTTTAACGTTTCCAAGTTTAATAACGTAATTCTTTAAACTCTCAAAGTAATCGGCAAGGGTCTTTGCATCATCCTGAGTAATAGTACCGGTGTTTAAAAGCTGTATAAACTTTACTCTGGCCTCCTGAAGGACGTTAATTGCAGAGTTTACCGTTGACTCAGCAGAGTCTAGGAAAGAGGAGATAATATCTATATTCTTATTCAGCCTATCAAGTCTCTCTGAAAAGCGCTTTAACCTTAAGGAGCGTGCAAAGTCAACGGGGCTATCTGAGGGAGCTAGTATGGACTTTCCGGAGGAAAGCTCTTCCGTCTTCCTCGTAAGCTGAGTATTCCTCTGCCTATCATACTTAACTAAGATGTCATAGATCAGGTCGCCTGAAACCCTCATGACTACCTCACCATTCCAAGGACTGTTTCAAGGAGTTCATCGGAAACCGTTACAACCCTTGCTGCCGCCTGATAAGCCTTCTGAAACTTAGTAAGTTTAATCATTTCTTCATCAACGTTGACTCCAGAAAGCTCCTTTACCTTCTCCTTAACTGCATTAAACCTCAAGGTGCTGTTTTCGTAAAGATTTTTCACACTTGCAACTTTAGAACCGAGGGCTGAAACTATTTCACTTGCGTAGAACTCCCCAAAGCTCAAATCGTTCAGCTCAGAAAACTTCTCCTGCCCGAGCGCTATAAGGGCTTTAACGTTTTCGTTATCGGCATTCAAGTTTGAAGTAGAGGATGCAGCGGCTAACTTCTTTGGATCGTCAAAGGCCAAAACGATATTTGAAGCATCTACAGGCTGACCGTTATCTGAGGTAAAAAGATCACCTCCTTTGTTAGCGTAAAGGTCATAGCCTGCTTTATGCTGCTGGTTTACCTTTTCGGCAAATACTGAGGTAAACTTATTCAGCCTACTCTTCCACTCCTCAACCAAACCGATTCCGGAGAGAATTCCACCTATTGAGCCCTTTTTTAAGGAAGAAGAGATGTCACTACCGTTAACCTTTAAGTGAATTCCACTACTGTCCCTATCAGCCGAAACCTTAAAGGCCCTATCCTTCAGAACGAGGGCAAAACCTTTGGCGGTATAGAGGTTAACAGTTCCATCTTCGTTAAAAGTAACCTTTGTCTCTATAAAAGAGCTTATCTCCTCTATGAGCTTATCCCTCTGATCTAAGTACTGGTTGTAAGTTGGAGAACCTTTAGATAGAGGAATAAATTTGTTAACTTGAGATAGTTCTTTTAAAAGCTGATTAAGCCTGTCAACGCTATTAAGGAGTTTTCCGTAGTAAGTTTCCCCTATCTCCTCCAAGGAACTGTAACTCTGCCTTATTCTTCCTATCAAGGTTCGTGCAGCCCCTAAGAAACTCTCCCTTGCTGCAATATCATCAGGGTTAAGGGCCACATCGTGAAGGGAGGAGAAGAAATAGTTTAAAGCTTCACTAAAGCCACTTCCAGTTGCATCGTTAAATACAGACTCTATTTGAGAGAGAATTGTGCTTTCCTGAGAATAGGCCTCCCTTTCCTGATTAGCACTTACGTACTGTTTAAAGAGAGCCCTGCTGAATACCCTACGGAGCTCCTCAACTGAAACTCCAGATCCGGGAACATCGGCAAATACAGGTTCTTCCCTGGAGTAACCTTCAGTGTAGGAGTTATTGATGTTCTTCGTCGTAGAGTTTACGGCAATTCTGTTTGATAGCAGGGCCTGGCTTGCTATTGAGAGAGCTCCAAAGAGAGACATCACCACCTCTCAAACCTTTTTAACCATTATCGGAGATAACCTTGTTAAGTTTAAACTTTTCTCTTAAAGAAAGAAGTCTTCCCTGACGGAGTGTAAGTTTCCCCCGAAGAAGGGAAAAGTTCCTTAAAGAGCTCCTCTATAAAGGTAATGTTGCTAAGTAAAAGAGCCTTCACAGACTCTTGAATCTCCTTAATCTCCCTAACAATCTCCTCAAAAGGTTTAATCTCCTCTAAATCGTACTGGGAAAGTTTCGTTAAAAGTTTCCTCTTTTCCTCCTGAAGGGATAGGAACTCCTCTGGATCTCCCTGAGGGAATTTTATTAGGAGTTCCCTCTCTCTTTGGCAAACTCTTTTTAACTCCTCCAAAGTTTCCTTAACCATAACTACTCCACTAAATCCCTTATTTTACTTAAAATTTCCTTCTGCCTTGCCATAACGTAATCTCTCAAGAGTTTCTTCTCCCTCTCTCTAATTGAAAACTTTATACCAAACCTGTTCTTATCTCCCAGCGGCTCTGAAGAAACTACTTTACCCTCTAAAAGGAGTTCTCCTCTAGGGAGAATCAACTTCGATTTTATAGGCTCTCCTACTTTTAAAAAGCCTTTTTCTCCAACAACTCCTACTCCTTCCTCTGAAATATCCCTAACCGGGAGAGCAATTTCTTCTCCGCTTTCAGAAAGGAGGTAGAACTTTACCGGAAGCTTTTCAGACGTAGTAACTCTAACAATCTGTCTGCCAAACCTAGGATCGGAAAAGGGTTTAGGAAAAGTGGTCTCAATGAAGGAATTTCCATAGTAAGTAACATCGGCACCGAGAAGCCTCTTTTCCTTGTAGAGAGGGTCGTTAAAGTAAAAGAAGAACTTCCCATCGTCTGAAGCAGTAAGGTAAAGCTTAGGGTTATATTCCCACTGAAGGAAATTTTCATCAAAATCAAGGAGTTTCGTCTTTACCCTTATTGGGAGCTCTTGGTAAAAGCCTATAACCTCCACAGGTACTTCCTTTTCCTTAAGCTCGCTTAACCAGTTAAAAATCCTATTCTTTACTTCCAATTTTTACCTCCCCCTTGCCAAATTCCAAATATTGTCCTAAATTTTTCAGCGTCAGGTTCGGGGCATAGCTCAGCTTGGTTAGAGCGCGTGCCTTGGGAGCACGAGGTCGCCCGTTCAAATCGGGCTGCCCCGACCATTTTACATCCCTCCTAAAATTCCCAAGGGCCCGTAGCTCAGCTGGATAGAGCAACGGACTTCTAATCCGTAGGTCGGAGGTTCGAATCCTCCCGGGCCCGCCACTTTGAAAAAAGTTCAAAAAAGACAATACCGATCCACTCCCTAAAGCCTGTAATTGAGTCTTTAATAAATTCCGGAAAGGGTAAAAACGAGAAAAAGCTGTAAACCTCATTTCTCACCCTATAATCGGTAGGAATAGGAATTACTTTAAACCCAAAGGATTTAAAAATAGCCACACTACGGGGCATGTGATAGACAGAAGTTACAAGACATATTTTCTCCCTACCTATTAATTTTGCCGTATAAAGGGCATTCTCAAAAGTTGTCCTACTCCTGTCCTCAACTAAAATTTCAGAACTTGGAACCCCTAAATTGATTAACACTTTCTTCATTGCAGGAGCCTCAGCAAATTCGGAAGTAACCTTACCTCCCGTAACTACAATAGGAAAACCCCTCTCCTTCCAAACCTTAAAGGCTTCATACAACCGATATAACGTATCTTCCCTAACAGAAGGGTTACCTCCTTCATTTGGGGAATTTTCTGTAATCCCTCCACCTAAGACAACAATGTAAGAACAGTTAACCTCTTTAACGTTCGGATAGGAGTATTTACTTTCAAGAGGTCTTAGTAGGAAATCTCTACCGAGTTCTGTAGAGAAAAAGTAAAGAGAAGTAAAAAGAATAAGGAAAAAAAACTTCGCAGCTCTATAACGTTTCTTTACGATTAATACGAAAATTAAACCAGAAAAAATTATAAAGAGACCTAGAATAACTAGGAAGTTCCCAATTACTTTCTTTAACAAGAAAATCATAACCTTAAAGTACTCCTAAATCCCATATCCCTAATTAACTGAGCATCGTCTTTTAGACTCCTTCCCTTCGTTGTAAGGTAGTTGCCTACCATCAGAGAATCAACAACGAGTAGGGCTAGAGACTGGAGCTCCCTTAAGTTAAACTCCCTCCCACCGCAAACCCTTATTTGAGCTTTAGGAAGGGCAAACCTTAAAGCAACTAAAATCTTTAAACACTTTAAAGGTGTAAGGTAATTAGCGTTTTCTAGAGGAGTCCCTTTAATCGGATGGAGGAAATTTACAGGAACAGAGTCAACGTTGATGTCTTTTAAAGTCCCTATTAGAGAAACGACATCATCCTCTCCCTCTCCCAAACCAAAAATCCCGCCACAACAAACCGAAAGTCCGACTTCCTTTGCCCTTAGAACCGTTTTTAACCTGTCCTCCCACCTCTGAACCGTAGATATTTTGGGATAGAACTCTCGGGACGTTTCAAGGTTGTGGTGATAACGGTCAAGTCCACACTCTTTTAAGAACCTCAACTCCTCTTTACCGATTTGGCCAAGGGAAGCACATATCTTAAAGCTACTACTTTCTCCCTTTAATTTCTCAATAACGCGTCCTAAAATCCTTAAATCTTCTTTAGTTGGAAAAATACCGCTTATTACAAAGCTAAACCTGCTTATTCCAAGATTAAAAACCTCTTTCGCTCTAGAGTAGAGTTCCTTTTCATCTAGAAGAGGATAGGTCTTTATAGGTATCTTAAACTTTGAAGACTGAGCGCAAAATTTACAGTCTGAAGGACACTTACCGCTCTTTGCGTTTAAAATTGCACAGGTCTCAATTGAATCTCCAAAGTTTTGAAGTTTTAAATTAAAAGATTTTAAAAGTAAAGGGTAAAACTCTTTTAGTGAACTTCTTAGAACTTTTAGGATTTCCTCTTTCACGACTTTATTTTCTTCAAAACCTGTCTTGTTATTTCTTTAAAGGTTTCAAGAACACCCACCCCTTTTGTAGCAATTGCTTCAAAGTCAGGTCTGCCCCATCTATTAAGGTCTGCCCGCAGCTTTTCAACAGACAAAACGTTAGGAAGGTCTCTCTTGTTGTACTGGAAAACAAGAGGTATTTCTTCAATATTAATTTCATAATCCTTCAAGTTTTCAAGCATATCATCAAGAGTATCTAAATTTGCATCGTGTCTCTCTTCTTGAGAATCAGCAACAAAAACAATACCGTCAACCCCCTTTAAAATCAACTTCCTGCTTGCCTGATAGATAATCTGCCCTGGAGTCGTATACAGATGAAACCTTACTTTAAATCCTCTAACGTTTGAAACCTCAATGGGAACGAAATCAAAGAAGAGAGTTCTCTCTGTTTCAGTAGCAAGAGTTATCATTTCACCCTTATTTTCAGGTTTTATGTGATCGTAAATCCATTTTATATTAGTCGTCTTTCCCGACAGTCCCGGACCGTAATAGACTATCTTACAGTTAATTTCTTTAGTAGCAAAATTTATAAACGGCATCTAAGCTCCTACTCAAAGAGAGTATCTAGGTCTATATCTTCCACATCAATTTCCGTAGGAATAGAACTTTCCTCCTCAGCTCTCTTTTCTATCTCCCTCAGGATTCTCTCCAACTCAGAATAATACTTCTTTATCTTGACTCTTACAATACCTAAGTTAGAGACCTTCTTATCAAAAATTGAAACTAATATGTACTTATCAGCAATCAATATCATATAAATTCCTTCTTCCTCAGTCTCAGTAAACATGTGACTTAAGTTTTTATCTCCTAGGAGCTTTGAAAGGGCCTCTGAAGCAGCAACGTTCCCTGCGGTTAAAGAGGCAAAAGTCACATCATCTGAAGAAAAAGCCGGAGAATCACTCCGGCTTATTAACTGTCCAGACTTATCAATGAGGAGAACTATTTTAGCCTTACTCTCATTATTAAGGTTTGTAAGGAGTTCCTTTAACCTCTCGTTCTCTTCTGGTCTTAAACTTAACATTACCCTTCCCTATTAGTGAGTTCTTCCATCTTGTTAAGCCACTCCCAGCGCCTATTAACTTCTTCCTGCAGCTCTCTAATTTTATCCTGATTTTCTGGTTTAAACAAATGCTTAAACCTTCCTTGAAGCTTAAGGTACTCTTCAATAGGCTTAGGATTCTTAGGCTTATGGGTTATTCTCCACTTACCGTTCTCAACTTCAAAAAGGGGCCAGTAGTTCGTCTCAACTGCAAGCTTTGAAATCTTTATTCCTTCCTCTTCTTTACTCCTCCAACCCCTTGGACAGACTGAAAAGGCGTTAATGAAAGCAGGACCTTCTGTTAAAAGGGCCTTTTTAAACTTATCCATAAGGTCTTTCCAGTGGGAAGGAGAAACCTGAGCAACGTAAGGAATTCCATGGGCAGCAGCAACTTCAGGAAGCCACTTTTTATGCTGTGGCTTACCTAAACTCTCTGAACCTACCGGCTGAGTTGTAGTATTTGCGTACTTTGGAGTAGCAGAAGAACGCTGAATTCCAGTGTTCATGTAAGCTTCGTTGTCGTAGCAAACGTAAACAAAGTCATGCCCTCTCTCTAGGGCCCCAGAAAGGGACTGAAAACCTATGTCGTAGGTTCCACCATCTCCACCAAGGGCTATAAACTTAACTTTCTTATCTGAAGGGAGTCTGCCCTTTTTCTTTAAAGCTTTATAAGCTGCTTCCACTCCTGAAATAGTCGCTGCAGCGTTCTCAAAAGCGTTGTGTATCCAAGGGGACTTCCAAGAAGTGTAGGGGTAAATCGTCGTACAAACTTCAACACAGCCTGTTGCATTTGCCCAGACAAGCTCGTAACCCAGGGCATTTGCAACCATGTACATCTGTCTGATGATAATTGAAGCTCCACAACCTGCACATAGTCTGTGACCGGGAGCCAACTTTTCAGGGTAGTTCGTTAACTTCTTTAAAGGTGGAAGCTTTATCTCTGAAGGTTTTACTTGAGCCATTATTTCCTCCATTACTCGTTAAGGTTAAGGTAGTTTATAAGTGGAACTTCTTTCCCAGCTGCCTTTGCCATTACCTTATCAATGGCCTCTTCAATGTGGTGAACGTTTGTATCCCTTCCACCGAGTCCGTATATAAAGCTCACGATAGGGTAAGTTTTACCCCTCAAGTACATGGCTGTTGCTACGTCACTGTAAAGAGGCCCTCCAACTGCACCGAAAGTCTCCGCTCTATCAAAAACACCAACAGCCTTAGCGTTTGAGGCTTCCAGTGCATCCATAACGTCGTAGTAAGGGAACGGCCTATAAGTTCTTATCTTGATTAAACCTACCTTTATTCCTTTCTCTTCTCTTAACTTCTTAATCACGTACTTAGCAGTTCCAGCAGTTGAACCTATAATAATTAGAACGTAGTCTGCATCATCAATCATGTAGGTCTCAATGTGTTCATACTTCCTTCCAAAGGCCTCTTCAAACTGCTGGCCTACCTCCCTTATAACCTTATAGGCCTCCATCATGGCTTCTCTCTGCTGACGCTTAAACTCCATGTAAGAGTCGGTCATAGCAACGGGGCCGTGAGTTACAGGGTTATCTACGTCAAGAAGTGGGAACATAACCTTGGGCTCTCCCACAAATTCCTCAACTGCCTTATCTGGAAGGAGCCTAACTCTCTCTATTGCATGGGAGATAACGAAACCGTCCATTCCTACCATAACTGGAAGGCGGGTTCTCTCATCCTCGGCAATCTTAAAGGCCTGTACTAAGTTGTCGTACTGCTCCTCTGCATTCTCTGAAAAGAGCATAATCCAACCTTGATCCCTTGCTCCCATCATATCCGACTGGTCTCCGTGAATGTTAATGGGAGCAGAGAGAGCTCTATTAACAACCGTCATAACGATCGGCAACCTCATTCCTGAAGCTATTCCTAGAACTTCCCACATGTAGGCAAGTCCAGGACCTGCAGTAGCCGTCATAGCCCTGCTACCGGCCGCAGCAGCACCTACACAGGCAGACATAGCAGAGTGCTCACTCTCAACGGGAATGTACTCCGTATCAACGAGACCGTTTGCAACGAAATCTGCAAAGAACTGCATAAGCTCAGTTTGGGGAGTAATAGGGTAGGCAGCTACAACGTCAGGGTTAATCTGCCTCATAGCCTCTGCAGCTGCCATGTTTCCCGAATAGGGAACGTAGGTAACCTCTTTTATAAGCTCAGGCCTCATAGTTAGTCCTCCTCACGGAACAGGTATTCTGGTTTCATCTTAAGGGCATTTGTAGGACACTCATGGGCACAGATTCCGCACCCTTTACAGTGGTCGTAATCAACTCCTACCATCTTTTCTTCTTTAACTAAGATACACGAATCGGGACAGAACACCCAGCAGATCATACAGTTAACGCACTTTTCAGCCTCAAATACAGGCCTCCAGGCCCTCCACTCTCCAGTATTGTACTTCTCACTTGAACCAGGTTCTGGTATTACTGCACCTATTGGCATTTCTCTCCAGCTCTTCCCGTTCATTCTGACTGTACCTCCTCGTAAGCTCTGTATAGAGCCCTTACGTTTGCATTAAGGGCATTTTCAGAGAGTTTCTTACCAAAGGTCTTTTTAATTTCCTCCTCAACCGTTTCAACCTTTACAATACTGCCAAGAACCTTAACCAGAGCTCCAAGCATGGGAACGTTCATTAGAGGTCTCTTAAGCTCCTCCATAGCGATCTTTGTGGCATCTACCGTGTAGATCTTCCTTCCCTGAATGCCGTACTTCTCCCTTATCTCGCTAGGCGTCTTATCAGTGTTGATAATTAAAGTCGCACTCTCATCAGTTCCTTCTAAGAAGGGAACTGCCTTAAGGAGAGTTGGGTCAACTACTACAACTATATCCGGATTGATGACCATACAGTGAAGTGTTATAGGTTCTTCAGAAACCCTGTTGTAGGCCCTCAGCGGAGCTCCACTCCTCTCAGCTCCGTAATCTGGGTTACTTTGGGCATACTTACCTTCCTTAATTACAGCAGAAGCCAACATCTTTGATGCCGTAACGGCACCCTGACCTCCACGGGCGTGCCATCTAATTTCTATCATTACTCTCCTCCAGATATGAGTTTCTTATCCTCAAAGGCTTTCCTGAGCGTAAGCTCATCTGAAGCGTCAATAGTTCCTCCGTAGGGGATTCCGTACCCTATCCTGTAAACCTTCACACCCATCTTTGACAGCCTATCAAGGAGAAACTTTGAAGTTGCTTCCCCCTCAACTGTTGGATTAAGGGCAATTATTACGCTTTCTATACCCTTTTCCTTAATTCTTGAAAAGAGCTTTTCTATATTAAGGTCTTCAGGAGATACATCTTCTAAAGGGGAGATGACCCCCCCCAAAACGTGGTAAAGTCCGTTAAACTCACCTAACTTCTCTATTGAAAGGGCATCCCTTGGCTGTTCGACTACACAAACTACTTTCCTATCCCTTTCCTCATCAGTGCAGATCCTACAAAGTTGACCTGAAGAAGAGGGAAGACCACACTCTGGACAAGGTGTAACCTCTTCAAGCTCCCTCAGGGCATTTATAACAACCCTCTTTCTCTCCTCCGGAAGTTTTGAAAGTAGGAGAACAACCCTTTCAGCTGCCCTCTCACTAATTCCCGGAACCTCTGAAAGGTACTCAATTAAGAGTTCAAGGTTCTCAGGATATATCAAAACAGACCTCCAAGGTCTATTCCAAGGCCACCCGTTAACCTCTCCATCTCCTTAGCTAAAGTCTCCCTACCCTCTTTGAGGGCCTGATTGGCTGCAACTACTATTAAATCCTGAACCATCTCCTTCTCTTCAGGGTTTAAAAGCTCTGGAGAGATTTCAACCGAGACTATCTCTCCTGAACCCTTTGCAACAACCTTTACAGCTCCACCGCCGGCAGTTCCTACAAACTCCCTACTCTCAATCTCCTCTTTCAGTTTTGCAGCTTGCTGTTGAAGCTGCTTAGCCATTTTCATGAGCTGGTTTATATTTCCACCTCTGAACATAGTACCTCCAGTCTTTATAGGTAACTTAAATTGTAAACAAATTGTAAAAAGTTCACAACGGGGAAGAGATGGAGCTAGAGAAAGAAAAAGTTGTAGTAATAGCTGTAAAGAGACCAAAGGAAGAAATTGACCTAGAGGAACTAAAAGGACTTGTGGAAGCACTGGGAGGAGAGGTCGTAGGTGAGGTAGTTCAAAAGAGGGCTTCCTTTTCACCTTCAACTTACATAGGGAAGGGAAAACTTAAAGAGGCAGACCTTTCAAAGGCAACTCTCCTTGTTGCCTACCACCCTCTAAGTGCTTCACAGAAGAGGAATATTGAGGAACTAACCGGCCTACCGGTAATAGACAGGACAGAGGTAATCCTTGAAATATTTGCAAGGAGGGCAAAAACAAAGGAGGCAAAGCTCCAGGTTGAACTAGCAAAGAGCTACTACCAGCTTTCCCACCTTAGGGGGTTCGGTAAGGAACTTTCAAGGTTAGGAGGAGGAGTTGGAACGAGAGGTCCAGGAGAGACAAAGAGTGAAGTTGAAGCCAGGGCTATAAGGAGGAAGATCCACAAGCTTAGGAAGGAGCTCAACGAGGTCTTAAAGAGACAGGATTTAATGAGAGGTTCCAGAAGGAAGAGAGGTTTTAAGACGATAGCAGTTGTAGGCTATACAAACGTTGGAAAGTCCACGCTAGTAAAAGCCCTTACTAAAAAGGACGTCTTTATAAAGGACATGCCCTTTGCAACCCTTGACGTAAAAACTGGTAGCCTCTTCCTTGACGGAAGGCAGGTTTTAATCTCCGACACTGTAGGTTTTATAAAGAACCTTCCCCACGAGCTGGTCGCCTCCTTTAGGGCTACCTTAAGCGAAGTAAGAGAAGCCGACCTCCTACTAATAGTCTTTGATATATCCTCTGATAAAGTTGAGGAAGAGCTCCGTTCAGTTGAAGAAACCCTAAAGAAGTTAAAGAGCTGGGATAAGCCCAAGATCTTCGTGGCAAATAAGGTTGATAAGCTCGTAAGGAGCCCCCAAGAGGCAAAGGAACTCTACCACAGAATTGCCGGCGTAATTCCGGAAGATACTCCCGTCGTCTTCGTTTCAGCGACTAAAGGCTGGGGGCTAAAAGAGCTCAAAGAGGAAATAAAAAGGAGGATTTAGAGGAGCTTCTCAAGCTCCTTTATCTCCTTAATCTCATCAACCTTCTCTTTTACCCTCTTAATGAGTTTCTGGTCAGTTGAAACTTCAAGGACCTGGTTGTAAAAGTCTAAAGCTTCCTCTACTTTGCCTTCCTCAAAGAGAGCATCTGCAACTATCTCTCCGACTTCCCCAAACTCCTCATCGCTAATCTCAGGGTTTTCAAGGACCTCCTTTCCTGCCCTAACTATATCTGAATACCTCTCCTGCTCAATTAGGATAACTGCAAGCTCAGAGAAGGCATCCATGAGAACCCAGAAGTTATCGGTATTCTTAAGGAGGTCCCAGAGGATCTCCTCAGCCTGGTCGTACCTTCCTTTCTCAACAAAGAACTCGGCAAGGAGCTTTTGAGCGTCCTCCTTCATAAAACCTTCAGAGACCGAAACAGCCTTCCTGTAGTAGTACTCTGCAAGCTCTTCATTTCCGAGCATATCGTAGAGAGCTCCGGCACTCTGAAGGACGTAAACAGCCTCCGGGTAGAGCTCCAAAGTTCCAAGAACTACATCTAGAGCCTCTTCGTACTCCTCCTCACTTACCAAAACTTCTGCCAACTTCTGCCTGTACTCAACGTTCTTAAAGTCAAGCCTGCAGGCCTTCCTGAGCTCCTCTTTGGCCTCCTCGGTCTTACCCCACTCGGCATAGACCTTCCCAAGCTCATAGTGGATTTCTGGGCTTTCAATCCTCTCAGAGGCCTCCCTTAGAACATCTGCCGCCTTACTGAAGCGCCTCCTTAATAAGTAGTGCTTTGCAAGCTCAAGGTAAGGGAAGGCCATGTAAGGCTCTAAAGTAATGAGCTCCTCAAGGGTCTTTACCATCTTCTTGTGGTTGTTAGTTTCCCTGTAGAGGCGGTAGAGCTCCAAATAGGTTTCCTTCTCAAAAGGATTGAGCTTTAAGCTCTCAAGGAGCTCCTTCTCCGCAGCCTTAAAGTTCCTCATGGAGGCCAGCGTAATACCCCTTTGAAGGAGCTCCCTAGAACGGAGTTCAGTATCAAGGAAGCGGGCCTCCTCTAAGTAACTCTCAGCCTTCTCGTGGTTACCTAAACCCTCATAGGCCTGAGCAAGGAGAAGGTAGTAGTCAACATCCCTGAATTTAACCCTCTCCAGCTCTTCAACTGCCCTCTTAAAGCTTTTAAGTTCAATCAATTTTTCAGCTTTCCTGAGAATGTCTCTAAGCTCCTCTTTCCTCTCCTGAAAACCTTTTTTCACCTAGAAACTCCCTTGAGATAATTCCTGATTTTAAGTATAAATCTGGCCAACCGATTTTCAACCGGAGGGTTAATGCTTTCAAAAATTAGGAAGAACTTAAGGGCCTTTAGCTTTCCCCTGTGGATTGTAGCAGCCTCATTTATAGGAACCATCTTCTTAGTGTGGGGAAAAGGGTCTGTTTCAGGCCCTTCAGGTAACGAAGTTGCAACGGTTAACGGTGAAGGAATTACACTTACCGAGTTTAACAGGGAATACCAGAACACCGTCACCTCACTTAAGAAGAAGTTAGGAGACAACTTCAGGAAGTTCGTTAAGGAAGACGACATTAAGAAAATAACACTGAACAGACTTATCACTAGGAAACTCCTACTCCAGCTTGCAGAGGAAGAAGGTTTAAAAGTTAGCGACTGGGCTGTTGCAAAGTACATTGAGGAAATCCCGGCGTTCCAGGAAAATGGAAAGTTCTCACTTGAGCTCTACAAGAAGTTCTTAGAGTCAAGACGTATGACCCCTCAAACCTTTGAGGATATGGTTAGGGAGGACTTACTGATTCAGAAAGTCCTTACAGCCGTTAATAGGGCTCCATCTGTAAGCCAGTTTGAGATTAAAGAGCTCTACAGGAAAGTATTTGGAAAGAGGAACTTCAAGTATAAACTGTTCTTGAGCAAGGACTTTAAGCCGCAAGTTTCCCAGAAGGAGATTGAGGAATTTTACAAAAACAACAGGGAAATCTTTAAGAAAGGAGAGAGGGAAAGCTACTACGTCTTAAAGTTTCCAAAGACTAAAGAAGGAGAGGAAAGGGCGAGAAAGGCCTACAAATTGGCAAAAGAGGGCAAGTTCAAGGAGCTAATGGAAATGAAACCTCAGCCCCTCAAGGATAAGGAGCTCATAGAGAAAGTTAAAGAAAAGGGATTCTCTTTTCGCTCACAGGAAAATGGCCTGGAGCTGGCCTTTAAATTAAAGGAGGAACAGTATAAAAGCCTTAACGAAGTTAGAGGGGAAATAGAGAGGGCACTAAGGGAGCAGAAAGCCCTTGAGATGGCAAAAAAGGAGGCAGAAACTTTTAAAGGAGAGTTAAATGAGGAAACTGGGAAAGTTGACGTATCAGAGCTCGTTAAGAAGTTAAAGCTCCTTCCAACTACAAACCCTGAAGAGCTCCTTAATGCAAAGGTAGGAAAGAAGTTAATCCTTCCGGTTGAAGGGGGATTTGCAGTTTTAGTTCCAACTACCGAGCCTGAAGTCAATGAGTTTGAAGAGGATAAACTGAAGAGGTTAAAGGAGTTTGTCCTCAACGTAAAGAGAGATAGTGACTACCAGAACCTACTAAACCTACTTAGGCAGAAGGCAACCATTAAAGTTAACCAATCCCTCTTTAGGAGTGTCCAGTGAAGAGTATGACAGGCTTCGGAAGGGCAGTAGCAGAAGATGAGAAAATACGCATAACCGTTGAAATAAAAAGCGTTAACGGGAAGAATTTAAGAGTCAGGTTTAACATCCCAAGGCTCTTTAACCCTCTAATAAACCAGATAAACTCTGAGGTAGAAAAGGTTTTGAAGAGGGGAGACGTTGACCTCAACGTAAGCTACCGCTTTTCCCCCGGATTTCAGGTTCCGATTGAGATAAACTACGCTGAAGCCATCAAGATTATAGAAGTTGCAAGGAGGCTTTCTGCCCTCTCAAACTCCAAAGTTTCAGTAAACTTAAAGGACGTCCTTTCATTTCCAGAAGTCCTAATAAAGGACGAGCTAAACCCTGAACCCTTTAAGGAAACCTTATTTAAAGCACTCCGGGAAGCCCTAGAGGAACTTGATAGAGCAAGGAGAAGCGAAGGAGAGAAACTAAAGGTCTACTTTGAAGAGAGGCTTAAAAACATTGAGGAAACTCTGAGTCAAATTGAAAGGGAACTTCCCCAGATAAAGGAGAAGCTCTTTAAAAAGTTAAAGGAAAACCTAAAGAAGTTACTTGAAGGTGAGGAGTTAAGTCAGGACTTTACAAAGAGAGTTGAGCTTGAAGTCGCGTTCCTTGCAGAGAGGCAGGACGTATCAGAGGAGGTATCAAGGCTAAAGGCCCACATAAAGAGGTTTAGGGAGCTCCTAAAAGTTGAAGACGAACCTGTAGGAAAGACTCTTGACTTCCTCTGCCAGGAGATGCACAGGGAGATAAACACTCTCGGGAATAAAGTTAAGGAGATTGACGTTACAGAACCGGTTATAAAGATAAAGTCTGAAATTGCAAAGATAAAGGAGCAGGTCCAAAATGTTGAGTAGAGAAAGGGGACTTTTGATAGTAATCTCAGCCCCTTCTGGAACGGGCAAAACTACCCTCACTCGCATGCTTTTAAAAGAGTTTCCGAACATAGAGTTCTCCATTTCATTTACAACGAGGAAGCCAAGGCCTGGAGAGGTAAACGGGAAGGACTACTGGTTCATTTCAAGGGAGGAGTTCTTAAAAAGGATAGAAGAAGGGGACTTCCTTGAGTGGGCTGAAGTTTATGGAAACCTCTACGGGACGAGCAAAAGTCAGGTTCTAAAGGCTCTAAACGAGGGAAAGGACGTCCTCCTTGACATAGATACTCAGGGAGCCCTTCAAGTTAAGAAAAACTTCCCTGAAGCAGTCTTAATCTTTATACTTCCCCCATCCTTAGAGGAACTTGAAAGGAGACTTAGGAATAGGGGAACAGACCCGGAAGAGGTCATAGAAAAAAGGTTAAAGGTAGCAAGGGAAGAGATTAAGAGAGCTAAGTTTTACGATTACATAGTTGTAAATGACGTATTAGAAGTTGCCTATAATAAGTTAAAGTCTATCATTAGTGCTGAAAAGTGTAAAACTAAGAGGTTCCTTAAAAACCTTGAGTTCCACATAAAGGATGAAGAAATAGTTAAACTGCTGAAAGGAGGAAAGAATGGCCAAGAGGATACCTTTAGAGCCGATAGTTAATAAGGTCGGGAACTACTACGAGACAGTTCACGTTGCTGCAAAGAGGGCAAGATACCTCTACACAACCGACTCCTACACATTCGGAGTTGATGAGAAAGGAGAGGAACACAAGAAAACTGTTATAGCTCTCCTTGAAATCCTAGATGGGAAAATCTGCCCAAAGAGAGAAAAGTAAATGGGACTTAAAGTAGTTGAAAACAGACACCTTAAAGGGAACGACTACTTACTAACGGTCAAATCAGACGGGGAAACCGTTAAGAGGATAAAACCTGGCCAGTTTGCAATGATCCAGGTTAGAACAAAACTTCAGTTTGACCCCCTTCTGAGAAGGCCTTTAGGCATTTTTAACGTTGAAGAAGACAAAGTCTCCTTCATATACAGGGTTTACGGAAGGGGAACGAAACTACTAAGCCAGATTGAACCGGGAGAAGAGATAGAAGTACTAATGCCCCTGGGAAACTGGATCCCGGACACTAAGGATAACTATCTCTTCATAGCCGGTGGAATAGGAATAGGAGGCCTCTTCTTAGCTGCAAAGGAATTTAAAGAAAGGGGTAAAAACGTTTTTCTCCTATACGGGGAGAGGTCTAAGAAGACCCTCTCAGCCCTTGAGTTCATTGAAGAGTACGGGATTAACTTTAAGGTCTACACTGAAGACGGCTCCTTTGGAGAGGAAGGATTTGTTACAAAGGGACTTCACTTGTTTAAAGATTTTACATGGGTAGCTTGCGGACCAACCCCCATGCTAAGGGCGGTTAAGGAAATAGCTAAGGAGAACGGTGTAGAGTGCTTCCTCTCACTTGATAGAAGAATGGCCTGCGGAGTTGGAGCCTGTCTCGGGTGTACAGTTAAGACGACTAAAGGTTATAAAAGGTGCTGCGTTGAAGGGCCGATTTTCCCTGCAGAAGAGGTTTTATTTTAATCTCTTTTCACTTGCAAATTCTTGCCAGTTAACCTGAAGGGTTATAGGTTTAACTACCTATCCGCTTTAGGAGTAGTTAATGGAAAAAAGGGAAATAGCCGGAATAAGTGAAGAACTCCTTCAAAAGTGTGTAAGGTGTGGTTCCTGCAGACAGGTCTGCCCCGTCTTTAATGTTACCCACGAAGAGCCCTCCGTAGCAAGGGGAAAGATCTTCTTAGCAGATATGGTTAATAAGGGAAAGGTGGAACTAGATAAAGAGATTGCAGGCTTCTTTAACCTGTGTACAACATGCTTAAGGTGTGCGGAGATTTGTCCAGTAATGGTTGATTATGAAAAGATAATAATATCTGCAAGAGCTCTTGCTGCTAAAAAGGTTGGAATAAACCCCGAAAAGGAATTAGCCATAAAGTTCTTCTCAAACAGGAAGCTACTTGAAACTACTGGGAAAATCGCCTCTCCCTTTACCAAGCTCTTCACTAAGAAATCAAGAAGTCCCGGTAATAGGCTCTTACCCGTTAAAGTTCCAAAACTTGGAAAGGTTCTCCTTCCAGAGATCAAGTCAAAGCCGTTTAACAGTAAAGACAAAATCTTTCCAGCTAGGGGAAAGGAAAAGGGTAAGGTCCTCTTCTTTACAGGGTGTATGTTTAACAACTTCTACACAGAAACGGCTGAAAACACTGTAAAGGTCCTAAATATACTGGGATACACTGTAATAGTACCAAGGGAGCAGTACTGCTGTGGAGCTCCAGCCTTCTTTGCTGGAGACCTTGAAACTTTTGAAAAAATGAAAGAGAAAAACTTAAAAGGACTCTCAAGCTTAAAAGTTGACTTCTGCGTTACAGCCTGTGCAACCTGCGGTCACGTCCTAAAGAAGGAGTACGGGGAACTCCTGTTTCCAGTAAGGGAGCTCGTAGAGGTTCTCTTTGAAAACATTGAAGAGATTGGTAAGTGGAAGTACCCAGAGAGGGTAAAAGTAACCTGGCACCACCCGTGCCACATAGTAAGAGGACAGAAGATTCCAAGAAGCTACCCTATAGACGTTTTGAAAGTTCTCCAAAACGTAGAGTTTATTCCCATGGAGGAAGCTGATAACTGTTGCGGAATGGGAGGTTCATTTAAGCTTTCACATCCAGAAATCTCCAAGGAAATTCAGATAAAGAAGGCAAAGAATACGGACAAGACCGACGCAAAGTTTGTTCTTACAGAATGCCCCGGCTGTGTTATGAACATAGCTGAAGGTCTAGAGAGAATTAACTCTCAGGTTAAATCCCTCCACATAAGCGATCTTCTTGCAGAGTGCATTAAATAGTTTTTGAAGTAAAATATTACCACTATGAAACTTAAGCTTAATTTAACTATTGTATTGTTAATTACTATCTTTCTCTTGGGGTGCCATCACGAGGAGACGTTCTACGCAATTACATCCGATAAACAAGTTTCTCTTCCTTTCAAGGCAAGTGGATTTTTTGGATATTTTAAAAAAAGAGGCATTAAATTCAAAATTGATTCAACTAAAAATACAAAAGAATTAATAAAATTCATTAACTTAAGTAAGTACACTATTGTAATAACAGACGAAGAAACGGGGAAAAAAGTAGAATCCCTATCGGAAAACTGGAAGAAAATTTGCACCGTTGCTTTAAAGTTTAATAGAGAAGTGCCAACAGCAAAAAAGAAATTTGTACTAATCGTTAAAAGTAGATTACTTAAGAGAAAGGAAAAGCTAATTGAAATTCTAAAGGGATGGAACTACGGAGTTGACCTCCTGAAAGACGGAGCAGTTATTTACTACCTAACTGGAAAAGAGAAGTTAGAAGGAATAAAATTCCTAAAGTGCCAAGGTAGTAAATGAAAAGTAACAAATACTGGGTTTTAACCTTCTTAGCCCTTTTAATAACTCTCGGAATAGGGTTGGGCAGTTACTTTCTAACTTATGAGTTTTCTAAGGAGTACTTCTTAAAGTCCAGTCTAGAAAACGCCCTTAACTACGCCGAAGTAAGTGCTGTCTCTGTAGGTAGCAAAAAGAAAGCTGATGAAATCAAAGAAATCCTTGAAAGAGCTCCCTACATAAAGAGGGTAGAAATAAAAGATGGCTCCCCTAATTCACCTTATGAGCTAAAGAAAGAGTTTCTGTTTCCAGATGGAAAACTTAACGTCGTAATAGAGCTTGATAAGGAAATGCTAAATAAGAGAGCTTCCAGCATTGCAAAGAATGTATCAACGGCAGTAAGTGTACTAACAGGATTCTTCCTTTTCATTTACTTAGTGGCAATTAAGAAACTATACTTAGAACCACTTTCAAAGATTAAAAGGGACATTGACAGAATTTATAAAGGAACCCTTGAAAAAATCCCCCTCTCAGGAAAGGATGAATTTGGAAAGATAAGGGAAAGTATTAACAGAATGATTGATAGTATTAAGGACAGGGATAAGAGAGCAGAAATAATCTCCCAATTTATACAACTTCTTACAGTCGGTAAGGGATTTAACGGCGAATTTATAGAATTAATGAGGAAAGTATTAAAATTAACTAAAACCGACGGAGTAATAATTGGGATTAAGAATTTTGATAACAATAGAATCAAGGTTAAATTAATAACTCAAGGGGAAAGCAAGGAGTTAATGAAAGAACTAAATAAATTAGAAGGAATAGAACCTTATATACTTGAACTTGGAAGGGAAGTCGAAACTACAAAAGTAAGTATTCTATCAAGAGAAGAGCAAAAACTCGGCATAAAGTACGTATTTGGAATACCCCTTACAGTTTTCTCTAACGTTTTAGGATACGTAATTTTCTTTAGAAGAACAGATAAAAAGCTTACAGAGGAGAATAAAAATTTAATTAAGAATATTACAAAATCAATTGCAATCTCTGTCCAAATAAAAAACCTTATAGAGAACCTCCAGAAACAGCTTAAAAGAGAAAAGGAATTCCTTGATAAAGTCATTAAGAGTCTCATAAGAGGTATAGAAATAAGGGACTCCTACACTAGAGGCCACTCTGAAAGAGTAGCCTTCTTTTCTAAAAGGATAGCTCAAGAAATGGGTTTACCAGAGGATGAGGTCAATAAAATTTACATTGCAGCACTTCTTCACGACATCGGAAAAATAGGAATTCCTGATAGCATCCTTCTAAAGCCTGGAAAACTGACAGACAGAGAGTACGAAATAATAAAACTCCATCCAATTCTAAGTTACGAACTCCTTAAGAACCTTGACTTCCTCAAAGATGCACTTGACGGAATCAAGTATCACCACGAAAGGTGGGACGGAAGTGGCTATCCAGAAGGTCTAAAGGGAGAGGAGATACCACTACCTGCAAGAATAATAGCAGTAGCAGACTCCTACGATGCAATGACGAGCAAAAGGATATATAGAGAAGCTTTAGACAGAAAAAAAGCGATAAATGAAATAAGGGAACTTTCCGGAAAGTCTTACGACCCGGAGGTAGTAAGGTCTGCCCTTCCTGTACTCCTAGAAGAACCTCCAGAACCGGAGGAAGAATACCTGGAAGGAGAAATAATAAGTGAAATTGAGGAAAGAAGGCTTGACTACTTCCTGAGGGATTCTCTAACAGGAGTTTTCAATAGAAATGCCTTAGAGCTTGCATACCAAATAGCAAAAGACAGGTTTAAGGAACTTTCCGGAATAGTCGTTGACATCATTAAACTAAGAGAGATCAATATAAAGGAGGGCTGGGAGAAGGGGGATGAAATCCTTAAAAAAGTAGTAAATGAAATCCAGAAAAGAACCTCTGACGTTACAATGGTCAGGTATTCAGGCGATAACTTCTTACTCTTTACCCCTAGAGAAAAAGCTAAGGAAACCGCAAGAGTAATAAAAGAAATTGAAGAGGAAACATCAATAAATCTCAGAGTAGTTGAAATACCTAAAATAGATAATATTGAAAAACTCCAAAGAGAGCTTACAGAACTGGAGTTTGAGGGCAGTCTCTCATCAATGTAAAAATTCTGTAAAAATTTTGTTAAAATGTTTATCAATTCAAAGGTGGGAGGCAAAAATGAAAATACACGAGTACCAAGCAAAGGAAATCTTCAAAAAGTATGGCCTGCCAATTCCAAGGGGTATAGTTGCCCATAACGCTCACGAAGCTGAGTGTGCCGCAAAAGAGCTTGGAACCCCCGTTGTTGTAGTAAAGGCACAGGTTCATGCTGGAGGAAGGGGAAAGGCAGGAGGGGTAAAACTTGCCAAAAGCCCCGAAGAAGCAGGAAAAATTGCTGCAGAAATGATAGGAAGCCGACTCAAGACTTATCAAAACCCCGAGGGCTTACCAATTAACTGCGTTCTAGTTGAGGAAGGAGTTAACATAGACAAGGAGTTCTACGTAGGCTTAACCCTTGATAGGGAAAATTCTAGGCCTGTTTTCATGGTTTCTGCAGCCGGCGGAATGGAAATTGAGGAAATTGCCAAAACCAATCCAGAACTCATAATAAAGGAACATATAGACCCTGCTATAGGTTTACTCCCTTACCAGGCAAGGAAAATTGCCTTTAAAATAGGATTAAGTGACAGGAAACTTATAAATCAATTCGTAAAAATCCTTTTAACTCTTTCAAAAATGTACTTTGAACTTGATGCTTCTCTCATAGAGATCAACCCTCTCGTAAAGACAAAGGAGGATAACTTTATCTGTCTTGACGCAAAAATTGACTTTGACGACAACGCCCTCTACCGTCACCCTGATGTTCAGGAGCTAGAGGATACAACCCAGATAGATCCTCTAGAGCTTGAAGCTAAAAAGTGGGACCTAAACTACGTTCGTCTTAACGGCAACATCGGCTGCATGGTCAACGGTGCGGGCCTTGCAATGGCAACTATGGACACAATTAAGTTCTTTGGAGGAGAGCCTGCAAACTTCCTTGACGTTGGCGGAACTGCAACTGTAGAAAGGGTTGCTGCTGCTTTTAAGCTCCTCCTTTCAGACCCAAAGGTAAAGGCAATTTTCGTAAACATCTTCGGCGGAATAGTAAGGTGTGACAGGATCGCCGGAGGAATTATTGAGGCTGCAAAACAGGTTGAGCTTGATAGACCTTTAATCGTCCGCTTAGAGGGAACGAACGTTGAAATCGGCAGGAAGATGCTTGAGGAAAGCGGCCTCAACATAATCCCAGCCAAAGACATGGCAGATGGAGCTCAAAAGGCTGTAAAAGCAGCTAAAGGTGAACTTTAAGGATAAGGGAGGACGAGATGAGCGTTTTAATAGATAAAAATACAAAAGTTGTAGTTCAAGGATTAACCGGTAAAGAGGGTTCCTTTCACGCAAAGCAGTGTCTTGATTATGGAACGAAAATAGTTGCCGGAGTTACTCCCGGTAAAGGTGGATTAACCTGGACCGATGATGAAGGGAAGTACCAAGTTCCAGTCTTTAATACTGTAGAGGAAGCCGTTAAGGAAACAGGAGCCAACGCTTCTCTAATTTTCGTTCCCCCTGCCTTTGCCGCAGACGCAATTATGGAGGCGGCAGATGCAGGAATAAAGCTGATCGTCTGTATCACAGAGGGAATCCCCGTAAACGATATGGTAAAGGTAAAGAGAGCCCTTGAAGGAACCGAGGTCAGATACGTTGGACCGAACTGTCCAGGCGTTATCACCCCGGAAGAGTGTAAAATGGGAATAATGCCGGGCCACATCTTTAAGAAGGGAAGGGTCGGCATTGTTTCCCGCTCGGGAACACTTACTTACGAAGCTGCCTACCAGCTTACAAGCAGAGGAATCGGCCAATCTACAGTTATAGGAATCGGAGGAGATCCCGTTCCAGGAACTACCCATAAAGAAGCAGTTGAGATGTTTAACAATGACCCTGAAACAGACGCAATAGTTCTAATCGGTGAAATCGGCGGAACTATGGAAGAAGAGGCGGCAGAGTACATTAAAGAATGTGTTGACAAACCTGTTATAGCCTACATCGCCGGAGTTACAGCACCTCCGGGAAGGAGAATGGGACACGCAGGAGCAATTATCTCCGGCGGTAAAGGAGACGCAAAGAGTAAGATGGAGGCTTTAAAAGCTGCGGGAGTATATGTGTGCAACACCCCGGCAGAAATCGGAGAGATGGTTGAGAAAGCCCTCAAAGAAAGAGGGCTTCTTTAAAGAAAAGTAAGGAGGAAAAGATGGCAGCAAAGGGAATAGTTATAGTTAAGGAAGACTGGTGTAAAGGGTGCAACATCTGTGCTGCAGTTTGTCCCACACAGGTTCTCAAGCTTGATAAGGTTAAAGCAATTATGACTGTTGCCCACCCCGAAAAGTGTATAGGGTGCAAGCAGTGTGAGATGATTTGCCCCGACTTCTGCATCTACGTCTTTACACCTGAGGAGTACGAAGAAATAGTAAGCGCATAGGGAGGAAGGATATGGCAAAGTTAGAGTTAAAGTACGGAAACCATGCCTGTGCAGAGGCTGCAATAATTGCAGGTTGTAGGTTCTACGCAGGCTACCCGATTACACCCTCTTCTGAAATTGCCGAGAAGATGGCGGAGCTCCTACCTAAGTACGGAGGAGTCTTTATCCAGATGGAAGACGAAATCGCTGCAATGGGAGCAACGGTAGGAGGCTCCTTTGCAGGCCTCAAGTCAATGACGGCAACTTCCGGACCTGGATTCTCCCTTAAACAGGAGAACCTCGGATACGCCTTCATGGTTGAGGCTCCCTGCGTAGTTGTAAACGTTCAAAGAGGCGGTCCCTCAACCGGTCTTCCGACCCAACCAGGTCAGCAGGAAATCATGCAGTCTCTCTGGGGGACACACGGAGATAAGCTCATTCCTGTCTTCTACCCGGGGAACGTTCAGGAAATTATGGAGGAGACAATAAGGGCTTTCAACTGGGCAGAGAGGCTCAGAACCCCGGTAGTCCTTCTTCTTGACGAAGTTCTCGGCCACATGAGGGAAACCGTTGATATGGAACAGTTTGCTTCTGACAAGGTGGAAATCTGGGATAGAAAAATGCCCGACGTTCCACCTGAAGAGTACCTTCCTTATAAGCCTGGAGAGGACGACGTTCCAGCTATAGCTCCTTACGGAACTCCCGGATATCGCGGCCACGCTACAGGTCTTCACCACGACTACACCGGTTTTCCCACAACCGACCCGGAGACGTGTCAAGAACTAATTGATAGATTGATTAGGAAGGTTAAGAACAGGCAGCCGGAGCTTGAGAAGAACGAAGAGTACAAGCTTGACGACGCTGAAATTGCAATTGTTACCTTCGGAACGACCGCAAGGGCGGCAAAGACCGCAGTTGACCTTGCAAGGGAAAAGGGAATCAAAGTAGGCCTTTTAAGGGTAATCACAATTTGGCCTTCACCAGAAGAGACCCTCAATAAACTCGCAAAGAGCGTAAAAGCAATCCTCGTTCCCGAGCTCAACATGGGACAGTACGTCCTTGAGGTTGAAAGGTGTGCCAAGGGGGAAGCTCCCGTTTACAGGCTCAACAGGGCTAACGGGAAGATTATCTATCCCCATGAAATCCTCGCAAAGATAGAGGAAATTGCTAAAGGAGGTAAGTAATGAGTACTCCTAACATTCCTATGGAGAAAATCATAGAAAAAAAGCCTTACTTTAAATACCTCCGTCTCAACAAGATGCCCACAATTTGGTGTCCGGGCTGCGGAATTGGTCAGGCCTTCAGGGCCACCTGTATGGCACTTGACGAGCTGGGAATTCCCAACGACAAGGTTGCAATGGTTTCGGGTATCGGGTGCTCTTCAAGAACTCCCGGATACTTTGACGGCTTTACTCTCCACACTACCCACGGAAGGGCTCCAACTTTCGCAACTGGCCTTAAGCTCGCAAGGCCGGAGCTCACGACAATCGTTTTTACCGGAGACGGCGACGCCCTTGCAATCGGCGGAAACCACTTCATCCACGCAGCCAGGAGGAACATTGACCTTACAGTAGTCCTCATAAACAACTGGATTTACGGTATGACCGGTGGGCAGGTTTCACCTACAACTCCAACTGGCTCTTACGCAACAACAACCCCCTACGGTAACTACGAACCCCAGTTTGATATCGCCAAACTCGCAATTGCCGCCGGTGCTACCTACGTAGCAAGGGGAACTGCTTACCACGCAATGGAACTGAAGAAGTTAATCATGGACGGAATTAAACATAAAGGTTTTTCACTGATTGAGGTCCTCTCTCCCTGTACAATCGTCTACGGTAGGAAGAACAGAATGAGCATAGAGGAAATGTACTTCTGGTTTAAGGAAAACACGATACCTGTTAAGGCGTGGGAGAAACTCCCTGAAGAGAAGAGAGCTGGAAAGATACCTAGAGGAGTTCTGTACCACGATGATTCCCGTCCAGAGTACACAGAGCTCTACTGGAACAAGGTAAAGGAGCTATCCGGAGGTGAAAAATGAGGTACGAAGTTAGAGTTATAGGCTCTGCCGGTCAAGGTTCTATTCTGGCTGCAGTCGTTCTTGCCAGCGCTGCAGCTGAGGAAGGTCTATGGGCTGCTCAAACAGCCACCTACGGTGCAGCAATGAGAAGCGGAGTTTCACTTGGAGACGTTGTAATTTCAGATAGACCTATTGACTTCCCAAAAACAACCGAACTTGACGCAGTAATAATCCAGTCCCAAGAAGCCTACGACGATATGGTAAAGGGAAAACCTATTCGCCTTGACCCTGAGTGCAGTGAGGCTGATGCAGACATACTTGTAAACGTTAAGCCGGGAGCTCTCGTTATCGTTGATGAAGACCTCGTCCAGTGCGACCTTGACTGCAACATGTACAGAGTAGTTTCAGCCCCCATTGCAAGGACTGCTGCTGAAGTCCTCGGAAGAAGACAAGTTATGAACATCGTAGCCCTGGGAGTTTTCCAGGTAGCAACTACCCTCCAGTTTGACGGAAAGCCGTTAATCTCTGAAGAGTCATTCCTAAAGGCAATTGAAAAGAGCGTTCCTTCCCGCTTCATTGACCTCAACAGGAACGCCTTTATAGAAGGAGTTAAGATAGGTAAAGCCGCCCTCCAAAAGGCTTAAGATAAGAGGGGAGCTTTCCCCTCTTCCCCTCCATCCTATACTAAATTTCCCTTTAAAATTCAGTACTTTCACTTAAATTTATCAGTTAGCTAACGCTCTCAAGAGGTAATGATGAAAAAGGTCTTGAAAGAATGGGATAAGAAGTACGTCTGGCACCCCTTTACTCAAATGGCTGAGTACGTTAAACACGAACCGATAGTCATTGAAAGGGGAGAAGGGTGCTGGCTTATAGATATAGATGGAAAACGTTACCTTGATGCAGTTGGCTCAGTTTGGTGCAACGTTCACGGCCATAACGTAAAAGAACTAAACGAAGCCATAATAGAACAGGTTAACAAAATTGCCCACTCAACCCTCCTTGGACTTGCAAACGTCCCTTCAATTCTCCTTGCAAAGGAAGTAGTAGATATCGCCCCAGAAGGTTTAAACCACGTCTTTTACTCAGATGACGGCTCAACTGCTATGGAAGTGGCCCTTAAAATGGCCTACCAGTACTGGCAGTTAAAGGGAGAGAAAAGGAGGACGAAGTTTGTAAAGCTTGAAGAGGCCTACCACGGGGATACAATAGGTTCGGTAAGTATAGGAGGGATTGACCTCTTTCACTCAATGTTTAGAGAATTGATGTTTGAAACTTTTAAAATTCCGGCTCCCCACCCTTACCGTTTTGAAGGTACAGCTGAAGAGTGCAAAAACTACTCGCTAAGTAAACTTGAGGAAATTCTCAAAGAAAGAGGAGACGAGATAGCCGCAGTCGTTATGGAACCTCTAGTTCAGGCAGCTGCCGGAATAATTGCCCACCCAGAAGGATTTTTAAGGGGAGTAAGGGAGCTCTGCGATAAATATGGAGTTCTTTTAATCCTTGATGAAGTTGCAACCGGCTTTGGGAAAACGGGCAAGTGGTTTGCCTGTCAGCACGAAAAGGTCACTCCCGACATAATGGCAATTTCAAAAGGTTTAACTGCAGGTTACATGCCTTTAGCCATAACCCTCGCAACTGACGAGGTTTACGACGCATTCTGGGGAGGAGATTACGGAAGCGGAAAGACCTTCTTCCACGGCCACACGTTTACTGGAAATCAGCTTGGATGTGCAGTTGCCCTGAAAAACATAGAGCTCTTTAAACGAAAGGGGTGGCCCGAAGGGCTTAAAGGGAAAATAGACTACCTCTGGAAAAGACTAAAAGAGGAGCTCTCAGAGCTAAAACACGTAGGCGATATTAGGGGAAAGGGCTTTATGGTTGGAATTGAACTCGTTAAGGACAAGAGAACAAAAGAGGGCTTTTCATGGAAGGACGATGTTGGAAGGAGGATCTCAAGGAGAATCGTTGAAAAGGGAGTATTTACCAGACCCCTTGGCCCGGTTCTCGTTATTATGCCTCCCCTTGCAATAAGCGAGGAGGAAATAGACTTCATGGTAAAAACCTACAGGGATGCAATTGTTGAAGTTCTCGGAAATTGAGGGGAGGTCTAAACCTCCCCGTCCTCCTCTTCAGGAGTTTTTACTATAAGGATTGGCTCTTTTACAGCCTTTATCACATCAACAATCTTCCCAATTCTAAAGAAAGAGAGGGACTCTGAAGTTACCCCAATAGCTACAAGCTTCATACCGTACTTATCTGCATACCAAGATAGAACCTCGTCAAGCTCACCCGGAATGATAACAACCCTCGTTTTAATTCCGTTCTCCTCAAACTCCTTAGAAATTTCCTTCATTTTGTTAAATATTTTAAAAAGACCATCTACAAAACCCTCTTCCATAGTTCCCTTAAGGGCTTCAAGCTTTTCTTGGCTATCAAACTCCTCCTTTGAAAGGAGGCCCCACTCCGAAGGGATCATCACGTAAACCATATGAACTTCTTTACAGCCAGCGTCCTTCAGCTTAAGGATGTAAGGCTTAACGTTAAGGCTGGCCTTCCTCATGTCAAAAGGATAGAGGACTTTTTCAAATAGCATCACTCCTCCCTCTTCTTTACGATTAAGACGGGACACTTTGCGTGTCTTATAACGTCTGTTGATACGCTTCCAAGTAAAATCTCGCTTAAAAGCCCTTTTCCATGAGCTCCCATAACTATAATGTTTACACTTTCCTCATCGGCAACAGAGACAATTTGTTTAGGAATATTCCCATACTTCAAGTAGAGCTTTACCTTAAGGTTTTCATCTTCAAGGATCTCTTTAATGGAATTCAGCTTTTCAATTAAGTTTACAACGTACTCCTGGTCAACTTCAGGAAGTATCTTAAAAACATCCTTCTCCTTTATAAGGTCCGTTCCGTCTGGGAGCTCTACAGAAAGGTCGTCAACTACGTGAACAACAACAACCTCCTCCTCTCCAGCCTCCTTTAGTTTCTTAACGTAATCTAAGGCAACCTCAGCTAAAGGTGAAAAGTCTGTTGAGTAAAGGGTCTTCTTAAAAAGTGGCATCTCTCCCTCCTTAAACCTTTAAAGCGTATTTATCGGTATTAAAGTTAGGTTGAACTTTAATCACCTCTATTAGTTTACCACTCCTGTAGACAGAAACGGGAACCTCCTTCTCCCTTTTAGCGTCAGAGTAGCGGGCAACTATCCCAGCAGCAGTCTCTAGAACTCCCCTTTCTGGTTCTCCCTCACACCTTAAAAGACCAACGGGGGAAGGAGCTACCTCAACTTTCAATATTAGGTCCTTATCCTTTGAAAAAGAAGCTATTTTCTCGTTCTCTTCCCTATTCCTTCCAACAACCAGCTTACATTTGCCGATCCTAAAGTGCCTTCCGAGCTTTAAGAGTTTTACGTTCTCCCAGGTCAACTGGTCATGTTCAATAAGGTCTTTAACCTTAACTGCAAAAGAGGGTTCGGTTAGAAGACACCCTCCGGCTGGAGTTGGGAGCTCCCCGCTTAAACCCAACTTCCTTAAAATTTCAGGGTACCTCTTCCTTGAGCGCCCCCTTAAGTCAAGGAGCTCCCTCTTATCCACAACTCCCTCCCTTTCATAAACCGTCTCCGGAAGGAGCTTTCCAGAAAGGGGCCTCAAGACTCTTCCCCTCAAACCTGCTAACTTCTCAATACTCCTAAAGGCATCTAGCCTTTGGGACATGGGTCTCTGGCCCAAAACTTCGCCGGTTGCAATTATCCCTTCTTCCCCTGCAACCTCCTTTAACTTCTTAAGCATGTAAGCTTTACAGTCTATACAAGGGTTAACGTTCTTACCGTAGCCGTAAACTGGACTTTTCAACATCTCAAGGTAATCTTCTCCAGCCTCAACAACCTTAAGCTCAATCCCCAGCCTATCTGCAAGCTCTTTTACCTTTGAAAGGTCCTTCTCAAAGAAGGGGGAAGTTATGTGAACTCCAACAACTTGAAATCCTAAGTTTTGAAGTAACTTTGCGGCTATAACGCTATCAAGACCTCCAGAGAATAACAGGTAAACCTTTTTCTCCCTCTCCATAGACACTCTCCCAATAAAGTCTTTAATTTAAAAGTAAGAGATAAAAGAAAAGGAGGAAGGGATGGCACAGCTAAAGCTCAACCTAATTGGCCACGGGATTGACCTAACCGGTGCAATCAAGAACACACTTGAGGAAAAGTTTAAAAGGCTTGAGAAGTACTTGGGGGATGACGACAGAAGGGAGGTGTTCGCAGACGTAATAGTTAGAAAGGAGAAGTACCGCTCAGGGGTTGAGATAGTAATCTATAACGTCTTTGACCACACACTAAGAATTAAAAAAGAAACCGATGACCTCTACACCGCCGTTGACTACGTTGTTGATGCGGCCGAAAAGCAGCTGAGGAGGTTAAAGGAGAAAGTTAAAACGTCTGCAAAACATGAAGCCCAAAGGGCAAAAAGGCAGCTAACTCTAGTTGAAGAGGAAGTTGTTGAAAAGCCTATAGAGATAGTTGAAGTTGAGCCGGAACTCTACAAGCCCATCTCAGTTGAAGACGCAGTCTTAAAGCTCCTTGGCTCAAACAGGGAGTTCTTCGTCTTCTGCAACGCCGAGACGGGAAACGCAACAGTAGTCTATAAGAGAAAAGACGGAAACGTCGGCCTCATCCAGATGCCTTCCTGCAAGTAATAGGGGGATTTTTTCCCCCTACTTTCCCTTCTATCAACGGGTAATAGTCACTCTTGCCTTCCTTGATTAATCGTATTTCATGAATAAAATAAAAATGCGAAATCAATAATTGAGGGGTGTCTGATGGAAAAAGAAACCCGAATAGGAGTAGTTCTCTGTACCTGTGGAAACTGTTTAAGCTCCAAGATAGACTTTGATTCCCTTAAGAAATACGCAGAGAGTTTACCCAGTGTTGCAAAAGTAATTGTTACAAAAGACTTCTGCAAATCACCCGAGAAGCAGGCTTCAGAGTTTAAAGGAAAGGTTGATGCCCTAATCTTTGGAGGGTGCTCCGAGAGGTCATCCCTCCAATTTAACGAGGATAGAATTGAAAAACTAATGGTTTCACTAGGCTTAGACCTTGCTGCGTGGGAAACCGTCAACCTAAAGGAACAGTGCTTCTACATTCACGACAACCTTGAGCAGATTAACAGGAAAGCAAAAGACATGCTCCTAATGGCCTACGAGAAGGTTAAAACAAACGTTCCGGCACTTAAAGAGGAAATTAAGAAAAAAGTCTTAGTGGTTGGCGGTGGAGTTGCAGGCCAGCGCTGCGCCCAAGCTTTAGCAGACCTTGGAGTTGAAACAACCTTAGTTGAAGAAAAGCCCTACCTAGGAGGTAACGCTGCAAGGATAGCCCTCCTATGGCAGTCTGAGTACTCTCCTTCAGTCTGTACCAGCGAGTGCGTCATTCCGGTAGTCGGCAGAAATACAATGCTGAGAGACAACATTAAGGTAATGGTTAACTCTGAAGTTGTAGGAGTCACTAAAGAAAAAGGGGACTTTAAAGTAAGAATACTTCAAAAAGCACAAAAAGTTGACCCTACAAAGTGTGTCTCGTGCGGTGAGTGTGCAAAAGTCTGCCCGGTTGAAATTCCTAATCCCTTCAACCTCGGAAAAACAAAGAGAAAGGCGATTGATAAGGATTTTCCTCTAGCAATTCCGGATTCCTACAACATAGTTGACTCAGCCTGTACAGAGTGTGGAAAGTGCGTTGAAGTGTGCCCAACAGGAGCAATTGACCTAAGGGCTGAAGATAAGTACGTAGAAGACGAGTTTGGAGCGGTAGTTATCGCCACCGGTATCACTGGAAAGGATATGAGCGTCTACGAGGAGCTAGGATATAAATACCCGGAAGTTGTGACCCTCTTTGAGTACGAAAGGTTTGTAGCAAACAACTTCTTCGGCAAAAAACCTAAAGAGATAGCCTTTGTCCTCTGTAAGAAGGACGCAGAAGGCTACTGTTCAAGGCTCTGCTGTTTAGCAACGGTTAAAGACGCAGCCCTCTTAGCCAAAAACCACCCAGACGTAAAGGTAAAGGTCTTTTATAAGAGCCTAAAGACAACCGGAAGGGCCTTTGAGGAGCTAAGGAGGAGGGCTGAAAAGGGAGGAGTTGAGTTTATCCAGGCCCCGGTTGAGAGGATAGAGAAGGAGAATGGAAAGCTGAAAATTAAGTCTCCTGCAGGAACTTTCACTGTAGATATGGCGGTTCTTGCGGAACCTTTAGTTCCGGCTCAGTTAAAACTAACGAGGATGCTAGACGTTCAAACTGATAAGTTCGGTTTCCCAATAGAGTTCCAGCCAAGGGTAATTGACCCCCTTGAGACTTACGTTGAGAGAGTATTCGTTGCAGGAAGTGCAAAGGGATTCAAGGACGTTCAAGAGAGCATAGAGTCTGGACTTGGAGCAGCAGTTAAAGTTTATAAGGCCCTTAAAGGAGAAACTAAGAAGTACTACTCAGAAATAATTCAAGAGAAGTGTTCAAGGTGTGAAACCTGTCTAATGTGCTGCCCCCACGGAGCCATCAGCCTTAAGAAAAGGGAAAACGGGGAAGAACCCTTTGTTGAAATAGACCCTAATCTCTGTAGAGGGTGCGGCCTCTGTTACTCTGCATGTCCCTCAAAGGCCATTAAGTTCTCTAACCTTGAAGATAGACAGCTCATAAAAATGGCTGAGGTGGCCTTTAAGAACCTCCCTGAAGGACAGCCGAGAATCCTTGCCTTCCTATGCTACTGGTGTGCCTACGGAGCTGCAGACTTAATGGGAGTTAAGCTAAAGGAGAAGTTACCTGAAAACTTTAGGAGCATAAGGGTTAGGTGCTCAGCCTCTCTAAGCCTTGACGTCATAGCCGAGATTATTGAGAGGGATTTAGCAGACGGAATCATCGTTGCTGGATGTCCAAAGGATAACTGCCACCACATCTGGGGTAACTACATGCAGGAAAACAGAATAGAGATGTTTAACGAGTCCCTTAAGCTCTTAGGAGTTAAGGATAAGGTCGTCCGCTGGGAGTACATAGGAGTTCCTCAAGGTAAAAAACTTGCAAACGCAATTAGAGAAGTGAACGAAACCCTTCTTAAAGTAAAGGGAGGCTGCCATGTCTAAGCCCCGATTTGCCTATTACCTCGCCGGTGGATGCGCCGGTTGTGATACTTCCCTAATTGATACCTCAGAGAAGCTCGTTAAGTTTTTGGAAAACGTGGAGCTCATGTTCTTTGCCCCTACAGTTGCAGACTTCAAGTACAAGGATTTAGAGGCCCTTCCGGACCAGTCTGTTGACTTTGGCTTCTTCAGCGGAAACGTAAGGAACTCTGAACACGAGCACATGGCAAAGTTAATGAGGAGGAAGTGCAAAACTTTAATCGCCTTTGGAATATGTGCAAGCTTGGGTGGAATAAAGGGACTAGTTAATCTCTTCCCTCAAAAGGAGCTCCTTAAAAAGGCCTACGTGGAAACTCCATCAACTGACAACCCTGAAGGAGTTCTTCCCTCTCCGAAGGTTACAGTTGAAGGGAAGTACGAGCTGGATCTGCCAGTTCTAAAGCCTGCAAAGGCCCTTGACCAGGTTGTAGAGGTTGACTACTACGTAGGAGGATGTCCTCCATCCTACAACCACATAAAGTGGATTTTAGAAAAGCTACTATCAGGGGACCTTCCTCCTAAAGGAAGTTGGCTCACTATGGGTAAGGCCGTCTGCGACGTCTGTCCAAGGAACCCCATAAGACACGGAGGAATAAAGAAAAGGCCGACTGAAGTTAAAAGGGTTCTGGGCCAAATGCCCGAAGACGTATGTCTCCTTGAGGCTGGTTATCTGTGTTTAGGTCCAGTCACACAGGGAGACTGCAGTGCAGCTTGTTTAAGAGTAAACGTTCCATGCAGGGGCTGTGGAGGACCTATTCCGGGAGTTAGGGACTTTGGGGTTAAGGCAATAAGCACAATTGCAACTGCAATGGGAAGTGTTGATGTCCTTAAGAAAATCCCAGATCCGATTCACCTCTTCTACAGGTACAGCCTTCCTAAATCTTCTGTTATTAAACCAAAGGAATAGTCGGGGGAAACGATGAAAAAACTCGTAGTAGAGCCTATTACAAGGCTTGAAGGTCACGGGAAGATAACAGTCTTCCTTGACGATAAAGGAAACGTTGAAGATGCATTCCTCCAAGTTGTTGAGTTTATGGGATACGAGAAGTTCCTCCAGGGAATGCCCATGGAGGAAGTACCGAGAACTGCAAGTACAATCTGCGGTGTATGTAGAGCTGTTCACTTTACGGCCTCTTTGAAGGCTGCAGACCAGATATTCTCAGCAGAACCTCCCCCTGCGGCGAAAAAGATAAGGGAGCTCCTCCTCCTTGCTCACCACATAGAAGACCACACGGAAGTACTTTACGCCCTCGGCCTTCCTGACTTCATCTGCGGGCCAACTGCCCCTCCCCAGGAAAGGAACCTGATGGGAGTGGCTAAGAAACTGGGAAAGGAAATTGTAAAGGACATCCTCAAAAAGAGATTTTCAGCAGCAAGGATAGTTGAAATCTTAGGAGGAAAGCCTGTTCACCCGGCAGCGGCAGTTCCCGGAGGTTGGGCAAAGAGGGTAACCGAGGAGGAAAAGGAGGAAATTGAAAGGTTATCTGACGACCTAATTGAGCTTGGAAAGGTAAGCGTTGAGCTCTTTAAGGAAGTGGTCCTTAAAAACCCAGAGTACTCAAAGCTATTAAAGGAAGAGAGCTTCAACGTTGTTACCAACTACATGGGAACGGTTGATGAGAACAAAAAAGTCACTTACTACGACGGAACTCAGGTTGTAGTATCACCTGAAGGTAAAGAGATAATAAGGTTTACAGGAAAAGAGTACCTCAACGTCCTGGCAGAAAAGACCCTTCCCTGGAGCTACGCAAAGTTCCCTTACCTTAAAGAAGTTGGCTGGAAAGGGTTAAAGGATGGTAAAGATACCTCCCTATGTAGCGTTGGACCCTTAGGAAGGTTAAACGTTTCAGAAGGCTACTCAACTCCTTTAGCCCAAAAGGCTTACGAGGAGATGGTTGAGTTCTTTGGCGGAAAACCTATCTACAACGTCTTTGCCTACCACTGGGCAAGGGCAATTGAAGTACTAAACCAGGCTGAACTCATAAAAGAAATCCTCAAGTCACCAGAGTTCACAGACGAAAACGTAGTAACCCCTCCAAGGAAAGTAACTGGTGAAGGAATCGGAATAATTGAAGCTCCAAGGGGAACTCTGATTCACCACTACTGGACCGATGAAGAGGGGCTCGTGACCGATGCAAACCTCATAGTTCCCACAACTATAAACAACGGTTCCATCCAAGTATCGGTAAAGAAGGCAGCAAAGTACTTCATCAAAAACGGTGAAGTTGACGAAGGAACCCTCAACCTGATAGAGATGGCCCACAGGCCTTACGACCTTTGCCTTGCCTGTGCAACCCACGTTTACCCCGGCCACTACCCAACAAACGTGGTTATCTATAAAGGCGGTAAGAAAGTCAAGGAGCTGAGGAACTATTGAAGGCTATAGTCATTGGAGTTGGAAACCCCTCTTTTGGAGACGACGGAGCAGGAGCAGAAGTAGTTAAAGAACTCAAAGGGAAGGTGGCAACATGCCACCTCCTTTCCCCCTCTCTTGAGATATTAGAAAGGGTAAAAGGGTACGATTTAGCAGTTCTAGTTGACGCAGTTGATGTTGGCCTAAAACCGGGTGAGATAGTTGAGTTCTCAGTTGAAAAGGGAAGAAATAGGGAGCGATTCGGAGGTTTAACTCACTCCTTATCAATGGAGGAAGTTATAACAACAGGCTATGAACTCTTCCCTGAAACAATGCCAAAAAAGGTAATCTTTATTGGAATTCAGGTTAAAGAAATGTCCCCCTTTAAGGGGAAACTTAGCAGTGAAGTTAAAAAAGCAGTTAAAAAGGTAAAGGAGAGAGTAGAGGAACTACTCAACCTTTAAAACGGCTAAGAAAGCTTCTTGGGGAACTTCAACTTTACCAAGCATCTTCATTCTTTTCTTACCCTCTTTCTGCTTCTCAAGTAACTTTTTCTTCCTAGTAACGTCACCGCCGTAGCACTTTGCAAGGACGTCCTTCCTCAAGGCCTTTACGTTTGAACGGGCAATAATCTTGTTCCCGATTGCCGCCTGAATAGCAACCTCAAAGAGCTGCCTTGGGATAATCTCCTTTAGCTTATCTACAAGCTGCCTTCCCCTCTGGTAGGCTTTATCCCTGTGAACTATCACAGAAAGGGCATCAACGGGTTTACCGTTTATAAGGATATCAAGCTTTACAAGGTCTGAAGGCCTATAGCCTGCAAACTCATAATCAAATGAGGCATAGCCCCTTGAAACTGACTTTAGCTTATCAAAGAAGTCAAAGAGGATCTCAGATAGAGGCATGTCGTAGCGGAGCTCCACCCTTGACTGGTCAAGGTAGGTAAAGCCTATCTGAATTCCGCGCCTATCCTGACACAGCTGCATTATCGGGCCTACGTACTCAGAAGGGGTAATTATTGAGGCGGAGATGTAGGGCTCCTCAATCCTCTCAATCTTCTCAGGTGGAGGCATCTCCGCAGGGTTTTGGACGTTAACAACGCTACCGTCCTTTAAGCAAACCTTGTAGATAACGCTTGGAGCAGTAGCTATGAGGTTTAGGCCGAACTCCCTCTCCAACCTCTCCTTAATGACCTCCATGTGAAGGAGCCCTAAGAAGCCACACCTAAAGCCAAAACCGAGGGCTGCGGAAGTCTCAGGTTCAAAGAAGAGAGCTGCATCGTTTAACTTTAACTTCTCAAGGGCCTCTTTTAAGTTCTCGTAGTCATCTGAATCTACAGGGTAAAGCCCTGCAAATACCATAGGTTTAGCCGGCCTAAATCCCGGGCAAGGCTCAGGAGTTGGGTTCTCTGCGTCTGTAATCGTATCCCCGACCTGAGTATCCTCAATATTCTTAATGTTTGCAGCTATCCAGCCGACCTCCCCCGCTGAAAGCTTATCAACCTTAACCATGTTGGGAGACTGGGTTCCAACCTCTACTACTTCAAACTCCTTCTCGTTTGACATCAGCTTAATTTTCATTCCCGGCTTTATCTCACCGTCAAAGACCCTTATGAAGGGGATAACCCCCTTGTAGTTGTCGTAGAAGGAGTCAAAGATGAGAGCCTTTAGAGGCTTATTCGGGTCTCCGCTGGGAGGGGGAACCCTCTTAACTATCGCCTCCAAAATCTCTTTAATCCCGATTCCTTCCTTCGCAGAGGCCAAAATTGCCTCGTCAGGGTCAAGGCCTAGAACCTCTCCTATCTGCTCCTTAACCCATTCAGGGTTGGCGCTTGGAAGGTCTATCTTGTTTATTACCGGGATAATCTCAAGGCCTGCATCAAGGGCAAGGAAGAAGTTTGCAATAGTTTGGGCTTCTATTCCCTGAGTTGCGTCTATTACAAGCAGAGCTCCCTCACAAGCCGAGAGACTCCTTGAGACCTCATAGGTAAAGTCAACGTGGCCGGGGGTGTCAATGAGGTGCATAGTGTAGGTTTTACCGTCGTCGGCCTTGTAATTCATCCTGACGGCGTTTAGCTTAATCGTAATTCCCCTTTCCCTTTCAAGCTCTAAGGTGTCAAGCATCTGCTCCTTGAGCTCCCTCTTTGAAACAGTACCAGTGTACTCAAGGAGCCTATCTGCCAGCGTTGACTTACCGTGGTCTATGTGGGCTATTATGCAGAAGTTCCTAATTAACTCCTGGTTCATAGAGAGCTCCTTTATTTACAGAAATTTCCACACATAATATATTTCACGTGTATAGCAAATTAAAGCTGGAGCTCTCCCATTTTAACTCTATTGAGTTGATATTTTTCTACTAAAAACCACTCGTTCTACAACAAATTCATATATTGATCCATCATCTGGATAAGCATTAACATACATATTTTTGCAAATAATTTCATCCTTTGTCGAATCAAAATTACATTCAAAAAAGTTGGGACTTACACCGTTCTTCTCTAAATTGTCATTAAAAAGAAATGCGAACTGGTCCTTGCCTACAACAAGCCCTACTACACTTTCTTCTGTAGTAGCTTCTGAAGTTAACTTAACTGTACAACTTCCAAAAGATTCAGGTAAAGCACTTGAATATTGAGAAAAAGTGATTCCAGCATCAGTATCAGATTCAGGCTGATTATAAGAACATGCATTCAAGTTAATAGCGTTATCATTCAAAATATCCTTGCATTTGATCAATTCTACTGAGTTTTTACTATTATAGATAAAATTATCTTTAAACTTTGACTGTAAATACTCGCAATCAGAAGGTTTAGGATAACTTATCCTTTTAGTTGTAAACTCCCCCTTTAAGGTTAAGTTTCCTCGAGAATCAGGTATTAGAATTTGAAACCTCACATTCTGTTCATCAGAGATTCCAAACTCAGCTAAAAGCACAACATCTTCACCTGTAATTAAACTTATACCTTTTAAACGAACAGTAACCGTGTTGTTCTTTTCTCTATAATCCAACGGAAGAAATTTATAAAAGTCCACCTTTACTCTACCGTCAGGATAAACCCACTCTATAACTCCTCCACCTTTCGAACCATCAAACAACAGTTTAGCCAATACAGTGACATTTTCTACAGGAAAATTTATTCCTTCAACAGGATCAGGTTCTGTAACGTATTCTCCAAAAAGATTTTGTTCAGCAAATTTTTTTGATGCCTCATCAAGAGAATTCTTAATTCTTTCATTTCGTTTTAATTCATCAATAGATTTTGCTACATTAGTTATACCTGCCACTATATTCCTTATTTTTTCTTCATCTACTGATATTCCATCTTCAGGTTTGTTATTTGAGTCAGAAAGTTGAAGAATAGCCGAAAGAACTATACCTTCAGAAACAGTATCTGCAAGATGAACCGGAGTAATAACTGAAGAAGCTTTTGCTTCTCCAAATTCGATAATCTTCTCTTTATCTACGAAAAATTTTATTTTTCCATTCTTTAAATACTTAAAACTACCTTCATTATCCGTCTTTCCAGAATAAACAACATTGCCTTTGCTATCTATAACCTCATAATACAAGTTACTGACAGGCGCATCTACAAATTTACCTGTTTCTAAATCCAATGTACTCGAACTATCTGCCGTACCACCACCGCATCCGGCATAAAATATAGAAAATGCAGATACCACCACTATTAACTTTCTCATCACTTCCTCCGTACGAAAAGTTACTGTGTTTAATCTTCTATTCTTCAGCTATATCAATTATAAAAAAAGAGAGGGAGAGTAGTTCCCCCCAAGAATCAATTAGACTTAAAGTTCTCAATTGCCTTTTTAATCATCTCTTTGGCTTCGGCACTCCCTTTGTACTCCTTAACCTTTACCCACTTACCGGGTTCAAGGTCTTTGTAGTGTTCAAAGAAGTGCTTGATTTCATTAAGGATAGCTTCGGGAAGGTCGGTAATCTCCTTAACGTTCTTGAAGGTAAGGTCAAGCTTATCAACGGGAACGGCGAGAATTTTCTCGTCCTGACCGCTTTCGTCCTCCATAACTAAAACCCCGATAGGCCTACACCTTATTACGCTTCCCGGAACTACAGGCTGGCGGGAGATTACGAGAACGTCAATAGGATCGCCGTCATCTGCAAGGGTATTTGGAACAAATCCGTAGTTTGCAGGGTAGAACATAGGAGTAAAGAGGAAACGGTCAACGAAAACTGCACCACTCTCCTTGTCAACCTCATACTTAACATTTGAACCCTGAGGAATCTCTATTACTGCATAGATGTCTTCAGGCGGATTTTTTCCCGGTGGTATTTTCTTAACGTCCATAACTCCTCCTTTCCTGAAATTTTTGAAGTAGATTATATTACGTCTCCTAGTTGACACTACTTAATAAAGTTAATATCATCTAACTCAGGAGGACGGGAAAATGACTCTTTCACAAGTTAAAGCAGGAGAGAAAGTTAGAATCGTGAATATAACCGGTGGACACGGTCTAAAGAACAGACTTGCAGCAATAGGTATTTTCCCTGGAGCAGAGGTAAAAGTGGTTAAGTCCCCTCCAGGACCTGTAATAGTTGAAGTTGCCGGTAGCAGAGTAGCAATAGGTCAAGGAATGGCAAGGAAGGTGGAGGTTGAGAAGGTATGAGGAGAATTAGAGTAGCCCTGGCCGGGAATCCGAACGTAGGGAAAACTGCAATTATGAACGCCCTTGCAGGAACGAGCGAAAAGGTAGGGAACTGGCCGGGAGTTACCGTTCAGAAAAAAGTTGGAAAGTACAACTTCAGAGGGTTTGAAATTGAGCTAATTGACCTACCTGGAATATACAGCTTAACCTCCTACACTCTAGAGGAAAAGGTAGCGAGGAACTTCTTACTGAAAGAGGACTACGACGTTGTAGCAGACGTTATTGATGTAACGCTACTTGGAAGGAACCTCTACTTAACTTTAGAGCTCCTTGAAATGGGAATAAAGCCTGTAATTGTCCTAAATAAAATTGACGAGCTTGAAAACTACGGATATACAATAGATAAAAGTGCCCTTGAAGATGTCCTAAAGCTCCCGGTAGTTGAAGTCTCAGCCACAAAGAGAAAAGGCCTTGAGGAACTCTCTGAAACCTTCTTAAGAGTGGCAACTGGAGACCTTAAACCTGAAGGATTTATACCTACCTACTCAGAAGAGCTTGAGAACATAATTTCCTTAATAGAGTTAAGACTAAAGGAGGAACTTCCCCAAAACTTCCCCTTCAACCTGAGGTGGTTTGCGATAAAGCTCCTTGAAAAGGACCCTGAAATAGTTGACTACCTGAAGGAAGATTTCAAGAAGTGGGAAAAAATCTTAAAAGAGATTGAAAGCATTGAGGAGGAGATAAAGAGGAGGCACAGAATTGACCTCCCATCGTTCGTCGCAAGAGAGAGGTTCCTCCTTGCCTCAAGGATTGCAACTGTAGCAATAAGGAGCGTTGTAGAGCTCCCGATTGAAAAACTAAGCGATAAAGTTGATAGGATAGTAACTCACCCATTAACGGGAATACCCATCTTTTTCTTCATAATGTGGCTAGTATTCAAGGCGACCTTTGACCTTAGCGCTCCAATTAGCGATTTAATAGACAACCTTTTCAGCCAAACTCTGCCTGAGTTGGTTGAAAAAGCTTTGAGCGGAGCTCCACCCTTCATCGTTTCACTGGTTAACGATGGAGTCCTTGCTGGAGTTGGAGCTGTTCTAGTCTTCCTTCCAGTTCTGGGAATCCTTTACTTCCTCATGTCAATTCTTGAGGATACGGGATACATGGCAAGGGCTGCAGCCCTGTGGGACAATTTTATGAGGCTCTTCGGCCTTTCAGGCTCTTCTGTTATCCCAATGATCTTAGGTTTCGGATGCAACGTTCCTGCAGTTTATGCAACTAGGGCAATGCGTTCAAGCAAACAAAGGCTAATAACGATGATGATAATTCCCTGGATTTCCTGTAGCGCAAGACTCCCCGTTTACGCAGTGTTTACAGCAGCCTTCTTCTCAAAAAATCAGTCTTTAGTTCTCCTCTCCCTCTACGGACTAGGAATTGCTCTTGCCCTACTGTTTGCCCTTGTCCTATCAAAAATTACAGGAGCTAAGGAGGAGTGTGAGTTCTTCATAGAACTTCCTCCCTATAAACCTCCGGCCTGGAACGTAGTAATTAATCAAACCTGGATTGAGTTAAGGGAGTTTATCTTTAAGGCTGGAACTGTAATATTTGCCGTTTCAGTCTTCATATGGGCTTTGGCCTCACTACCGCCGGGAGTTTCATACGCAGGAGAAGGTTCAGTAGTGGGCTACTTCGGAAAACTTCTCCTCCCAGTATTTGAACCCCTTGGAATTACAGACTGGAAACCTGTAGTTGCCCTTATTTTTGGAGCTCTAGCTAAAGAAGTAGTAGTTGGAACCCTTGGAACACTTTATGGAACCGGAGAAGAGGGTCTTGAGAAAGCCCTTGCCCAGACGTTTACTCCAGAAAGTGCCCTCGCCTATATGGTCTTTACCCTCCTTTACATCCCCTGCGTTGCAACAATTGCTGCAATAAAGCAGGAGAGCGGAAACTGGAGATATCCACTAATACTGGTTGCCGTTGAACTTACCGTGGCCTGGATTGTTGCATTTACCGTTTACCAGATGGCCCTTCTCATATAAGAGTGAGTTAAAAGGGGGCGCGATGCCCCCTTAATTAGTTCTTCTTCCTCTTCCTTCCGATGAAGAGACCAAGTAGACCTGAAAGGAGAGCTCCAAGGTTAGCTAAGCCGCTGGTTGCACTCTGAGGAGCTCCAATTGAACAACCGCCACCTCCACCGCCACCGCTTGAGGAGGAAGTTGAAGCAGTTGAAACTGAGGAAGAAGCACTTCCAACAACTGCAAAGTAGCTGAGCCTCTGCCTTGCAAAGGTTACGTATGGGTTTTCAGGATCAACGTTAAACTCAGTTAGCTTAATCCAGCTACGGCCGTCTTCACTTACCATAACGGCAACTTTTCCTGAAACCTTTGAAGGATTGTACTTAATGGTAAATGTAACTGGCGAGTTGAACTTGTTGTCTTTAGTATGAATGTCAAAAATGTCGGTAGCTAAAACAGGCTCTCTAATTCCTTCCTCCTTGGCTTTTTCAAGGGCACCCTCTTCAAGTTTAGGATCCTCAACTTTTTCAACTTTAACTGCTGTAGGAACTTCAACTGCTCCAGGTTGTGCAGAAATCGCAATCTCTTCGCTTTCCGGCCCGGTAACTGTTCCATCCGGTGTTAGTAGGAAGTAACCGGCGTACTCTTTACTCTCAACAGGAACGGAGGTAAACCTTGCCATTGCTCCTTGAGTTATAACGAACTTACCGTCCTTTACTTTAACTCCCTCTGGAACCTTCCAGTATCCGGCCTCTTTAGACTCCTTAATTGCCTCATCCGGTAGGGCGTAGGGAGCTAAGGTAATCTCCCTTCCTGCCTTCTCATCCCCACTCAAAACTGCAGGGCTGAGTCTGTTCTTACTTTCATCTTCACTGTGGCAAGCGTTACAGGAGAATACCCCGCTCTTCCTTGCACCGAGGGAGTACTCCTTCGGTAAAACTCCATGGTCAACTCCAAAGGGCGCAGTAAAGAAGAGGATTACTGGGTCGTGAGGATGGTCAGGGTCCTCAGCCTCAAGAACCTGCTTCAGAGCCTCCTTCATAGCCCTATACTCTTGGTCCGTGTTAATCTCAGGCTGGCCGTCACCATTATCATCGTCAATGTAGTCAGGAAGACCTCCGGGGTTCCCCTTAACCCAGTGAATTTTGAACGCAAACTTGTGGGTGTTAGGATCAATCGTTATACCCGGAACGCTCTTTTCCGGCTCTTCCGGATCAACGGTTGAGCATCCTAGAGGTTTACCGCTGCTATCATAAGCAGTTCCGTCAATTACCATGTTCATTTCCCTTGAGTAGAGGGCTCTTCCGGTCTTCGCATCAACCCAGGTTATAACCTGAATCGGGTTAATTAGACCGGCCTTAACAACGTCCTGACCGTCATCTCCAACCGTGTGCCTCCTGATGATTACCGGCTCCCACCTCCACGGGAAGAGGCCTTTTTTAATCTCCCAAGCGCCGAATGAGCTATTGTTTACCCTCATTTGAGCCCTGTACGGGTCCATATCAATACTTGTTATTGGCAAGAGAGTATCGTTCCCGTCGTTAGTCGTCTGCGCTATTACGTAGGAGAAGTTTAGGCCGTAAGTTGGAGAAGGTCCGAAAGCCGGAATTGCCCACTCAGGTGGAAACTGACTGATTTTAATGTTGCCGTTTTCAACCGTTAGGTTCATAAACCTGTTGTCAAACTGGTTAACGTATCCCATTGAATCGTCAAAGAACCTGAAGGTCCAGTAGGTTTTAAAGGGTATGTGGCATACCTGGCACATAATTGAGGAGATGTGGGCCTCTGCAGCAGGTCCAAACCAGTTTTCGTGAACCTTTGCAGCTGCCTTGTCTGAACCCCAGTGACACTTCTCGCAGGTCTGAACTGAAGGGTTGTAGTCAAGTGCTGGCATAACCTCACCGGCAGGGTCGTTCCCCTTTAGGAAGTTGTGGGGATTGTGCTTTAACTTCTCCTCCTCGCTAAGGTTGTCCTGGCCGTGACATGAGAGACAGCTGAGATCTCCCTTTTCACTGTCAAAGTGAACGTCGTAACCTACAGGAAGGCCTTCCGTTGCGCTTAAATCGGTGTTGATTTCCCCGTTTGAGTCAATGGCTATCGGAGCAACTGACGCATCGTTCTCGTGCTCCTCAGGAGCGTAAACCGCTGCTCTCTTAACTACGTCTGCTCCAAGGCCGATAATTCCCCTCCTTACGTACCAAGAAGGGAAGAAATTCTGGCCGTCAGGAGTCCACTTATTTCCTGTATCGGGAATTGCAAAGTGGCACTGGGCACACATAAGCCCCAGGTCCTTATCGCCACTTCCGGTGTGGTACTTTGAAACTCCATTCTCTTTTGAGCTATCCGGCTTAGCAAGTGAATAGGCTCCTGACGTTTCAAGTATGGGAAGGTCAACGTTTGAAAGGTCAACATCTGAAGCATAGTAAGTTTTAGCTTCAAACTGGCCCGTCTGTGGATCCTTTTTGAGGACGACAAAGGCAAGTGGTTTAGTTGGATCGTTAGGGTTTGCTACTCCCATGAGAGTTCCAGAGTCTGCCCAACCGAAGAAGAAACCAGCCCTTGCAAGGTTAACGATTTTTGCCTTTTCATTAGGGTCAAAGGGCTTATAAGAAAAGCCGCTGCTCATATCCGTTTGCCTTACGTAGAAACCACCTCCAACGTAAGGCTGCCCCTCAACCGTTGACTCGTAGAAGGCGTTCCTCAAGTAATCCCTTGCGGAGAAGTTTGGAGCTCCAAGATCAACGTAGAAACTGTCAAAGAAAGATGAGAGCCTGTTTTTATTCTGAGAGTCGTTATAGGTAAACTTGTTACCACCAAAAGGAGTATAGTCAATCTCAAACGAAGAGGTATTACCGTGCCTTAAGTTTCCGGTAATCACTGCTACTGTATAGCTTTGAAGCTTCTGTTTAGTCTGCTGGTCAACATTACTCAAGTCAATTCCAGAGTGCTGAAGGCAGTAACCGACCACGTCTGAGTAGTAGAGGGAAACTAACCTCTCAAGTGGATCAGAGTAAAAGGCTGCAGAATCTACCGTGTAGCCACTACTAATTTCATCACTTGTCAATTTTGGAGGAAATCCTAGGCTAACTTCAACAACTTTACCGTTAGGGTCCTTCTTAACAAATATGAAGACTCTCGGGTTTGCAGGAGTCGGATTTTCAGCCTTCCAACCGTTAGCAGTCTGAACAACTAAATTCTCTTTCTCTGCAAGGCTCCTTGAAGCGTGGCAGAGGAAACAGTCCGTATCAAGGACTCCAGACTTCTTCCAGTTAAACTTATGGGGCTTTCCTACGTAACCCCTTGCATACTCATCCTGGGTGTAAGAGAAAAGGTCCCCATCAACCTCTGAATCGCTGTAGTCTGCCTTTGAGAAGAAGCCCCTTCCATCCTTATCTTCGCTCCAGCTCTCCCCAACGTCGTGCCTCTCTCCCGTCTCCCTGTCAAACTCCATAATTCCACCGGAGTGACAAGCAGCACAGGTGAAAATCTTATCAGGAGTTCCTGCGTCAAAGGCGTAAGTAACGTTTCCTCTATAGTCTATCCCGTTGTTAAGCTCCGGAGCTAAACCTGGCTCCCTTGCTGGGTGTTTTGCCGCCAACTGGCGGTAGGAAGGAGGTCACCAGGCTCCATCATCACCAAAGGAGCGAATGAACTTACGCCAATCCTTCCCTTCAAGAACCCTCTTGGCTCCAAAGTCGTCGCTTAACTCATCCCATCCCCTTCCTACGTGGTAAGCTGAGTGGATAGGACCGGGAGACTTAACACCTCCCTTCACGTTTCCAGTAATTTTGGGGTGGCAATAACCACAGGTGGCCTCCCAGCTTACTGGAGCACCAGCACAGTACCTCTTCCCCCCCACAGTTATACAGTCATTTTCATTTAAAGTGTCAGCAATCTCATTTCCGTTAATGTCCCTTAAGGAAACTGATGGGTGAGAAAAGGCCTGAGCCGTTAGGGCCAGAAGGAAGGTAGAGCTCATCGTCAGAGCCCTCTTCCACCTAAAACTTTTCATTGTCCCCTCCTAATTAGAGCAATTTAAAGTTTATTTTAATTAGATTTTTAGAAAATTCAATATTACTTTTTATTGAATAAAAAAATCATAATGAATGACTCTTAAGAAAATAAAGTTTGTTTTATTAAATAAAACGAAAAAGGGAAAGAGACCTACTCCTCTCCCTCCGAAGCCTTTTTCTTAAGGTAGGCCTCTATAAACTGGTCAATATCACCGTCCATTACAGAGTTTACGTTGGAAGTCTCAACGCCGGTTCTCAGGTCTTTTACCATCTTATACGGGTGAAAAACGTAAGAGCGTATCTGATTACCCCAGGCTATACTCTTATGTTCTCCCCTTGCCTGGGCAATTTTCTCCTCCCTCTTCCTCCTCTCATACTCGTAGAGGCGAGCCTTTAAAATCTTCATTGCCCTTTGTCTGTTCTGTATCTGAGAACGTTCACTCTGGCAAGTTACAACTATCCCAGTTGGAAGGTGTGTAATCCTTACTGCTGAGTCCGTTGTGTTTACGTGCTGCCCCCCTGCACCTGAGGAGCGGTAGGTATCTATCTTTAGGTCTTCCTCCCTTATCTCAATATCTATCTCATCCTCAATCTCTGGGACGACAATTACTCCACAGAAGGAGGTATGCCTTCTGGCGTTTGAATCAAAGGGAGAAATCCTTACGAGCCTGTGGGTTCCATGTTCAGCCCTGAGTAAGCCGTATGCATAGGGCCCTTTTATAAGGAGGGTTGCACTCTTAATTCCGGCCTCTTCGTTCTCTTGAAGGTCAAGGATTTCCACATCATATCCCTTCCTCTCTGCCCACCTAGTGTACATTCTCATGAGCATCTGGGCCCAGTCGCAGGACTCCGTTCCGCCTGCACCGGCGTGAATGGTCACTATCGCGTTGTTCTTATCAAACTCCCCCGATAAAACTTTCTTTATCTCAAGCTTTTCAAGTTTTTCCTCTACCTCTTTTAGTAAACCTTCAGCCTCGTTAAGGAGGGAAGTTTCACCTTCCTCTTCCGCCATCTCTATCAGGACTTCAACCTCTTCAACTTTCTCCTCAACGTCCTTAACGGAGGAAATCTCTCCCTCTATCCTGTTTCTCTCCATTGAAACTTTCTGGGCCCTCTGGGAGTCACTCCAGAAGTCTGGAGAGGACATCTCCTCCTCAAGTTCCCTTAACCGTTTCTCAAGCTGGGGAAGGTCAAAAATACCCCCTTACTTCCGATAGTTTCTCCTTAACCTTTGAGAGCTCCTCCTTTAAATCCTGAACCTTCTCTATCATAAAACTTCCTCCAGATTTTCTTCAGCTAATAATTTACGCTTCTACTCTGTAAAGGCCCACCTTTATTCCACCGTTATCAAAGTAAGTAACCATCTCACTATCGGGACTGACTTCTCTAGCAAGGTTCCTATCTGGAGAGAGGAAGTAAAGGCTATACTCTCTAAAGGAATGCCTCACCCAGTTCCCAAGCTGTCTGTATATAAGCTCTGTATTCTTATAGCTCAACCTCTTTCCGTAGGGAGGATTTGTAACAATAACTGCCCTTTCAAAACTTAAATGGGGAAAAGATAAGTTCTTAAACTCTACCCACCTATCAACTCCCGCAGCCTTTGAATTTTCAACGGCCGAATCAACTGCAAGTGGGTCTATATCAAATCCAAGAATTGGAACATTCACCTTCCTTACTTTACTTAGAGCTTCCTCCTTTAAGGCCTCCCAGAGTCCTCTATCAAAGTTTTCCCACTTCATAAAGGCAAATTCCCTCTTTATCTCGGGAGGGATATTTGCAGCTATCAGTGCAGCTTCTATAGGAATTGTTCCCGAACCGCAGAAGGGGTCTATGAAAGGGACCTCTCCCCTCCAGCCCGAGATTAGAACCATTGCGGCAGCAAGGTTTTCCCTTAAAGGGGCTTCAACGTCTTTAACCCTGTAGCCCCGCTTGTGGAGGAGAGCTCCCGAGCTGTTTATACTTATAGTGCAGACGTCATTTTCAAACCTAACTATTACGCTCGTTCCCTCATCCTCGTAGGTCGTTAAGGGCGGTGTAAAGCCTAAGGCTTGACCTATTGCCTTTAAAACCCTCTCCTCAATTGCCTTCGTATGGTAGAGCTTTGAGTGGCGGGAGGTCGCCCTAATCTTTATCGGGAGCTCCCTCGTTATAAAACCCTTCCAGGGACACTTTGAAGCCTTCCTTACAAGTTCTCCAAAGTGCTTTGCCCTAAAGGTACACAGCCTAACTAAAACCCTGCTGGCGCCCCTAAGCCAAAGGTTCGTTAAGTAAACCTCCCTTAAACCTCCCTCAAACTCAACTCCTCCGGGAACAACCTTTCCATCAATACCAAGCTCCTTCAACTCCCCATTAGTCACTTCCTCTAAACCCGGCTGTGCCACTGCAAAGAGCTTCAACTTAACTCCTCCAAAATCTCTTCAGCCAAACGCTTAAAACAGTTTCCCTTTAATTTATTAACAACCTCCTCCCTCAAAGCCTCCTTAATCTCATCCCTCTTCCTATCAACCTCCTCAAGGGCCCTCAAAATCTCCTTCGGCTCCACCCTATCCTGAAGGAGCTCCGGAAGGACCTCCCTACCTGCAATTATGTTTGGAAGAGAAACAAATTTGGTCTTAACAACCTTTCTTGCAACCCAGTAAGTTAAGGGATTAAGCCTATAAACGACAACGTGGGGAAGATTAAGGAGGGCCGCTTCAAGGGAAGCTGTCCCGGAGGCTATCACTCCTAAACGGGAGTTAGACATAAGGTCGTAGCGCAAGCTCTCCGGTAGAAGTTTAACCGACGGGTTAATCCTATCCCTTCTTAGCTTTACTCTGTGAAAATCAACGGTTGAAGCAACTGGAATTGCCCAGTTTCCCTTAAAAACCTTTGAAGTTTCAAGGAGGGGTTTTAGTAGGTAACTAATTTCACTTTCGCGACTTCCCGGAAGTAAACAGTAAAGCTCTTCACTTAAACCGGTATTTTTAGAGAGCTCCTCTTTAGTTAAAGAGGGCTTAACGATATCAAAGAGGGGATTTCCTATAAAGGTCGCCTCAACTCCAAAACCCCTGTAGAAGTCAACCTCAAAGGGGAAGATAACAAAGAGCCTATCAACAAGCTCCCTTATTTTCTTTACTCTCCCCTCTCCCCAGGCCCACAGCTTTGGAGGAATGAAGTAAAGGACCTTTATTCCCCTCTTCTTGGACTCCTGGGCAACTTTAAGGTTGAACCCCGGAAAGTCTATGAGGAGAACCGCTTCTGGCTTCTCCCTATCAAGAAACTCACTGATTAACTTTTTAGCCTTTAGTATTCTCGGAACCTTCCTTAAAACCTCAAAGAGGCCAAAGGCCGTTATCTCTTTTGAGTCGTAAATCCTCTCAACTCCGCTTACTTTCCTGTGGAAAACCCCGTAGAGCTTCAAACTGGGAGAGAGCTCCCTCGCAATCCTCTCACCGTAAATTGAGCCTGAGAGCTCCCCCGTCACTATGAGGAGTTTCTTCATAGTTAGATTAGCTTTAAGAAGTTTTCAATTATCTTTATTCCATCTTCAGTTAAGATTGACTCCGGGTGAAACTGAACTCCGTATATGGGGTACTCTTTATGCCTTATTCCCATTATCTCCCCGTCATCCTCACTTTCGGCGGTTACTAAGAGCTCCGGCGGCAAGCTCTCCCTATCTATCACCAGCGAGTGGTACCTTATTGCAGAAAAGGGGTTTTTCATACCCTCAAAGAGGTACTTACCGTCGTGTAGAACGTTTGAAGCCTTCCCGTGCATTAACTTCTTAGCCCTAACTATCCTTGCCCCGAAGGCAAAACCTATCGATTGGTGGCCGAGACATATACCCAGAATTGGAACTTTCCCAGCAAAGTGTCTTATCGCCTCAACGGAAACTCCAGCCTCTCTAGGGGTACAGGGGCCAGGAGATATGATAAGGGCCTCCGGTCTCTTCCTCTCTATCTCATCAACGGTTATCCTATCGTTCCTGTAGACCTCAATGTCAGCCCCTAGCTTGCCGAAGTACTGGACTACGTTGTAGGTAAAGGAATCGTAGTTGTCTATCATCAAAATCATCACCTTACTCCTTTAAAGAGGTACATATTTTCTCTCCCCAGCTAGATAAGGCTTTTACGTAATTTCCCTCCGGAAGCGGATTGAGAATAAGGACCTTTGCTCCTACTTCCCTTGCAACGGTTTCGGGAACTTTCCTATCAGCAAAAACCTCACCTATTACAAGCTTTGCACCCTCTTTTTTAGCTTCTTCAATAACTTCCTTCAACCTCTCTGGAGTTATCCTCTCTTCGGGAGTCCTGGCTATTTCAATTACCCTAAGCCCGAAGGTTTCTAAAAGGGGCTTCCATACGGGGTGGTAGATTACAACGGCCCTACTCTTTGCACCCTTAAGGCAGGAACCTATCCTACCGACAAGCTGATCAATCATAGCAGCGTAGTCTTCAGCCCTCTTTGTGTAGTAAGTTTCCTTCTTCGGATAGAAAGCCGTTAACCTCCGTGCAACTTCAAAGTAAACCTCCTCCATAAGGATAGGGTTCATCCAGAGGTGATAGCCGGGCTCCTTAACCTTCGGGTACTTCTTTGAAAAGAGGGCTCCAAGGTTCAGTACCTTATTCTCATCAACTCCCTTAAGGGCCCAGTCGTCCAAACCGAGGCCGTGAACTATTACCAGCGAAGCCTCCTTTTCAAGCTTTACGTCCGAAGGTTTTGGCTCGTAGCCGTGGGGGGAAACACCACTTTTTAAAATTGAGTGGTACCTAAAGTCCCTTCCCCCTATGTACTCTGCAACGCTCTTCCAGACTGGAAGAGTTGTCACTACAAGGGGTTTTCTGCTCTTTTCCTCAAAACACCCAAAGAGAAAAGCTAGACCCAGTAGAACAAAGACTAGTCTTTTCATTACTTTAACCTCCGCCAGCTGTCACTGGTATAATTTAAGCCAATTTCCAAGTGGAGTAGGCAAATGCTAAAGAGGAAGAAAGCAATTCTCGCTTTAGAAGACGGAACTTACTACGAAGGCCTCAGTTTTGGGGCAGAAGGGGAAACTTACGGAGAAGTAGTATTCACAACGTCTATGACGGGGTATCAGGAGATAATAACCGACCCCTCATTTAAAGGACAGATAGTAACGATGACCTGCCCTTTAATAGGGAACGTCGGAGCAAACAGAGAAGACGTTGAGTCTGATGGACCAAAAGCTGAAGGATTCATAGTAAAGGAGATATCTGAGATCTATTCCAACTGGAGGGCGGAAAAGTCCTTTGAAGACTACCTGAAGGAGTACGGAGTAGTAGGAATCTGTGAAATTGACACTAGGGAACTAACGAAGAAGCTAAGAAGTGCAGGAACTATGAGGGGAGTTATCTCAACAGTTGACCTTGACGTAGACAGTCTAATTTCAAAGGCCCGTTCAATTCCTCCAATGGAAGGTTTAAACCTCGTTGATGAAGTTACAACGAAAGAGCCCTACGAGTGGGAACTTGGAACCTGGAAGCTGGGAGAGGGATACCCAAGGAGAAAGGACTTTAAGTACTCCGTTGTAGTCCTAGACTTTGGAATCAGGTACAACATCTTAAGGAACCTGGTTGACGTAGGCATAAAACCTACAGTAGTTCCGGCAAACACTCCCCCTGAAGATATCCTGAAGATGAAGCCTGATGGAATATTCCTATCCTGCGGCCCGGGAGACCCTGCCGCAGTAACCTACGCAATTGAGACTATCAGATACCTTATTGCAACCTACAACAAACCCATATTTGGAATATGTCTAGGACATCAACTTACTGCTCTTGCCCTCGGAGCTTCAACCTATAAGCTGAAGTTTGGCCACAGGGGAGCCAACCAGCCTGTAAAGAACAAGAAGACCGGAAGGGTTGAAATTACCGCTCAAAACCACGGCTTTGCAGTCGATGAAAGTACTCTGCCTGAAGAGCTTGAGGTTACCCATTACTCCTTAAACGATGGAACTGTTGAAGGGTTAAAGCATAAGACAAAACCCCTCTTCACAGTCCAGTACCACCCTGAGAGCTCCCCCGGCCCCCACGACTCAAGGTACCTATTTAGGGAGTTTGAAAGGCTAATAGGGGATTACAGGGGAAGGTAAATGGTCTACGATATAATCGTTTCCGGCCTCGGACCGGCCGGCTGCTCCTTCTTAAAGGAGCTCTCTGGTTCAGGGCTAAAAGTGCTTGCAATTGAAAAAGAGAAGTTTCCGAGGAAAAAACCCTGCGCCGGAGGGCTAACACCAAAAGCCTACAAACTCCTCTCCTCCCTTTTCCCAAAGCTAGAGAAGGTCGTAAGGGCCCGCTCAAAGGAGATAGAGCTCCACTACAAAAGTAGGACTTCATTAATAAAGAGTAGAGAACCTTTAACTTTCCTTACAGACAGGAGCGAACTTGACAATTTCCTGTTTGAGGAGCTCCCCTCTGAAGAGCTCAAAATCCACACGGGGGAAAGGTGCATCTCCGTAGAGAGGTTAGAGGACGGGAAAATATCTGTAAAAACAGATAAAGATTCCTACACCTGCAGAGTTCTAATTGTTAGCGACGGGGCAAACAGTAGAGTAGCAAATCAGCTTAAAGTGGAAAGGGATTTGGGGTTTACTTACGAAATTGACGTAGAAGGGAAAGGGGAAGATAGAATAGTAATTGACTTTACCCACTTTTCATGGGGCTACTACTGGGCCTTCCCAAAGGGAAACTTCATAACAACAGGAGTAGGGGAGTTTAAGAGTAAGGAGAACTTTAAAAGGCTCTACCAGCTCCTTAAAGAGTTTAACGAAAAACACGGATTCAAAGGAAAGGAAATCTGGAAGGGAGGATTTCCAATTCCAGCAGGAAAGGGAAAGAACGACGTCTACAGGGATAGGGTTCTCTTCTTAGGAGATGCGGGAGGTCTAGTTGACCCTTTAACAGGAGAGGGGATTTACTACGCAGCTAGAAGCGGGGTTTTAGCTGCTAAAGTTATTAAGTCTTCCTTTGAAAAGGGGAACTTCAAAGTCTTAAGAACCTACAAAGAGTTAGTTGACAGTGAAATGGGAGAGGAGTTTAAATGGGCAAGAATTACCGGAAGGCTCTTTTTTCCCCTTAGGAACTTAAACTTCTTCCTAATAGAGCGCTCAGAAAAGGTGTCCGCCATCGCAGCAAAGTTAATGTCGGGGGATATTTCTTATAGAGAGAGTTTCTTCTCCTTCTTTAAAGCTGTTCCAGGAGCCCTATTAAAAATCTAAATCGGGAGGGAATATTGCTTCAAGTATCAATCAAACCGGGAAGGGAAAAGAGGATAAGGGGGTTTCACCCCTGGGTTTACAAAAACGATATTCTCTCCTTCTCAAGGAGGCCAAAACCTGGGGAGCTCTGCATCGTAAGGGACCACAGGGGAAGTTTCCTTGCAAAGGGTTACATAAACCCTGATAGCTACATAGCAATAAGGATTCTAACCTTCAAGAAAGACGAAGAGATAGACTATCAGTTTTTCGTAAAGAGAATAGAAGAAGCCCTCTCATACAGGAAAGAGCTTGTTCCTGAAAACTGCACAGCCTTCAGATTAATTCACTCTGAGGCCGACTATCTTCCAGGTTTAATTGCAGACTACTACGACGGATACTTGGTAATTCAGGTCACAACCCTCGGAATGGAGATTCTAAAAGAAACGGTCGTTAGGGCTTTAGTTGAAGTTGTCAAACCAAAGGGTATTTACGAGAAGTCAACCGTCCAGACAAGGGAGCTTGAGGGATTGCCATTAATTGAACAGCCCCTATACGGTGATGTCCCCGAAAGAGTAGTAATCCTTGAAAACGGGATAAAGTTCAACGTCCAAATAGTTGGAGGACAGAAGACAGGCTACTTCCTTGACCAGAGGGAGAACAAGCTCCTATTTGCAAAGGAGTTCGTAAAGGAGGGAGATAGAGTCCTTGACGCCTTCTGCCACCTTGGAGGTTTCGGAATTCACGCTGCAGTCATAGGAAAAGCTAAAGAAGTCGTAGCACTTGATAGCTCACAGCTTGCCCTTGACCTTGCTAAGGAAAACGCCCAGTTAAACGGGGTTGCAGACAGGTTTACCTTCGTTAAGGGGGATGCCTTTAAAGTCCTAAAGAAGATGAGCCAGGAAGGGGAAAAGTTTGACTCAATAGTTATAGACCCTCCAGCCTTCGCAAAGAGTAAGACCGTAGTCCAGCAGGCAAAGAGGGGTTATAAGGAGTTCTTCTTAAGGGGACTAAAGATGCTAAAGCCGGGAGGAAGGATAGTCGTCTGTTCATGCTCCCACCACATAACTCCGCCAATGCTTGAAGAAATCCTCATATCTGCAGCCTACGACACAAGAACCCCACTGAGAGTCCTCTACACAACTTACCAGGCAAAGGACCATCCCTTCGTCCTTCAGATTCCGGAGAGCAGGTACTTAAAGTGCATATTCGCAAGGAGATTTGAGTGGGAGGTATAGATGATAAGGAAAGCCGTAATACCCGTTGCAGGGCTCGGAACAAGGTTCTTACCGGCGACGAAAGCACAGCCTAAAGAGATGCTCCCGATAGTTGATAAACCCGTAATCCAGTACATAGTTGAGGAGGCTGTAAGGGCAGGAATAAGACAGATAATCTTCGTTACGGGAAAGCACAAAAGGGCAATAGAAGACCACTTTGACAGAAACCTTGAGCTTGAAAGGGCACTTGAGGAAAAGGGAAAAGAAGAGCTCCTTAAAATAGTTAGGGAAATTTCAGAACTTGCAGAATTCATATACATAAGGCAGAAAGAGCCCCTGGGCCTTGGACACGCCATACTAACTGCAGAGCCTGCAGTTGGAAACGAACCTTTTGCCGTTTTCCTTGGAGACGACGTTATGGTCTCTGAACCACCTGCGATAAAACAGCTCATTGAAGTCTTCAACAGGTTTAAGTGCTCAGTTCTCGGCCTTCAGGAGGTCCCCGAGGAAGAGGTAAGTAAGTACGGAATTGCTGGAGGCAAAGAGGTTGAACCTGGAGTAATAAAGGTTGACCAGTTAGTAGAGAAGCCTTCACCGGAGGAAGCTCCCGGAAACCTTGCAATTGCAGGTAGGTACATCTTAACCCCCAGAATATTTGAGATGCTGAGGAAGACAAGGCCAGGAAAAGGAGGCGAAATTCAGCTTACAGATGCAATAGCTCTTCTCTCAGAGAGAGAGGCCATATATGGTAGGATAATGGAAGGTAAGCGTTACGATACAGGTAATAAGATTGGTTTCTTAGAAGCCACTGTTGACTTTGCCCTATCAAGGGAAGACCTTAGAGAACCGTTTTTAGAATTCCTTAAGAAAAAACTCAAACCGGGAGAGAGAGATGGCTGAGATAATGCAAGGGCCTATTCAGGAGCCCAAGTTCCCTGAGGAACTACCGGTTCTCCCTTTAAGAGACGTTGTTGTATTTCCAATGATGATAGCTCCCCTCTTCGTTGGAAGACCTTTCTCCCTAAACGCTGTGGAGGAAGCCCTAAGGGAACACAAACTAATCTTCCTTGCAACTCAAAAGGACAAGGAGATAGAGGAACCGACGAGGGAAGACCTCTACGATTACGGAACCGTCGCCGTAATCCTTAAAGCAATGAGAATGGGCGACGGAAGGGTAAAGATCTTAGTTCAAGGACTTGGAAGGGCAAAGATTAAGGACCTTAAAAAAGAGGAAAACCTTTACAGGGCCGTCCTTGAGTACATTCAAGAGCCTGAATACAGGCCTAAGAGTATAGAGGAAGAGGCCCTCATAAAGCTGGTTAAAGATCAGCTTGAAAGGGTAGTTGCCCTCGGAAAGCAAATTCCACCAGACATTGTAGCGATCCTCCGCTCAATTGAAGACCCCGGACGCCTTGCAGACTTAATCGCTGCACAGATTGAGCTCTCAACTGAGGAGGCAGTAGACCTCTTATCAACAGAGGACCCTATTGAGAGGTTAAAGAAGATCAGCCAGAAGTTGGAGCACGAGATCAAGGTCCTTGAGGTTCAGGAGCTAATCAGGACAAAAGCCAGAGAGTCTATGGAGAAGGAACAGAAGGAGTACTTCCTCCGTCAACAGCTAAAGGCTATAAGGAAGGAGCTGGGAGAGGAGGAGGAAAAGAGCAAGGAAATTGAGGAGTACAGAGAAAAAGTTAAAAAGGCGAAAATGCCAAAGGAGGTTGAGGAAGCCGTACTTAAAGAGCTTTCTCGCCTTGAGAAGATGCACCCTGAATCGGCCGAGGCTGGAGTTTTAAGGACCTGGATTGAGTGGATGATAGAGCTCCCTTGGTCAAAGAGAACCAGGGATAAACTTGACATAGAGAGGGCAAGGCAGATCCTTGATGAAGACCACTACGACCTTGAGAAGGTTAAAAGTAGGATACTTGAATACCTAGCCGTCAAGGCCTTAATGAAGAAGAGGAGGAAGAAGGTTAAGGAAGTTAAACAGCCTACAATATGCTTTGTAGGCCCACCGGGAGTAGGTAAAACTTCACTTGCCCGTTCAATTGCAAGGGCTTTAGGGAGGAAGTTCGTAAGGATTTCTCTTGGAGGAGTAAGGGACGAGGCTGAGATAAGGGGGCACAGGAGGACTTACGTAGGAGCCATGCCCGGTAAGATAATTCAGGCCCTAAGGAAGGCCGGAACTAAAAACCCTGTAATCCTCCTTGATGAAATTGACAAGATGTCCTCAGACTTCAGAGGAGACCCTGCAGCAGCACTCCTTGAAGTCCTAGACCCTGAGCAGAACAAGGAGTTCGTTGACAACTACATAAACCACCCTTTTGACCTTTCAGAGGTACTCTTCATAGCAACGGCAAACACCCCTCACACAATACCTGAACCCCTATACGACAGGCTTGAAGTCCTGAACATTCCCGGCTACACAGAGTATGAGAAACTTCAGATTGCAAAGAAGTACATAGTTCCAAAGCAGATGAAAAACCACGCACTAACTGAGAAGGATATTGAGTTTACAGACTCAGGACTCCTACACATCATAAGGCACTACACCAGAGAAGCTGGAGTAAGGAACCTAGACAGGAAGATTGCTGCAGTGTGCCGTAAAGTGGCCCTCTGGATCAGCGAGGGCAAAGAGAAGAAGTACAAGATTACCAAAAAGATGGTTGAGAAGATACTGGGAGCTCCAAAGTTCATTCCAGAGCTTGAGCTCGGAGAGGATGAAGTTGGAGTAGCAACGGGCCTTGCCTGGACTCCGGTAGGAGGAGACGTCCTCTTCATTGAAGTTGTAGTAACAAAGGGAAGCGGAAGGCTAATCCTTACAGGAAGGCTCGGTGAGGTTATGAAGGAGTCTGCCCAAGCTGCCCTGGGATTTATTAAAGCAAACGCCGAAAAGTACAAGATAAAGCACGACTTCTCAAAGATTGATATCCACGTCCACGTACCGGCAGGAGCGATTCCTAAGGACGGTCCATCTGCTGGAATAACGATTGCAACGGCAATGCTCTCAGCCCTTACAGGTAGAAAGGTACACAAAGACGTTGCAATGACAGGAGAGATAACCCTAGGAGGGAAAGTCCTACCTGTAGGGGGGCTAAAGGAGAAGATCCTCGCAGCCCTCAGGTACGGAGTGAAAACTGTAATCCTCCCTGAGAAGAACAAACAGGAGGTTATGGAGGAACTACCCGAAGAGGCAAAGAAAAAGGTCAAGCTCATGTTTGTAAATAGGATTGAGCCGGTATTTGAAACTGCCCTCTACCCTGAGGAGAGTAAGGGAAAAGGAAGGAAAGTCAAGAAGTAGATTCGGGGGGAATTCCCCCCTTTTTAAGCATAGCCTTTTTCAGCTCAAAGAGTGAGGAAGCCAATAAACCTATAAGTGAAACTATCAGACCGGTCGGAATAATAACGTTGTAGTCGTAGGTTATCTCAAGGGCTAAAACAACGGCAGTAAAGGGAATCTTCATAACAACTCCGACAAAGACTGCCGCTCCAACGGCTGCAAAGTAAAAGGGCTCCACTGAGAACCCTACTCCTTTCAACCCCTCCCCAAATCCATAACCTATTAGAGCTCCTATACTCATTAAAGTTATAAACAGCCCTCCTACGGCATTGGCGTAGAGGGAGATTGCATTTGTAAAGATCCTCAAAATTACAAGGGAAAAGATAACGATCAGGGGAAAGTGGAAATTACTGTTTATAAGAGATTCTACAACTTCATGTCCAGAAAAGCCTGAGTAGGGAGATACCTTAAGAAGAACACCTACTGTAACTCCTACGACGATAGAAGTTAAAACGGCCTCTTGAGTTCTGTTTAACCTCCTTGATAAAAAGGACGTTAGGTAAAAGAAAACCCTATCCCTCAAAGTAAGGTAAAGGTAAATTCCAAGTGAAATTACCGGAATAAATAGGAAGATTGAGAATAGGTAATCGGGATGGATTTCCTTTCCTATTGAGTAGCTGAACATTAAAGGTTTTAAAAAGAGAAGTGCAACCAAAAAGGAGGTGAAGCTACCAAGGAGGAGAAATCCAACGAAATCCTTTATCAGGGAGTAGGCAACAGTCTCAACTGCAAAGAGAATTCCTGTAATAGGGGAAACGAACACTGCTGCAATTCCGCTGCTTGCACCTATTCCTATTGCAATTTTAAGGAGCTCCTTCGGTAGCTTTAAGAACTTGTTAATCTTATAGGCAATCATCGTGCCTATTGCAGCAGAAGGTCCTTCATTTCCAACTGCAAAACCGCTTCCTATTGAGAGAGCTGAGGAAACTATTTTAAGGGCAAGGTCTGACATCGTAAAAGTAAGCCTATTCTCACCAAGGGCCTTTGAAATCTCTCTTATTCCGTACTCCCTTGCCCTATCGTTATAGAGAATTATTAAGTTAACCATCAAAATGGAAGAAGTCGGCACAAAGATAACGTACCACCAAGGAAGGTTGGGTATTGTCCTGTAAGGATCTCCTAAGTAAAAGAGGTATGAAATACTCTTAGTTAAAAAGACGTAGAAAGAAATTGCTATACCTGTAAAGAGACCCGTTAGGAGAGAAAGGACAAGTAGCTTTAGCTTCCACATCCCTTAAAGGGAAAGGGGGGAAAGCCCCCTACTCTTCCTCATTTAGAATAAACTGGGCTAAAGTCCTTACAGGCTGGCCGGTGGCTCCCTGTCTGTAGTACTTCCAGTCTCTATCAAGGAACGCAGGTCCAGCTATATCAATGTGAGCCCAGCTCTTTACCTTGTCCTTATTAACAAACTTCTTCAAGAAAAGGGCTGCAGTAATGGCTCCACCGTAACGGCTCTTACCGACGTTTTGAATATCTGCATAGGCTCCCTTTATCTCCTCTTCAAGGTCCCGGTCAAGGGGAAGTCTCCAGAACTTCTCCCCTGTCTCCTCAGAGAGGGAACAGAGCTCCTTTGCAAGTGAGTCGTCCTCTGTAAAAAGACCGCTGGTGTAGTGTCCAAGGGCAACAACACAGGCCCCTGTAAGGGTTGCCATGTCAATCATAAAGTCCGGTTCTAGTTCACTTCCGTAGAGTAGAGCATCTGCAAGGATTAACCTTCCTTCAGCGTCGGTTGAGAGAACCTCAACGCTTACACCGTTCCTGTAGACAATTATGTCGTCCGGCCTGTACGCCTTTCCGTCTGGCATATTCTCAACTGAGGGAATTAAACCGTGAACCTCAACGTTAGGCTGGAGCTCCCCTATTAACTTCATAATACCTAAAACTGCACAGGCTCCCGCCTTGTCCGACTTCATCGTTTTCATAAACTGCTCGGGCTTTATGTTAAGACCTCCACTGTCAAAAGTCACACCTTTACCTACAAGGACAACTTTCTTTTTAGCCTTCTTAGGCTTATAGGCAATGTGAATGAACCTTGGAGGGTTCTTACTTCCCCTTCCAACTGTTAGAATTCCAACCATCTGGTTGCTCTCTAACTTCTTTTCGTCAAAGACCTTACAGTCAAAGCCGTACTCCTTTGAGAGCTCTTTAGCAACTTCAGCAAGTTTCTCAGGATTAATAACGTTTCCCGGCTCGTTTACCAGGTCCCTCGTAAAGTTAGCGGCCTCTGCAAGGGCCCTTCCGAGCTCAAAGGCTTTCTTAAATTCCTTCTGCCCTGCAACGGTTAACTTCTCTACTCCTTCCCCTTTTTCCTTCTTGTACTTGTTAAACTGATAGTTTCCTAAGACTAAACCTTCAGCAGTTGCCTTTGCTCCCTTCTCCTTTAGCTTGTCAACGCCGAGGAGCTCGCAGACTACCCTCTTAGCCTTCAGTTCCTGGGCCTTCCTTATACCCTTTGCAGCAGCAATCCTTACTGCTTCCTGATTAACCTCACCTTTTTTACCAAGACCTACAAATATAACGCTCTTGAAAGCTTGACCTGGAAGAACAGCAACTTCCCCCTTCTTTCCGTTAAAAGAGAGGGCTTTAAGCTTTTCCTTTTCCTCCTTTTCTACCTCCTTAAGACCTTCGTAAACTCCCGTAATAAGGGCATCAGCCTTCTTACCTTTAATCTCCGTCTTAAACTCTATCTTCATTTCAGCACCTCCTTTAACCTTTTTGATCAAACTCCCTCAGAGCCGGACTCTTCCTTCCCTTCCTGTAGTTCTCAATCTCCTGGGGGATGAGTTTCCTCAACTTCCTCTGAATCAAGAAGTTAAGGACAAATAGTGTAAAGACGGGAAGAGACGCTCCGACGAAAGCGCTCTTTATGTTAAGTGAGAGAACTTTAAAGGCTTCTCCAGAGTACTGGACGATGAAATCTATCATAAGGAAAAAGAGGTAAAGTGAAACTATGAAGTAAACCTGCTTAACGTACTCAACGTAATCAAGGATTAGGGCCGTAAGGAAGGTTATCTTAAAGCTAAAGGTAAGGGCGTAAGCGAAACCCCCCGGTTTAATGGCGTTTAACGGCAAGAAATCTTTAAAACTTCCTTCCTCCAAGAACTTCAAGGCTGCATTTACCCTCATAAGCCCCGTAATGGTTGGTAGAGAGATAATTAAGAACACTATAAGTCCCCAAAGCAACATCGTCCAGCTCATTTACTCTCCTCCTTTCCTATCTCCTTTAGGATTTTTATAGTCCTCTTGAGTATTCCCGGTTCTTCCTTTTCAATTTCCATATTCTTATTCTCAAGTATTCCCTGAAGGGCCTTCGTCAAGTACTTTTCAGCCTCCTTTCTCCTTCCAAGCTTAAAGAGGCACTCCCCGTAGTGCTGGTTTATCACAGTATCTTCAGGTTTCTTTTCTAGGGCTCTCTTTAAGCACTTACAGGCCTCTTTATACCTTCCTAGCTTATAGAGAACCCAACCTTTCGTATCAAGGAACGCAGGGTTTTCCAGTTCGGCCTTTAAGGCTTCATCTATAAGCTTTAAAGCTTCATCAAGGTTCTTACCCCTTTGAGCGTAGAAGTATGCAAGGTAGTTGTAGGCATCAGGGTTGGGCTTTACCTTTAGGAGCTCCCTAAGGTACTTCTCAGTTTCCTCAAACTTACCGAGCTTTTCGGAGAAGTAGGCAAGGTAAAAGAGAAGTTTAGGATTGTCCTTAAACTGTTCCTTCCAGTCCTTTAGGAGCCTGTAGGCTTCCTCAGTCTCTCCAAGCTTATCTGCTACAAGGGCAAGCTTTATAAGGTACTGAGGATTACCGGTTAACTGCCACAGCCTTTCATAGTAAGCTTTTGCATCCTGAAGTCTACCGAGCTTGTAACTTACAACCGCTAATCTCTCAAGAACTGTAGGGTTCTCTGGGTAAAGGTCAAGGGATTTCTCGTAGGCTTCAACTGCCGTCTCAAGCTGGCCCGACATCTCGTAGGCCAAGCCCAACATAAAGTAAACGTTTGGATTATCGGGATTTAGCTTAGTAATTCTCTCTATTATCGGAATTACCTGCTTGTACTCCCCTATCTGAAAGAGGTTTGCCGCAAGCCAAGAAAGGAGCTTTAGGTTATAGGGTTCAAGCTCTGCAAGTTTGTTTATTAACTTAACGGCCTCGTCGGGCTTGTTCTGGAGGATATAAACGACTATTAGCTCCCTTAAGGCATAGGTATTTTCAGGATCCTTCTTCAGGACTTCCTTTAGGAACCTCTCAGCTTCAGCATACGACCTTTGCTCTTTAAAGAGCTTTCCAAGGAGAATGTAAGCACTTTCAAAGTTTGGATTGATCTCTATACTCCTTTCAAGGTGCTCCCTTGCCTTTCCGTAGTCTCCCTTCAGGTAGTAAACCTGACCTATGAAGTACTCAATTAGGTAGTCTTTAGGAAATTCCTTCTCGGCTTTTCTAAGGAACTCCAGCGCCTCATCGCACTTCTTCTGGTTAATGAGTAAGTCTGAAAGGAATATGTACGTATCCCTATCCTTCTTTACATCTAAAATTCTCCTGTAGAGCTCCTCTGCCCTGTCAAACTTCTTTCTAACAACGCTAATTCCCGCAAGTAGTTTTAAAGCCCTGACGTTCTGGGGGTCTAACTTTAAAACTTTAGATAGGTAACTTTCAGCTCTATCGTAATCCTTTAGGGCTGTTGCGAGCTTCGCCCCCTCCAAGAGGAGGTCTACGTTGTTTGGGGCTTCTTCTATTGCCCTATCAAGGGCCTTTAGAGCCTCCTGATACTTACCCTGAGAGTGAAAGTTAAGGTAGAGCATGTAGTAGTAAAGGTAGTTCGGCTTGTAGGAACTTTTTTTAACTTCAACAGCAGCTTTCTCAACTTCCTCTTTTTTCGGCTGAGGTGGAGCCTCTTTAATTTCTTTCTTTTTTATTTCCTTAAGCATTCCACAGGAAGAGAGAGTTAAAATTACGACAAGGAAAGTTAACTTCCTCATTACCCATCCTTTTCTTAAATTTTTCCTAAGTAGAGTCTAATTATAGTAGGTTAAGGGGAGTAATGGAAAAGATACTAAAGAGGATTAAAGACCTCCTCTTTCTCATAGTAAAGGAAGACTTTAAGTACTTTAGCAGGGTTAAAGACCCGGATAAGGCGCTCATAAACCTGTTTAACGAGCTCTTGCCCTACCTTGACGGAAAGAGGAAAAATTGGGTTAAAAAAGTCATTAAGTTCCTTAAGGTCTACCCAGAGCTCCCCCTTGAAAAGAGAAAGAAGCTCCTCAAGGAGATCCACTCCGTCATAACCCTAAAGTTTACGCTTGAAGAGATTGAAGAGGAAAAGGAGAAGGAAACTCCCGTTGAGAAGTTAAAGGTAAGTGGAGAGAAGTTAAAGGAGAACAAAAGGAAGTACCCAATAAGGGCCTTCTTTAAGAAAGTTGAGGAACTTCCGGACAAAGTCATAAGCAAGAGGGTAAAAAACAGGCTCAAGAAGTTGGGAGTAGAGAACCTGATAGATGCAATTTACTACCTCCCCTTTAGGTACGAGGACCGCTCAACTGTTACCCCTATGGCTTATCTAAGACCAGGTAGGGAGTACCTGGTAAAGGGAAAGGTAGTTTCAGTCTCAGAGATTGAAACCCCTAAGAAGAAAAAGAGGCTACTTAAGGTCCTCCTTTACGATAGAACGGGAACGGTCACCCTATACTTTTTCAACCAGAAAGTCTTTCCATACTACAGGAAACTGTTTAAGGGAGCTAAGGAGCTTGGAAAGGAAGTCCTCGCCTACGGAACTGTAAAGAGGGAAACTTCCGGGTTTACGATGGCCCACCCTGAAGTTGAGATCTACCAGGATGGGAAGTTGGAGAAGTTTGGAAAGGTTATTCCTATATACCACACTGCCGAAGGACTAAAGCAAACAACCGTAAGGAAGGACGTCCAAAACCTAGTAAAGAAGGTAGTCCCTTTCCTGAGGGAATACCTGCCAAAAAGTATACTTGAGAGAAACGGTTTTCCAACTGCACCTGAAGCCGTCTGGAAAGTCCACTTCCCAGACGGGAACGTAAAGGAGCTCCTTGCCTTCCAGAGCCCCCAGCAGAAGAGGGTAATATTTGACGAACTCTTCCTCTTCCAGCTAGCTCTCGCAATCCACAGACAAAAGATAAAGCAGGAAAGGGGAATCTCCTTTCCTGTAAATCACCAGATGATTGAGGAGTTTAAGAAAGCCCTTCCCTTCACACTAACGAAAGCCCAAGAGAGGGTCTTAAGGGAAATAGTTGAGGATATGAAGAGGCCCGAGCCTATGAACAGGCTCGTTCAGGGAGACGTCGGAAGCGGTAAAACCGTAGTTGCAGCAGCAGCAGCCTTCTTTGCAGCAAGGAGCGGTTACCAAACTGCAGTAATGGCCCCAACTGAAATCCTTGCAAACCAGCACTACAAGAAGTTTAAGGACTTCCTCTCTCCCTATGGGGTAAAGGTTGGACTTCTTACCGGAAGCATGACAAAGAAGCAGAAAGAGAGCATTTATAGGGCAATAAAGGAGGGATTCTTTGACGTAGTTATAGGAACCCACGCCTTAATACAGGAAGGAGTTGAGTTTAAGAACCTTGGCCTCGTAATTATTGACGAACAGCACAGGTTTGGAGTTAAACAAAGGGTTGAACTCAAAAAGAAGGGGGTGCTTCCAGACGTCTTAGTTATGACGGCAACTCCAATTCCAAGGACCCTAGCCATGACTGCCTACGGGGACCTAGACGTTTCGGTAATAGACGAACTTCCTGCAGGAAGGAAACCAATTGAGACAAAAATACTCTTTGAGGATGAAAGGGATAGGCTCGTTGAGTTCCTAAAGGGGGAGCTCTCCAGAGGAAACAGGATTTACATAGTCTATCCCCTGATTGAAGAGAGCGAGAAGTTGGAGCTTAAAGCTGCGACCCAGATGTACGAGTACTGGAGTCAGAAGCTCAAGCCCTTTAAAGTAGGGCTCCTCCACGGGAGGATGAAGCAGGAAGAGAAGGACAGAGTAATGGAGAAGTTCAAGAGGGGAGAGATAGAGGTTTTAGTCTCAACAACCGTAATAGAGGTAGGCGTTGACGTTCCTGAGGCTACAGTAATGGTAATTGAGCACGCCGAAAGGTTCGGCCTAGCCCAGCTCCACCAGTTAAGGGGAAGGGTAGGAAGGGGAGACAGGAAGTCCTACTGCTTCCTCTTAACGAGCAGGGGCGCAGGGGAGGATTCAATAAGGAGACTGAAGGTCCTTGAGGGAACGAACGACGGGTTCAAAATTGCAGAGGCAGACCTTGCATTTAGAGGTCCGGGGGAGATATTCGGAACCAGGCAGTCTGGAGTAGGGGACTTTAAAGTTGCAGACCTAAGGAGGGACTACCACCTTCTTAAGATTGCAAGGGAGGAGAGCTCCCGCCTGATAGAGGAGAACCCGGAACTAAAAGGGCTTGACGATTTGAAGGAGCTCCTAACCTTTAGATTCGGTCAAAAGCTTGACCTAGTTGAAGTAGGTTAGTCTTTTAAGGCTTCGTTAATTTCCCCTATGCTGTTAAAACCTTCCTCCCTCATGTATTTCTCTATTCCCTCTACAATCTCCTCTACCGCCTTGGAATTGAAGAAGTTGGCAGTTCCTACCTGAACGGCCTTTGCTCCGGCTAGGAAGAACTCAATCGCATCTTCCCAGGTTGAAATTCCGCCTATCCCAATTACGGGAATCTTTACAGCCCTTGAAACTTGGTAGACCATCCTCACAGCAACGGGCTTTATCGCAGGACCCGATAATCCTCCGAACTTATTCTTTAACCTAGGCTTTTTCTTCCTTATATCTATCGCCATTCCAAGGAGCGTGTTAATTGCAGAGAGAGCATCTGCACCTGCACTCTCAATAGCCTTTGCCACCTCAACTATATCGGTAACGTTCGGAGAGAGCTTAACGATTAAAGGCTTATCAAGAACCTTCTTCACTTCCTCAGTTAACCTTGCAGCTTCAACAGGATCAACTCCAAAGGCAAGCCCACCCTTTTTAACGTTGGGGCAGGAAATGTTAAGCTCTACAGCGTCAACGCCTTCGGCTCCACTAATCTCCTTTGCAACTGCAACGTACTCTTCAACAATGCTACCGTAGATGTTCGCAATAACCCTACACTTATACTTCTTTAACTTCGGAACTATTTCCCTTAAAAAGTACTCAACACCGGGATTTTGAAGGCCTATCGCGTTTAGCATACCGCAGGGAGTTTCCCAGATACGGGGAGGTTCGTTTCCCTCCCTCGGCTTTATTGAAAGCCCCTTAACGCAAACGGCTCCTACCCTGTTTAGGTCAACGTAAGGAGCATATTCAAGTCCAAAGCCGAAAGTTCCCGAGGCCGTCCAGACAGGGTTTTCAAACTCAACTCCAAATAACTTAACCTTTAACATCACCTTACCTTCCTCAAGACTGCTATTGTCTCAACGTGATAGGTTTGGGGAAACATATCTAAAACCTTCGCCCTTTCCATATTTACGCCAAACTGGTGAAAAGCCGCAATGTCCCTTGCAAGGGTTGAAGGATTACAAGAAACATAAACTATCTTCTTTATCCTTGGAAGAGCTGCAAGGGTCCTTACTATCCTCTCGTTTAAGCCGCTCCTTGGAGGGTCAACTATAACAAGGTCGGGGCTGTAGTCCTTAACTATCTTTAAGGCCTCTTCAGTCTCCCTACAGAAAAACTGAATGTTCCTTAAACCGTTAATATCCTTATTGTAAAGGGCATCACTCACAGCCCAAAAGTTTGACTCAACACCAAAGGCCCTGTGGACGTACCTACCAACAGGTATAGTTAAAGTTCCAACTCCACAGTAGAAGTCCCCTGCAAGCATGTACTGGTGTTCCATAGCCACACGGGCCACCCTATCTATCAGGTTACCTACCTGAAACCTGTTAACCTGGAAGAAGGAGTCTGCACTTACCCTGAACTTAAACTTATCTACAATCTCGTAAGTAAAATCCCTTCCAAAGAAATCTAGCCTCTCCGGATAACCTTCCCTATTGGTCCTGTAAATACCGTAACCTACCAGGTTAACCTTTAAAATTTCTCTCAACCTCTCCAAGGGAAGATCAAACCTCTTAAACCTTCCCTGATAGACAATCTTTAGGAGGACTTCATCCTTACTTGAGGAGTAAACGTGAAACTCTGCTGGCTGAGTAGGGAGCTCTTTTAAGAGTTCCTTGAGCTTAGGAAATATATCTTCAATATCCTCCTTTAATAGAGGACACCTATCTACATCAACAACAAAGTGGGAGTTCTTAGCAAAGAAGCCAACTCTACCTGCTTTTACCTTTATCTGAGCTCTATTCCTGTAGTTCCAAGGAGAAGGAGAAGGAATGACTTCATCAATGTTTGGCTTCTTTATCTTACCTATCTTCTGTAAGTTCTCCTCAACTATTAACCTCTTTGCCTCTACCTGGTCACTGTACCTTACGTGCTGCCAGTCACATCCTCCACACTTTCCAAAGTAGAGACACCTTGGTTTAACCCTACTTCTGCCCCTTTCAAGGATTTTTACCACTTTTGCTTCACTGTAACCGCTCTTTTGGACAGTCTCCTCTGCAACTATTAAGTCTCCAGGAGCAACTTGAGGAACAAAAACAGCCTTTCCGTTCAACCTTCCAAGGCCTTTACCACCGTAAACTAACTTCTCTATCCTAAGTTTAAACTGCTTTCCTCTCTGTTTCAAAGGAGAAACCTCCTCCTAAGGTGGGTCAATTATACGAATTTTGCTACGATAATAATTACAAGTAGAAACTACCAGCAAAGGAGAGAGGAGATGAAGATAAAGACGAAGCTCGCAATTTCCCTCGTAGTAGAAGTTCTAATAATCTTTTTACTGACGGAGTTCGCTTACCACAAAATAGAGGAGTTCAGACACCTAAACAACCTGGTTAGCACAGTAGCTGAAGTTGAACAGGATTTGTTGAAGGCCGAATCGCTAATTATGGAAGGTAAAGAGGAAAAAGCTATAAAGGAACTAGAGAAGGACATTGAAGAACTTAACAAGTTCTCTCAGCCTGAAGCCACTAAGGTTTATACATCGGTAGTCTCAATAATATCTCAAATCAGCTCAGGAAAAGATCCTGAGTCAATTATTAATTTAATTGAAAGTAAAGCTAAAGAGCTCCAGCAGATTGAAGAAAAACTGAAGGAAGAAAACTGTGAACTTATCCAATTCACAGGGGACGTTGTAAGAATTATTCCTCTCTTCAGTTTAATTATCATCGGTCTAGGAGCTATAAGTACCTACAGGGCTATAGTAATGCCTATAAACGAAATGACAAGAACAATGAAAGAAATTGAAAAAGGAGACCTTACAAAAGCCCTCAGGATCGCTAGGGATGACGAACTAGGAACCCTTGCTAAAGAGTTCAACAACTTTTTAGACTGGATTAAAAATACCTTTAAGGAACTTGAAAAGCTTTCTGCAAAAGTCTCAAACGAAGCAAGTATGCTGGTTGTAGAACTCTTCAACACAGACCTTAAGAACCAGGACATCAAAGAAAAGTTCAAGGAACTTTCTATATCCTCTGAAGTCCTTGCAAACTCTATATCTGATGTGAATAAACTCATAAACTCCTCATCTGAAGAAGTCCGCGAGGTTAACGAAGAAACTGAGAAAGGAGAAAAAATCGTTGAGAACTCCGTCTCCGACGTTCAGAAGCTGGCAGATGAGGTAATTAGCCTTAAGGATAAGGTTAACGAACTCCAGCAGAGCTCAGTAAAAATTCAAAACGTAGTTGAAACGATAAAGAGCATCGCCGATCAAACGAACCTACTTGCCCTCAACGCTGCAATTGAGGCTGCAAGGGCAGGTGAAGCCGGAAGGGGTTTTGCAGTCGTTGCTGAAGAAGTTAGAAAGCTAGCTTCCAGAACCGTAGTTTCAGCTGAGGAAATTGGGAAAATCGTCAATACAATCATCTCTCTTATTGAAAGCTTCTCAAAAGAGCTTGAAGGAAGGGCTAACGAGGCATTTACTGTTAAGCAGGAAATGGCCAAAACTAGAGACGTTTTGATAAACATTAAGAAGAAGGTAAATTCCCTCTCCGAAGCCACCCAAACTGTTCTGTTCTCATTGAAACAACAGCTTAACGCCCTTGACATGGTTAGGGACAACATAGCAGCTATAAATGAGGAAATTTCAGGCTTCCAGAAAATCTTCGGAAAGCTTCAGGATAGGATCATAAAAACTCGCTCCTCAATTAAAACTGCCCACGAAAACACATCTTCATTTAACATAGGAATACTTTCATCTGTAATTAAAGGAATTGAACTGTTCTCTGACTGGCTCTCAAGGCTTCCAAACGCCCCTGATAACCCGCTACTGGTCGATTACGACCAGTCAGCCCTAAAAGAGTGGTTTGATAAAGACGCTACTGTGTTGAAGAATAAAGGACTAGCTGACCTAATTAATGAACTTGAAGAAAGTGTTGAATCTGCATTTAGGAAGGCAAAGGAGATAGTTAAGTCACTAAAGGAAGGTAAAACAGACGATTCCCTATTTGAAGAACTTGAAGCAGAAGCATTAAAAGTTATAGAACTTTTTGAAAAACTTACAGAAAGAGTTGAGGAAAATGACTAGGAAAGATGGTATTTCCTACATTGAAGAGAAGTGTGAGGATGGAAGAATAATAAATCTTCCTCTCTTCTTTAGCTTTCACGTTGAGGAAGAGGAAGGAAACAGGTTAATTGTTTCAAGATTCCTTCCTCCAGGAATAGAAAAGCATCTTCTAAACAGTAAGTTCTATGTACTTAAGGATTTTGAAGGTTCAGTTCTTATAGAGGCTCAGCTGAAGATTTCAAACGGAAAGTTCATTCTAGAGCTCCTGAAGGAAACTTTTGAAGAAAAAAGGGTCTCTAAGCGCCTTATGTTCTGTCCAGAAGACTTAGGAGAGTTTGAGTTATGGAGGGAGGGGGCTATTGTCAGCCACGTAAAAGTGCTTGACATCAGCCTTTCCGGAATAAGAATATTAGTCAATAAGAGATTGGATCTGTCACTTGGAGAACTTCTAATTCTAACTCAGGGAACGAAAATTATGAACATTCAAGTAATCAGAGTTTCTGAAAAAGACGATTACCTTGAAGTTGGAGCAAAAATCTTTAGCACAAACTTTAACTTAATAACTTTCCTTAGTCAACACTACGTTGAAACAGTTAAGAAGTTCCTTTAAAACTCCCTTAATCTCCTGTACAGAGTGTCCCTCTGTACAGGTTTATAACCTGCATCCTTTATGAGTCTGATAATCTCTTCCAGCGGCATTCTAAACTTAACTCCTGCCGCTGCAACAACGTTTTCCTCAATCATCAGAGAACCAAAGTCGTTTGCCCCAAACTTGAGGGCCACCTGAGCCATCTTTCCTCCCTGGGTAACCCATGAAGCCTGAAGATTCTCAAAGTTATCAAGGTAAATCCTTGAAACGGCAAGAACCCTTAAATACCTCTCTCCACTTGCCTTTTCCTTAATCTCTCTACCAAGCTCTGTATTGTCCGGCTGATAACTCCAAGGAATAAAAGCTGTAAAACCTCCAGTCTCATCCTGAAGTTCCCTTATAACCCTTAAGTGCTCAACGATATCCTCATCATTATCCAAACTTCCAAACATCATAGTTGCAGTTGTCCTCAAGCCTAGCTTATGGGCGGTTCTATGAACATCCAGCCACTTAGCAGTCTTAATCTTATTGGGAGCTATTCTGTCCCTAACCCTGTCCGTAAGTATCTCTGCCCCTCCTCCAGGTATTGAACCAAGACCAGCTTCCTTTAAACGCCTTATAACCTCCTCAACAGATAGGTTGGAGATTTTTGATATGTGAACTATCTCAGGTGCAGAGAAGCCGTGAACATGAATGTTGGGAAATTCACTTTTAATAAAGTTTAAGAGCTCCTCGTAGTACTCAATTCCGAGCTTAGGGTGAAGACCCCCTTGAAGTAAAATCGCAGTTCCTCCAAGCTCCACAGTTTCTTTAATCTTTTCTTTTAAGGTCTTCCTATCTATCACGTAAGCATCAGGGTCTCCCTCATCCCTGTAAAAGGCACAGAACCTACACTTGCAAATACAAACGTTCGTGTAGTTAATGTTCCTGTCTATAACAAAAGTAACTACCCTTTCTGGGTGAATTCTGTTCCTCACAAAGTTTGCAAGCTGTCCCAGAGTTAACAGGTCTTCTTCTTTCAGTAGTTTTAAAGCTTCTTCTTCACTTATCCTTCTCCCTGAAAGGACCTTTTCAACAACCTCCATACTTCTCTCCCTGGGGAATATAATTAAGACAATTCAAGTCTATGGAGATTAACTTGGAGTGTCAAATCTGCGGTGGTAGTGGCTGGATTATAGAGGAAATTAACGGAAGGCGATTTGCAAAGAGGTGTAGGTGTCAGTTTGAAAGCTTCAGCAGGACATACCTTTCCTCTTCAGGAATTCCCGCAAGGTACAAGTCCTGTAAGTTCAAAAACTACTCTCCCCAAACACCTTACCAGCTTAGGGCCCTCAAGTTCTGTAGAGAATTCTTCTTCCTCTACCCTTTCGTTGAAAGGGGAATCCTACTTTACGGCCCTCCGGGAACGGGAAAGACCCACTTAGCAGCAGCAACTCTAAGGAACATCATTGAGTATAAAGGCTTAAAGGGAACCTTCTGCGACTTCAGGAACCTCTTAATTGAGTTAAAGAACTCTTTCTCCTCCAGTGAATCAACAGGTGAAATCCTTGACTCAGTTAGAAAAGCTCCATTACTTGTCCTTGACGATGTAGGAGCTGAAAGGAATACAGAGTGGGCAAAGGAAATCTTAGGGGAAATAATTAACTACCGATACACTCAAAACTTACCAACAATAATAACTACAAACTTAAGGTTTGACCTATACACCGACGACTCCTTCTCTGCCAAGTTTGATACGAGAACAGAGTCAAGGCTGTACGACATGTGTAAAATCTTAAAGGTGGAAGGTGATGACAGGAGGAAAAAGAATTACCTATAAGAACATCGGGATAATAGCTAACCCGACAAAACCTGAAAGTGCACAAGGTATAGAAAGGGTACTAAAGAAGCTCCACCAGTACGATGTAAGCATTTACATTGATGAGGAGAGCTGCAAGTTAGTAGAGAAGAGCAAGTGCTCTTCATACGAAAAGGTTAAAGTCGTTGATAGGCTCGTACTTCCCGACAAGGTTGACGTTATACTAGTTCTAGGAGGGGATGGAACTTTTCTTACAGTTGCAAAGCTAGTTGACAAAAAGCCGGTTCCTCTACTTGGGATAAACTTTGGAACTCTAGGCTTTTTAACCGAAATCCCGATAGAAAAGATTGAGGAGTGCATAGATAAGCTAATAGCAGGAGAATTCATAGTTGAAAATAGACCAGTTTTAAGGGTGAAGGTCGTAAGGAAAAACGGGCACATTTTAATCTACAGGTGCGTCAACGAAGTAGCCATAAAGAGGGATACACTAGCTAGAATTATAGAGATTGACGTTGATGCAGACGGGGAGTACCTAACAACATTTAGAGGAGACGGAGTAATAGTTGCGACTCCAACCGGCTCAACTGCTTACTCCCTCTCTGCCGGCGGACCTATCCTTTACCCAACCCTTAACGCAATGCTGTTAACTCCAATATGCCCCCACACACTTACAATGAGGCCACTGGTTTTAAAGGGTGAAACCTGCCTTACCGTAAAGTTGAAGACAGAAAGCGAGAACGTTATGGTCATATTTGACGGACAGGAAGGAATAGAATTAAGGGTAGGGGACTTAATAGAGATAACTCGCTCCCCCTACGACTTACTGATTCTGAGAGACCCAGCAAAGTCTTACTTTGAAACCTTAAGGGAGAAACTAAAATGGGGATAGTTGCAGGACTTACAGCTACCGCCGTTGCAGTACTAGTCTTTCTCTTTTCAATAAATCAAGGTTTTAAAACCCCTGAGAGTGCCCAGTGTTACAAGGGTAAAGTTTACGTTTCAAACGTTGGAAACCTTCCTCCTGATGCTAAAGATGGGGACGGTTACATAGCCCTCGTTTCTAAGGACGGAAAAATCCTAAACGATAAATTCATTACAGGTTTAAACGCCCCCAAGGGAATAACTTTCTGTAGTGGAAAACTCTTCATTACCGATATTGACAGGGTTGTTGTTGCAGACCCTGAAAGGGGTAGAATTCTAAAAGGGGTACCGATTAAAGGAGCAAAGTTCCTCAACGATGCCGCCTGTTACAGAGGAAAAGTCTTCGTATCAGACACTCAAACTAACTCAATATACACTGTTGACTCAGAAAATTACTCTGTGAAGCTCTACATTAAGAGCCATAAGCTAGAAGGTCCTAACGGGCTTGCTTTCACAAAAGATGGAAAACTAATAGTTGCAAGCTGGGGGGGAGGAAAGTTAATTGAGGTAGACGGTGGAATAAAAGTGCTTGCCTCCGGCTTTGAAAACCTTGACGGAGTAGCAATATCTAAAGATGGAACTATCTTCTTCTCAGACTTCTCAGCAGGTAAAATTTACGCCTACAAGGACGGAAGAGTGTTTACAGTTGCTCAAGGCTTAACATCTCCAGCCGACATCGGATACTGCCGGGGAGAGCTCCTCGTTCCTGAGTTCTTAATGAACGACGTGAAAGTAATGAAGGTTAAGCTATGAAAAGGATCGTTGTAATTACAGGTGAAGCTGGAGCAGGAAAATCCTCAGCGATAAAGCACCTTGAAGATTTAGGTTTCTACTGTATAGAAAACATCCCTCCAGACTTAATCCCCGAATTTATAAAGTTAATTGAGAGGAGTTCTGAGATTGAAAAGGCAGCCTTAGTTATTGACATAAGAAACCCTAAGTTTCGCTCGTCTGCCCCCCAGATGTTAAGGAAACTAAAGAATAGATACCCTCTTGAAATCTGGTACTTTACTGCCGATAAAGACTCTCTACTAAAGAGGTTTAAAGAAACTAGAAGGCCTCACCCCCTTCAGAAATACCTTCCACAGGAGAACCTAGAAAAACTTATTGAAAAGGAAAAGGAGTTTTACGAAGGGGTAAAAGAACTCTCAGATAAGAACATAGATACAACGAACCTCACGGTTCACGACCTTAAGAGGAAAGTAAAGGAGCTCCTTAAAACAGGAAAGTTAAACCTTCAGGTTAACTTTATCTCCTTCGGCTTTAAGTACGGAGTACCTCTCTCTGCAGACAACGTATTTGACGTACGTTTTCTTCCAAACCCCCACTTCGTTCCAGAGCTCAAAGAGAAAACGGGGAGGGACAGGGAGGTTCTTGACTACATACTTAAGTTTGAACAAACTAAGAAAACCTTTGAATTAATTTACAACTTCGTTAAGTTTACCCTTCCCCTTTACGAAAGAGAGGGTAAATCATACATAACCTACGCCGTTGGGTGTACTGGAGGTCAGCACCGCTCCGTTGCCTTTGCACAACTCCTTGCAGAGAAAGTTGCAGAGGAATTTCCGGAGTACGAAGTCTTCGTTGAACACAGAGAGCAGGGAATAAGGGAAAAAGTAGAGGGGCAAAAAGCCCCTACTGAGAAAGCTTTTCCTGAGAACGACAGATAAACTGCTGAAGGTTATTAAGAACTCTTTCAAGTTCCCTCAGGTAGTACTTATAGTCCCTCTTAAGGAGACTCAGCTCTTTCTCTAAAGTCTCCTCTTCCTCAAGGAGCCTATTTTCTTCAAAGACAAGCTCTTTATACTTCTGTCTTAGATCTTCAATCTCAGAGCTTAACTTCTCAGCCCTTTCAACTAACCTGTTCCTCTGTTCAAGCAACCTCTCGTACTCCCTCGGAGAATCTGCATCCTGGAGCAACTTCCTGTGGCGGGCAATCTTATGCCGGAGCTCCCTAAGCTCCCTCTCCTTCTCCTTCAACTCCTTTAAAACTGAAAGGACCCTCTTTTCAACTTCAAGAAGGCTCTCCTTAAGGGCCGAAAGCCTGCTCTCCTTCTCCTCAATGAGAGCCGAGAGCTCCTCCACCTTCCTCTTTAAACTCTCAGCGTGCTCCCCTAACTTCTCAACCTCCTCAACTAGCGCCTTTAACCTCTCCATCTCTCTCCTCCTTCATGTTTTCTTGAGTTGTAAAGAAAGCAACCGTCAACACTATCCATCCTATCCAGCTGACAACTGCTCCAACGGCAACAACAGTTAGAATCGCTCCCCAAAAGAGGAGCTTTCCTCCCCAATCAAACAGACCGTTTGCCGTAATTAAGGCTATTTCTGAAAAGACCTTTTTCATATAGTAGGAACCAAAGACCGTAGCAGCATACATTATTGTAAAGGCTACAACCATTAACCCGTAAGCGAATATCCCCTCTTGCTCCTGAGATAGAGAAAGGATACTACCTACACCAAAAATTAATCCAACAAAAACACCTACAATATAAATAATAATCCCCTTTACGAAATCGCTAAAAAACTGAGGCCTTCCTCGAGAGTCTGAAAAGTTCTTAAGGGCAATAGCAAGTAGAACAAAACCGACTAAAGCTAAAACCCCTCCTGCATAAGGAATTACTCCAAAAACGATAAAAAGGCTTCCCAATCCCCCTAAAACCTTAGTATTACTGTCCATCCCTACCTCCTCCTCGTTATTAATCATTATTTCTTTCAGCTATTAAAACTAGCTCAGGAGAAATAAAAAGGAGAGCTTAGAGCTCCCCTTCCTCTCTTTCGTCCTCAAGACTCAGCTTATACTTAAAGGCATCAGCAAGAGCAAGCCACGAAGCTTCAATTATGTTTGGAGAAACCCCTACCGTTCCCCACTTACGTTTCCCATCTGTACTCTCAATTAAAACTCTGGGAGAAGCCTCCGTTCCTGCAGTTTCATTTAAGATTCTTACTTTGTAATCTGTAAGCTTTACTTCTTTAATTGACGGGTAGAACTTCTCAAGAGCCTTCCTCAAGGCCTTATCAAGGGCCTCAACAGGTCCCCTTCCCTCTGCAGCCGTATGCTCAAACCTCTCCTTAAGTCCCCTCTCTCTTGCAACCTCTTCAGGTATCTCAACCTTTATCGTAGCTTCAGCATAGGCCTCTTCGTCTTCAGAACGCTTTTCAGTTAGAACCCTAAAACCTTTAAGCTCAAAGTACTTCTTTCCCTTTCCCAGAGCTTCCTTTAACAGGAGTTCAAAGGAAGCTTCTGCACCCTCAAAGTGGTAACCTTGAGCTTCAAGTTCCTTAATTTTTTCAAGGATTTTCTTAACTTCCGGTGATTTCTTATCAAGTTCAATACCAAGTTCCTTAGCTTTACTCACTATATTGCTACGACCTGAGAGCTCTGAAACCATAATTTTCCTTTTATTTCCAAGCAGCTCAGGCTCAACGTGCTCGTACAACTTAGGGTTTTTCTCAACTGCAGAGACGTGAACGCCCGCCTTGTGGGCAAAGGCATTCTCTCCAACGTAAGGAAGGTTAACAGGATGGGGGCGGTTGCTGAGCTCAGAAACTAGCCTTGAAACGTGGTAGAGCTTCTTTAAGTTCTCCTTCGGGATGCACTCTATCCCCATCTTTAAAACGAGGTTAGGTATTATTGAACACAGGTTAGCGTTTCCCGTCCTTTCTCCAAGGCCGTTTATAGTTCCCTGAACTTGAACAGCCCCTTTTTTAACGGCGATTAGGGAGTTAACAACTGCCATATCGGCATCGTTGTGGGCGTGAATTCCTATCGGAGAACTTACTTCCTTTAAGACAGCGTCAATTATCTCCTCAGTTTCGTACCACAGGGTTCCACCGTTTGTATCGCAGAGGACTAAACAGTCTGCTCCTGCTTCCTGAGCAACCTTTAGAGTCTTAACGGCGTATTCAGGGTTTGACTTGTAACCGTCAAAAAAGTGTTCAGCGTCAAAGAAAACCTCATCAAAGTACCTCTTCAAGTACTCTACCGTCTGGTATATGAGCTCAAGGTTTTCCTCAAGGGTTATCCCAAGTCCTTGAGTTGCATGAAGGTCCCAGGACTTACCAAAAACCGTCACTGCAGGAACATCCGTCCTTACAAGCTGCTGGATGTTAGGATCCTCTTCAACCTTAAGACCCTTCCTCTTTGTTGAAGAAAAGGCAACAACTTTAGCCCTTTTAAGTTTAAGTTTCCTTACTTCATCAAAGTAGGCAACGTCCTTTGGATTTGAACCTGGCCAACCACCCTCAATATAGTGAACTCCAAGTTCGTCAAGGGCTTGAGTTATCCTTAACTTGTCCTCTAAAGAGAAGGAAACTCCCCTTGTCTGAGCTCCATCCCTCAAAGTTGTGTCGTATATGTAGACCATCTACTTCACCTCTAAAAGGTTAAAGCTGCTTTACCCTTTCGCTTTCCTCTTTGTCAAGTCCGAAAGCCTCATGAAGAACCCTAACTGCAAGCTCTGTAAACTTCTCATCAATGATGCAGGAGATCTTAATCTCAGAAGTTGAAATCATTATTATGTTAATCCCATATTTTGCAAGGGTTTCAAAGACCTTCCCTGCAACTCCTGCGTGGCTCCTCATTCCAAGACCGACTACGGACACTTTGGCAATTCTGTCATCCCTTATTACCTCTTTCGCTCCAATCTCTTTAGCTATCTCCTTCGTAATCTTCTCCGCCTTACCGGCATCGTTCTTGTCCACCGTAAACGAAATATCGGTAAAACCGTCAACTGAAACGTTCTGAACTATCATATCAACGGGAATGTTTGCCTCTGCAAGGGCATCAAAGAGCTTAGCGGCAATCCCCGGCTTGTCTGGAACTTTAACTACAGTAATCCTGGCTTCATTTTTATTGTGGGCAATTCCCCTTACGACCACCCTTTCCATAGTCTCATCTTCCTCCTTAATAAGCGTTCCTTCGTCTCCAGTAAAAGTACTGCGTACCCTTAGTGGAACTTTATACTTCATTGCAAACTCAACTGAACGAATTTGAAGGACCTTTGCACCTAAGGAAGCAAGCTCAAGCATTTCTTCGTAAGAAAGGACAGGAATCCTCCTTGCTTCTGGAACGATCCTCGGGTCTGCAGTATATACTCCGTCAACGTCTGTATAGATATCGCACCTATCTGCCTTTAAGGCCGCTGCAAGGGCGACTGCTGAAGTATCCGAACCTCCCCTACCAAGGGTCGTAATCTCTCCCTCTTCAGTAATACCCTGAAACCCGGTAATTATTACGATCTTACCCTCTTCAAGGTGTTTTAAAATCCTTGAAGTATCTATCTCAAGGATTCTGGCTTTAGTAAAAGCCTTATCCGTCTTTATTCCCGCCTGCCAGCCGGAAAGGGCTACGGCAGGATAGCCCATGTGGTTAAGGGTAATTGATAGGAGACCGGCCGAAACCTGTTCTCCCGTTGATACTACAAAGTCCATATCCCTTTCGTTTGGCTCCTGAGTTATTGACTTAACGAGGTTAATAAGCCTATCCGTTTCACCTGCCATAGCAGAAACAACAACAACGACCCTATTTCCCTTTTCCTTCTCCTCCAAGATTCTCTTAGCAACAAAATCCCTGATTCTCTCTATGGAGCCCATAGAGGTTCCGCCGAACTTCTGAACGATTAAAGCCATCGGGAAAGCCTCCAGGTAATTAAGAAATTTAAATGGAGATTATAAGAGTAAATCTATTACTTGAGAACCTCTAGTGGGTTAATGTGATAGGTCTTTCCCTTATAGACTTTACTTATATCAAAATAAAGTCCGCTCCTCCTCCAAACTCCGCTAGCACCAGCTGTTCCTATTACAGTCCCCCTCTTTACTATCTGATTCTTCTTAACGTATATTTTATCAAGGTTTCCATAAACCGTTTGAAAGCCCTTTGGGTGCTGAATTATTACAAGGTTTCCGTAAGCTTTCAGGAACTTATCGTTAGTTCCTGCAAACTTAACAATCCCGGTTTCTGCTGCCCTTATGGGAGCTCCCGGCTTACTGAGAATAAATATTCCGGGATATCCGTTTTCCCTTACAGTAGGGTCAACCCTTCCATCAAGTGGAAAGTGGAATTCGATAGGCCTGTTCAGCTTTAAGACGTCCTTATAGCCTACAAGAATCTTCAACTTTTGACCGGGCCTCAGTATGTAAGGTTTCCTAAGGTGGTTTAACCTAATGATTGACCTTGGAGAAACCCTCAACTTCTTAGCTATCTTTAAAACAGAATCCCCTTTCTTTACCCTGTAATACTTATAAACGGGAACCTTTGTAAGACCGTTAGGAGCAAACTTAGCTTTTTTACTCAGATCAACCTTTTTACGCTTTACAGAAGAGACCTTTACAGGAACTTTTAGTTTTTGGCCGACACGGATTACTGAGCTTCTAAGCCTATTTATCCTCTTAAGCTCCTTTACAGTAGTTCCAAACCTCTTTGCAATCTTACCTAGGGTATCTCCCCTTTTAACCCTATAGGTGATGAGCTTTAACTTTTTACTCTTAGTGGGAATTATTAACTTTTGACCTGGATAGATTACGTTTGAGCGGAGCCTATTTCTCCTTTTAATTTCCGAAACACTTACTCCAAACTTTTTAGCAATTTTCCCTAAAGTATCACCTCTCCTAACTCTATATATCTCATCTGCTAGGGAAAGTGTTGATAGAAAGAGGAAAAGGCTAATAAAGAATGAGAAAATCCTCATACTCTCCCCTTGGCTCTGTAAACTCATACTCTACTCTATCTACTTTTGCAAAGAAAGGCCCTTCGTAGAGCTTAGATAGGAGCTCTTTAAGTTTTTCTTCCTCTCCCTCTGCGTACACCTCAACGCTTCCATCCGGAAGGTTCCTCACAAAACCCTTAAGTCCGAGCTCCTTTGCCTTCCTCCTAGTCCAAGCCCTGTAACCAACTCCCTGAACGATCCCGTAAACAAAAGCATGGAGACCCTTTATGGCCATAGCTTACTTTCCTCAAGGACTTTTAGAGTATCACTAAATGCAGTCTCAACAAACTCATCAATCAAATCAAAGTCAAAGGGACTTTCAGACTTTCGGTGGTTAACAATGATATCACAGTAAGGAAATCTCCTCTCCTGGTTTTCCATAACGCTAGCAAGGCTTGTCCTTAAGCTTACGTTCACCAGAGAATTAGGGTTAAACTCAGTTATACCCGTATTCACGTTTGAACAGACGTTAACCTCAACCCCCTCTGCCTTTGCCATCTCTGCCGGAAGGCAGTTCCTTATCCCGCCATCAACGTAGTACTTGCCGTTAATTTCCCAGGGAGAAAAGAGAGGAGGAATTGAAGAAGATGCTGTAACAAAGTCCGGCGCACTTCCTTCCTTCTTAAACTCTACCCTTAGAGTCTTTAAGTTTACAACGGCAAGACCAAAGGGTATTTTAAGTTCCCTAATGTCTATATCTCCAACTAACTTCCTTAACTCCCTGTATAAACCGTCCAACTTAAAGAGGCCTCCCCTAAAGGAGGGAGAGGCCAACTTACGCCAAGAGACGCTCTTAGCAATTTCAAGGATTTCATCGGGACTGTAGCCTGCACAGTAGAGAACCCCAACTACAGCCCCGGCGCTTGAACCACAAACAAAGGAGGGAGCAAACCCTTTATACTCTAAAGCCTTTAAGAAACCTATGTGGGCCGTTCCCTTTACAAAACCGCCCGAAAGGGTAACTCCGATTTTCATTTAGAATTCCAGCTCTTCACCTGGCTGAAGGATCTGAACCTTCACCCCCCTTGCCTCTGCCAGCGCCTTAAAGTCTTCAGGCTCTGCATCAATTATCGGCCACGTCTTAAAGTGCATAGGAACTGCAACCTGAGGTTTGATCATCTCTGCAGCTATTGCTGCGTCGCGAACGTCCATCGTAAAGTTCCCCCCTATCGGAAGGAGAGCCACGTGAATATCCTCGTACTTACCAAGGAGTTCCATATCGGAAATAAGTCCGGTATCCCCTGCGTGGTAAACGTTCTTACCCTCAACCTCAACTATTACTCCACAGGGACTTCCCAGAGTAACAACCTGGTCGTTTTCAATTACAGAAGAGCCGTGGGCAGCAGGAACAAGTTTTACCCTTCCAAAGGGGAACTTGAAACTCCCTCCTATGTGCATGGCATGAACGTTACCGGCTCCCTTTAAACTGCAGTACTGGCAAACTTCATAGATACTAACTATTGTGGCTCCCGTCCTCTTTGAAAGCTCAACTGCATCACCCAAGTGATCGCCGTGGCCGTGGGTAACGAAAATGTAGTTTAAATCTGTGAAATCCTCAGGTTTTGCAATCTTCCAGGGATTTCCAGTTAAAAAGGGGTCTATTAAAGCCTTTAAACCTTCACCTTCTAGGTAGTAAGCAGAGTGTCCCAGATACCAAAGCTTTGCCATCTCTTCCCCCTAAAGGGTTTTAATTAATTTGGGTAGTTTACTCCTTACCCTAAACCTCATCCTACCGTAGAGTGGACTCCTCTTAGCTACAACAACTAAGTAAGTTTCGTTAATAAGCTTATAGGCTAAAAACTGGTACTTTTCTGAAAAGAGGAGGAGTTCCTTAAGATCATCCTCCTCATTTGAAATATCCTGAATAAACTCGCTCAGAGTATTAAGGGGATTAACCAGCTGAGTCGCAACCTCTTCAGGGTCAATGGATGTCTCTTTATCGTACCTATAGACGATAATTCCCTCTTCGTCTATAACAAGAACAGACTCTACTTCAGGGTTCTCTTGGGCAACTTCCTTAAGTAACTCTTCCATATCCCTTTCCCCCTAAACCAGCCCCTTTTCAACTAAGAGCTCTGCAATCTGAACAGCGTTTAGAGCTGCTCCTTTCCTCAGGTTATCTCCAACAATCCAAAGGTTTAGACCGTTCTCTATTGTATCATCTTTCCTAATCCTTCCTACAAGGACTTCGTCCTTTCCTGCAACGTCAATCGGAGTTGGATAGATCAAGTTCTCAAAGTCATCAACGACCTTAACGCCGGGAGCTTTGCTCAGGAGCTCCCTCGCCTCCTCAACAGAGATAGGCCTTTCAAACTCAAGGTTAACTGCCTCACTGTGTCCGATAAAAACTGGAACCCTAACGCAGGTCGGAGAGACCTTTATTGAATCGTCGTGCATAATCTTTTTGGTTTCATTTACCATCTTAAGCTCTTCCCTCGTGTAACCACTTTCAAAGAACTTATCTATGTGAGGAACACAGTTAAAGGCGATCTGCTTTGGAATCTTCTTTGGAGGAGGAACAGGCTTACCTTCTAAAACTGCCCTAGTCTGCTCTTTAAGCTCTTCAATTGCCGCAGCTCCAGCTCCGGAAACTGCCTGATAGGTTGAAACAACGACCCTCTTAATCTTCGCAAAGTCGTGAAGGGGCTTTAGAACTACAACCATTTGAATTGTAGAACAGTTGGGGTTAGCAATTATCCCTTTGTGCCACTCAACGTCCTCAGGGTTAACTTCAGGAACCACTAAAGGAACATCTGGGTCCATCCTGAAGGCCGAGCTGTTATCAATTACAACTGCTCCCCTCTTAACTGCTTCAGGAGCGAACTCTTTGCTCCTCTCCCCTCCTGCTGAGAAGAGGGCTATGTCAACTCCTTCAAAACTTTCAGGGCGGAGCTCCTGAACCTCAACCTCTTCACCTTTAAAAGGCAGCTTCTTCCCTGCAGAACGCTTAGAGGCAAGGAGAACCAGTTTCTTAACGGGAAAGTTCCTCTGCTCTAAAGTCTTTATCATCTCACGGCCAACAGCCCCTGTAGCCCCTACAACAGCTACTGTATATCCCTTCATCTCCCTCTCCTTAAACTTCTTTTAGTTCTTGAGCTATTAGATCTCCCATCTCCTCCGTTGAAACGAGCTCACACCCTTCAGAGTATATGTCCTTAGTCCTGTAGCCCTTTGAAAGAACTCTCCTAACTGCCTTGTCTATTGCTTCCTCAACCTCCGGCATGTTAAAGGAGTAAGTAAACATCATAGCTGCAGAGTTAATGGTCGCTATCGGGTTGGCAACATTCTGACCTGCGATATCGGGGGCTGAACCGTGAATAGGTTCGTAAAGGCCTATTTTCCCGCCGATTGAGGCTGAAGGAAGCATACCGAGGGAACCTGTAAGCATTGCACAGGCGTCAGAGAGGATGTCTCCGAAGATGTTCGTCGTGACTATTACGTCAAACTGCTTCGGCCATCTGATAATCTGCATAGCCGCGTTATCTACGTACATGTGGTTAAGCTCAACGTCTTGATAATCTTGATGAACCTTTTCTACAACCTCCCTCCAGAGAACGGTTGCCTCAAGGACGTTAGCTTTATCTACACTGGTAACCTTCTTATTCCTCTTCCTAGCAACTTCAAAGGCTACCCTTGCAATCCTCTCAACTTCGTGTTCGTAGTACCTCAGGGTATTTATACCTACCCTCTCATCTCCATCTACGAAGATTCCCCTGGGAATTCCAAAGTAAATTCCACTAGTGAGCTCCCTAACTACCATTATGTCAACGCCCTTGATAACTTCAGGCTTTAAGGTTGAAGCATCCAGGAGCTCGTCGTAAAGCTTAGCAGGCCTTAAGTTTGCAAAGGCGTTTAACAGTTTCCTCATTCCAAGGAGAGCCCTCTCGGGCCTTATCTCAAAAGGAAGGTTATCCCACTTTGGACCGCCAACTGCTCCAAGGAGAACTGCATCTGAGGAGAGGATTAACTCTTTAGTTTCGTCTGGAAAAGGAACTCCAGTTTCATCTATTGCTGCACCGCCGATTAAACCGTACTTGTAGTTGATCTTAAATCCAAACTTCTCAGAGGCAGCGTCCATAACTTTCACTGCCTGTTTTACTATCTCAGGTCCTATTCCATCTCCAGGAAGGACTGCAACTGTAAACTCTTTCACTTCAACCTCCTATTTCAAGCCTAGTTTCTGCTTTGCGTACTCCATTAAACCGCCGGCTTCCATAATCTTCCTAATATCCTCAGAAATTGGAGTAGCCTTAAACTCTTTCCCTTTGGTTAAGTTCTTAATTACTCCGGTCTCAGGGTTTATCTCAACGATGTCCCCTTCCTCAATTCCCTCAACCGCTTCTGGAGACTCAAATATGGGAAGACCTATGTTTATAGCGTTTCTGTAGAAAATCCTTGCAAAGGACTTTGCAATTACAGCACTTACCCCTGCGGCCTTAATAGCTATTGGAGCGTGTTCCCTTGAAGAACCACAGCCGAAGTTCTTACCTGCAACTATGATATCTCTAGGTTTTACCTTCTTTGGAAACTCAGGATCTGCATCCTCCATAACGTGCTTTGCAAGTTCCTGGGGATCTGAGGTATTTAGGTACCTAGCTGGAATTATCTCATCCGTATTGATGTCATCCCCAAACTTAAAGACCCTTCCCTTCAAAACTTCACTCATTCCTATCCTCCTAAAGAAATTGCTATGGAAATTCTAATAAAGAGTATAGGCAGAGGAAAGAATTCTAGGAAATTATTGAATTTTATTGAAAATTGGAAGTCCCAAAAGGAAAGTAGGAAGGATTATCGGGCGGGAATATTAGATGGAGGTAAAAATATATGGAGCGGGCGACGGGATTCGAACCCGCGACCCTCAGCTTGGAAGGCTGATGCTCTAGCCAGCTGAGCTACGCCCGCTCATTGGTTGCGGGGGCGGGATTTGAACCCGCGACCTCCGGGTTATGAGCCCGGCGAGCTACCAGACTGCTCTACCCCGCGATAGTGGTGGAGGGGGCAGGATTCGAACCTGCGTAGGCGTAAGCCGGCGGATTTACAGTCCGCTGCCTTTGACCACTCGGCCACCCCTCCACTATGGTGCCGGCTGAGGGAGTCGAACCCCCGACCTGGTGATTACAAGTCACCCGCTCTAGCCAGCTGAGCTAAGCCGGCACTCATCGTGGACGCTGAATAATATAGGAAGGTTTCATAAGGTGTCAAGTCCTTCCCGACTACTAAATTTAAAACTACAAAAATCGGAGGTAGAGAGATGATAGACCTTCACACCCATACTCTCTTTAGTGATGGAGAACTCCTTCCCAGCGAGCTAGTTAGAAGAGCAGAGGCCATTGGCTGCAGGGCAATTGCACTGACAGACCACGTTGACTACTCAAACTATAAGTTCGTCCTTGAAAGGCTGTGGGAAACTGTTGAAATACTGAACGAAAACACTTCACTTTTAGTTATTCCCGGAGTTGAGATAACCCACGTTCCTCCCTTAAAGATTCCCGAGCTGATAGAGAAGTGCAGGGAAGAGGGAGCTCTAATAGTTGTCGTTCACGGAGAGACAATTGTTGAACCGGTTTCACCGGGAACCAACAGGGCAGCAATTGAGGGAAGGGCTGACATACTAGCCCACCCAGGGCTCATAACGAAGGAAGAGGCTGAACTGGCAAAGGAAAGAGGAGTCTTCCTTGAGATAACAACCAGGAGAGGCCACAGCATAACGAACGGGCACGTTGCAAAGCTGGCAACTGAGGTTGGAGCTCCAATGGTCATAAACACCGATTCCCACTCTCCAGGAGACCTAGTTACAAGGAGCTTTGCCCTCAAAGTGGGTATAGGTGCAGGCCTTACGGTAGCTCAGGTTGAAGAGTGTTTTTCAAACAGTGAAAGGATCGTCAAGAGGTTGACTGAAAAACTGAAAAGGTAAAATTTAGCCTGTGGAGGCGGACGGGGGCTGGTGTCCCCCCCGGACTTCAAATCCGGTGGCCCCGCTAGGAGCGGGGTGGTGGGTTCGATTCCCATCCGCCTCCGCCACTAAACTAAAAGCTTTTCAGGTATCTCCTCCACCCTCTTAACGTCACTAACCACTTCAAGGCCGTTTTTTTCAGCCTCTCTCAGCCTCAGCTCTTCAAGCTTTACTCTCCTAACTTCTCCAGTTAGGCCAATTTCACCAAAGACTGCGATACTCTCTTTAACAGGCCTTTCGTAGTAACTTGAAGCAATTGCAGTTGCAACGGGCAGGTCAACTGCAGGTTCGTCAACCTTAACGCCCCCAACTACGTTAACGAAAACGTCAAAGTTCCTTAGGGGAATCCCAAGCTCCTTTTCAAGGACTGCGACAATTATTGAAAGCCTGTTAGGGCTAATTCCCTTTGCCCTCCTTTGGGGAGTCGTGAAGATTGCCCTTGTAACGAGGGCTTGGACTTCTAAGAGTATCGGCCTACTTCCCTCAATCCCTGCAAAGATAACAGAACCCGGTTTTCCCTTAGGCCTTTCTGATAGGAAAAACTCTGAAGGGTTTGGAACCTCCCTTAGTCCCCTATCAGTCATCTCAAAAACTGCAAGCTCGCCGGTACTTCCAAATCTGTTCTTTAAACTCTTAAAGATCCTAAAGTTGTATCCCCTGTCCCCCTCAAACTGGAAGACTGCATCAACTATGTGTTCCAAAACCTTAGGACCTGCAATGTTTCCCTCTTTCGTAACGTGGCCTACGATAAAGGCGGTTATTCCCATTCCTTTACAGAGGTTTGTTATGAATGCTGTAGACTCCCTAACCTGTGAGACTGAACCTGCAGAACTCTCAATGTAGGGAAGGTAAAGGGTCTGAATAGAGTCAAATACAACGAAGTTTGGTTTAATCTCTTTTATGTGCTTCTCAATCTCCTCAAGGTTGTTTTCAGAGAGAATCAGGAGGTTATCCTCATCAATTCCGAGCCTATCGGCCCTCAGGGCAACCTGCTGGGGAGACTCTTCTGCGGTAACGTAGAGGGCCTTACCCCTCTTTGCAAAGATTGAGGAAATTTGAAGTAAAAAAGTTGACTTCCCTATTCCCGGTTCTCCGGAAACAAGGGCTACCGAACCTTTAACTACTCCCCCTCCAGTTACCCTGTCAAACTCGCCTATTCCAGTTAAGAAGCGCTCTTCCCTGTCCTTACCTACTTCTCTTATCGGAAGAGGTTTAGATACGGTAGGAGTTACCCAGGAGCTCCTAGGGTTCTTATTAGACCTGCCTTCCCTTAAAACCTCCTCTACTAAAGAGCCCCAAGCACCACATTCTGGACACCTTCCAGCCCACTTCGGACTTCTGTAACCACACTCCTGACACACGTATACGCTTTTTCTCTTTGCCATAAAAGGGACCAAATCGGTTTAAAGAGAATATAGGCTACTTCTCAGAGAAAACTGCAAGCATGTAAACGATAAAGGCAAAAATAAAGAGAAAGAGAATTAAATACCAGGAAAGCTTAAAGATTTTCTTCGTAAGGCACCTCTCTCTCTTCTTCTCCCTGTAGTAGTCCCTGTCGTAAATTCCCATAGTTATAACCTCTTATAGACTGTTCCGGTTGGTAGGTCTTCAAGGACTATTCCAAGCCCTTTCAACCTGTCCCTGATTAAATCTGCAAGAGCAAACTCCTTCTTCTTCCTGAGCTCCCCCCTGACTTCAATTAAGAGCTTTATTAGCTCCTCCTCAATTCCCTTAACTTCACCTGTTTCAAGCTTAAAACCTAGAGTTTTTAGAGAACCTTCAACGAAGTTAACAGCGTCTATCAAGGATAGCTTCTCTTCTTTTGTTAACTTCCCTTCCTTTAAAGCCCTATCCCTTAAAAGGTTACCTTCCTTTACAACTTCAAAGAGAACGCCGAGAGCTTTGGCTGTGTTAAAGTCGTCATCCATTGAAAACTCAAATTCCCTCTTATAAGCTCCTACATCAACAGGAGAACCCTCTCCTTCAACAACGTCTAGCCCATCAATAGATTCCCTTAGTCTAATGAAGTTCAACAACCTGTCAAAGGTCCTCTTTGCCTCTTCCAACCTCTCAAATGAGAAGTCAATTGGGCTCCTGTAGTGGGTAGAAAGGAGGAATAACCTTAAAACGTCCGGCCTGTACTTCTTCAGGATATCCTTTATGGTAAAGAAATTGCCCAAACTCTTACTCATCTTTTCCTTATTTACCATTACAAAGCCGTTGTGAACCCAGTAGCGGGCAAAGATTTTCCCCGTGTAAGCCTCACTTTGAGCTATCTCGTTCTCGTGGTGGGGAAAGATCAGGTCAAGTCCTCCTCCGTGGATGTCCATTGTCTCACCGAGGTACTTCATAGACATTGCAGAACACTCAATGTGCCAGCCCGGCCTTCCGTAACCCCAAGGAGATTCCCAGCCCGGCTCACCCTCTTTGCTTGCCTTCCAGAGGGCAAAGTCAAGGGGATTCCTCTTCTTCTCCCCGGGCTCTATCCTCGCACCGGCTAACAGCTCATCAACCTTCCTCTTTGAAAGCTTTCCGTACTCTGGGAACTTCTCAACGCTGAAGTAAACGTCGCCGTCAACATGGTAGGCGTACCCTTTCTCTATCAAACCGTCTATCAGCTCAATGATTTCCCTTATGTGTTCTGTAACCCTCGGCTTATAGGTAGGCTCTTTCACGTTAAGGGCTTTCATGTCCTCTTCGTAAGAGGCTATATACTTATTTGCAACCTCATACCAAGGAATTCCCTCTTCCCTAGACCTCCTTATTATCTTGTCGTCAATGTCTGTATAGTTCCTAACGAAGATAACTTTATAGCCCCTGTACTCAAACCACCTCCTTATAACGTCAAAGACAACAGCACTCCTTGCATGGCCTATGTGGGCGTGGTCGTAAACCGTAGGACCGCAAACGTACATCTTTACCGTTCTATCCTCAAGGGGCTTAAACTCTACCTTCTCTCCTCTCAGAGTATCCGTTAGCCTTATCATCTCTGCTCCCTTTTCGTTTTGGTCTTTAAATATATTTCACTTTGAAAAAGTAAAAGGGAGGTAACCTTGAAGGAGAAGTATACATTTAACGACCTAGTTAAGGTCATGGAGAAACTCCGCTCAGAGGAAGGATGTCCGTGGGATAGGGAGCAGACCCACAAGAGCTTAATTAAATACCTACTGGAAGAGGCCTACGAAGTCGTTGACGCAATATTAAAGAATAAGGACGAAGAGCTTAAAGAGGAGCTGGGAGACCTCCTACTTCAGGTTGTCTTCCACTCACAGATCGCCAAGGAAAGGGGAGCTTTCACTGTTGATGACGTTATTGACCGAATAACGAGAAAGCTAATTTTCCGCCATCCCCACGTATTTAAGGGAAAGGAGGGAATAGAGACTCCGGAGGACGTAAGTAGGGAGTGGGAAAAGTTAAAGGAGAAGGAGGGAAAGAAGAGGGAGAGTATCTTAGATGGAATTCCAGAGAGTATGCCGGCACTGGAGAGGGCATACAAAATTCAGAAGAGAGCTGAGAAGGTAGGATTTGACTGGAAGGACTTTAAAGGAATTAAAGAGAAAATAGTTGAAGAGCTAGACGAAATTGAGCAGGAGATAGAGAGGGGAAACAGGGAAAAACTTGAAGAGGAAGTTGGAGACCTCCTCTTTATGGCGGTAAACCTTGCTAGGTTCCTAAAGGTTCACCCGGAAGTGGCCCTCAGAAAGGCAAACCAGAAGTTTGAGAGGAGGTTTAGGTATATGGAAAAGAGGGCCAAGGAGATGGGGAAGGAACTCAAGGAGATGGATACTGACCAGATGGAGGAACTCTGGAAGGAGGCCAAGGAGAAGGAGGAAGTTGGTAATATTTAAAGACCAAACGGCCAACTTGGAGGGAAAATGCCACTATTTAGGAAAGTTCTATACCCTACAGACTTTTCAGAGCTTGCAGAGATAGCAAAGGATTACGTAAAGAAGTTGAAAGAGGCCAACGCTAAAGAGGTTGTAGTCCTCCACGTGATTCATCCCCTTGAGTTCTCAATCCCCCAGTTTGACGATCCATTTGCCCTTGACGTTGCAACTCTATATGCGCACCTGCCGGAAATTGAAAAGGCCATTTTAAAGGGCCACGAGGAGAGGTTAGAAGAGATAAAAAGAGAACTGGAAGCTTTAGGGTACAGAGTTAAAACTATCCTTACTGTTGGAGAACCTAAGAGGGAGATCGTAAGAGTAGCAGAAGAGGAGAAGGTGAATGTTATAGTGATAGGCTACCACGGAAAGAGCCTTATAGAGAGAATACTTGAGATTGGAAGTACCGCAAAGGCGGTAATTAAGGAAGCCAGCTGTCCAGTTCTCGTAGTAAAGAAAAAGGAGGAAGGTTAATGGGAAGGATTAAGGATATAAGGCCTCTCAAGTGGACTGGAGAGAGTTTACTTCTCCTTGACCAGAGGAAACTTCCCCTTAAAGAGGAGTGGATAGAGTGCAGAGATTATGAGTGTGTAGCAAGGGCAATTGAAAATATGGTCGTTAGGGGAGCTCCCGCAATCGGCGTTGTTGCAGCCTACGGAGTAGTGCTCGGAGCAAAGGAGGTTGCCGAGAAAGCAAAGAGCTACGTTGACTTTAAGGCAAAAGTTGAGCTCATTATAAACAGGTTGGCAGCAACGAGACCTACCGCAGTTAACCTCTTCTGGGCCCTTAAGAGAATGAGGAGGATAGTAGAAGCTGGAAAGAGCATAGAAGACATAGTTGCAGCCCTTGAAACTGAAGCAGTAAACATTGAAAGGCAGGACGTTGAAACAAACAGGAAGATAGGCTTCTTCGGAGCGGAGCTCCTATCCTCAAGGGAGGTAATACTTACCCACTGTAACACAGGAGCCCTTGCAACTGCAGGTTACGGAACGGCCCTTGGAGTAATCAGGGCTGCAGTAGAGATGGGAAAGGAGGTTACAGTATTCGTTGATGAAACAAGGCCTTACCTTCAGGGTGCAAGGCTAACTGCGTGGGAGCTCCAAGAGGAAGGAATCCCCTACTACCTGATAACCGACAACATGGCCGGATACTTTATGTCCCTTGGAGAAATAACGTGCGTAATAGTTGGAGCAGATAGGATAGCAAGGAACGGAGACACTGCAAACAAGATAGGGACCTACTCCCTATCTGTCCTTGCAAAGGAACATGGAATACCATTTTACATAGCCGCTCCAACATCAACCTTTGACCTATCAATCAGGAGCGGTTCGGAAATCCCGATTGAGGAAAGGAGTGAAGAGGAGGTTCTCTACTGCCACTGTAAGGACTGTAGAATTGCCCCCTACGGAGCTAAGGTAAAGAACCCGGCCTTTGACGTTACTCCCCACGAGAACATCACAGGGATAATAACAGAAAAGGGTGTAATAAACGCTCCCAACGAGGAGAAAATAGTTGAGTTCTTCAAAGAGGCGTAAGGGCTTTGTCCTCTTCGTAGTCCTCTTTATAGTTTCCGCCCTGGCCTCCTTCCTCTTCTCAATATACTACCTCTCCCAGCTGACCTACAGGAAGACTGAAGAGCTTAAAGACTACACAGTTGCCTACCACGCTGCGGTTTCGGCTTTAAAGATCGCCCTTAAGTTCTTAAAAGAGGACAGGAACAATTTTGACGGAGAAGGAGACGAGTGGTCAAAGCCGATAGCCTACAACTACAGGGGAATATCAATCTTAATAAACATTAACGATGAATGCGGAAAAGTTAACGTAAATAAACTTGACGATAGACGCCTCTTTGAAGTTCTAAAAAGGCTTTTTGACAGGATAAACGTAGAACAGCCCGTTGCAGACTCAATTAAGGACTGGATTGACAGGGATAACTTCCCCGAACCTGAAGGGGCTGAGGAAAACTACTACATGGGGTTAGGTTATAGACCTACAAACGGACAGTTAAAGAGCTTGGGAGAACTCCTCTACGTTAAAGGAATGGACGAGAAAACCTTTAAAAAGTTAGAGAGATACCTTACCATCTACGGAAGTGGAAAGGTAAACGTCAATTCAGCCCCTAAAGAGGTTCTACTTTCGCTGTCTCCCAACATGAGCCAAGAGGCAGCCGATAGTATAATTGGGGCCAGGCCGATAGAGGACATAACGGTTATTAGGGAGCTCCCGGGAATTACCAAAGAGCTCTACTTTGAGATTCGCCCGTTGATAACGAACAGGTGTAACTACTTTAGAATAGACGTGACAGCATCTTACGGAGATACAACTGCACAGATTAGGGCTTTCTCAGAAAGGGGAAAGCTCCTTGAGTGGAAGGTAATTCAATGATCGGAGTTGACTACGGCAGTAAAGAGGTTAAGTGGTTTGACGGTAAAAGGTTCGGAAAGGGCCTACCAGAAAAGAGAGGACTTACCGTAGGCCTTTCATCAGTAAACACCTTGATTAAGGAGACCTCTTTCCCCCTGTGTAGAGGGAGACAGCTTGAAAAGCTTGTTATTAACGAGGTTACAGCGGACATTCCCGTTGACCCTTCCCTCCTTTCGGTAGCCTACTGTCCAGTTGAGAAGTTAGAAAAGGGGTGCAGGTTCTTAATTTTCGTTGAAAAGAAGGAAGTGATAGATTCGCTACCTGAATGGTTGAGGGAAACTTCTTTAATAACTCTTGACTTAATCGGAACAGCCGCAGCAGTTAACCTCCACTATAAAGGGGAAAGAGTTGACGTCTTAGACGCCGGAGAGGGGAAACTATCACTTTTAAAGTTTGAAGCGGGAGTAATAAAGAAGGCTGAAATTTTCAGGGGAGGTTTCAGGAAAGAAGGACCTTGGAGGGAGATTCTCCCAAAACTTGAAGGTTCAGAGAAAGTAATCCTCATAGGTGGAGGAGCTCTTTCTAAGGAGGTCAGGAAGATTCTAAAACCCTTCAATGTAGAAATACCGGAGTTTGAACCCTTCGGAAGTGAGACTCCCCTCTACTTTAACGCTTACGGCCTTTACAACTTCAAGGAATCTCCGTGTAGGGCGATTTTCAGCCAGCCTTCCCTCTTCTCATCTGAGCTCTTTGAAAAGAACAGGAGTCTCTTAATAAGGACTTCGGTTCTAACTATAGCTTCACTCATTCTCATTACCACTGCTCAAGTTCTACAGCTTCAGTATGCCAAAAAAGAATACCAACAGGTTAAGAAGGAGATAAACGAGGAGCTCTCTAAGGTAATGGGGGAGAAAATCCTCCTACCTGAGGTCCAGATACCCCAGAAGTTAAAAGAGTTAAAGGAACTAAAGGAGATCCTAAAGTTAGACCAGCCTTCGGCACTCCTATACCTCAAGGGTATCTCTGATAGCGTCGTAGAGGGAATAAGGGTAATTGAAGTAAGCGGAAGTGCATCCTCAGGTCAGTTTACGGTCGTTGGGAGGAGCTCTCAGGAAGAGAGTTTAAGGAAGTTCTCAGAAAACCTGAAAAACAGGTTTGAAAAAGTCTCAATCTCACTAGCAAAGAACAGAAAGTTCAAAATAACTATCTGGGGACTTAAGGTTGGAGGCTAACAGGATAAGGGAAGTTATAGTTCACTACCTCTCTTCAATAAGCGACAGGGAGAGGAAGATTATACTTTTTGGAATTCCGATTCTCCTAATTTCCCTCTACTTAATCGTTATAATCCTTCCAATCCTAGAAACTAAAGAGAGGTACAGAGAGAAGGAGGAGCTCTTAATCAAGAAAGTAGAGAAGTTAAAACCCCAAGTGGAAGAGTTAATCCTCCTCCAGGAGGAGATAAAGCCGGTTCTAAGAAAAGTTAAAAGGGGAAGCGAACTTGATGTAGTATCTTACGTTAAAACGGTTGCAAGGATGGTTGGACTTGAACTAAAGAGAATAAAGCTTCTCCCTGGAACAACCGAAAACGGAATAGAGGTAGACACAGTTTCCGTCTCCTTTAAGGAACAGCCCCTAAATAAAGTCTCCAGGTTACTCTTTAAGCTTGAAACCTCCAGCTACTACTTTAAGACGAACACGGTCAAGCTCTCAGACTACGACGAGAACGGTTTAGTATCCGGAAAAGCCACCCTTTACTTCTTCAGGGGAGAGAAATGAGAAAACTAACGTACCTTCTGCTCTTTTTAGTCTCCTTCCTCCTTTTCCTCTACATTAACTTCCCCTTTGAAAGGTTTGCCGAAAGTCTAATATGTCAGAAAGGGATAACAGCCCAAGAGGTTGAAGTAAATAGGTTTCCTCCTGAAGTGATCTTAAAGGGGGTGAAAAAGAGAGAGCTCCCTTTTAAAATTGAAACCTTAAAGTTAACTCCCTCCCTAAACCTAAAGGACTTTAAATATTACTGTAAGGTCTGTAGAGGTGAAGTTGAGGGCAATTTCACCTACCCGCCTGGAGAAGTAACCTTTAATGCAAGAGGAATCAAACTAAACAGGTGCAATAAGGGTAAACTTGAAGGGGAGCTTTACGGAAAAGGGTCCTTAAAGTTTAAATCGGGGAACCTTACCTCAGGAAGAGGAGAGTTAAGGGGAAGTAAACTGAAGTTAAGGGAAGTTAAATTTGGCCTCTTCCAGGCTAAGCTCCTCGACCTTGGAGAGTTTAAGGGAAGTTATAGAACCATCGGGAAGAACTTAGTTGAAGTTAAAGGGAAGGGGGAAGGGAAGGACGCCTACTACACAGTTTCGGGAAGTATTAACATTAATCCTAAAAGACCTTCAAACTCCTACGTTAACCTGAAAGTATCTGTTAGAGTCAAGAAAGAACCTCTAAAGGGGAAGAGGTTTACCTTTAACTTAAGGGGCTCTCTAAACAACCTGAGGCTCTGGTAATGGTTGAATTCATCACAGGTGAGGTTGTAGAAAGGGGAGAAAACTTCGTAGTTCTAAAGTGTGGAAACTTTGGCATTAAGGTCCTTACCCCCTCTTCAAAGGAGCTCTCAGGCCAAATAACCCTATTTACCCAGCTAATTTTACCCGCTGAAGGTAGCCCAACCCTTTACGGTTTCAGAACAAAGGAAGAGAGGGAAATATTTAGACTGCTTCAAAAGATCCCTAAAGTAGGAACAAAGGTTGCCCTCTCCATCCTTTCAAACTTTAACCCTGAAGAACTTAAAAACATCGTTCTATCTGGAGACTACGAAAAGCTAACAAAAGTTCCGGGACTCGGGAGGAAACTCTCTCAAAGAATTGTCCTTGAATTAAAAGGAAAAATCAAAGAAGAAGGGGAAATTCCAGAGGAGCTCTACCAGGTTTTAAAGGCCTTAGGCTATAAAAGGAGTGAAGTTAAGTCGGCCCTGAAAGGAATAAATTTAGAAGGGCTCTCCTTAGAGGAAGCCGTCAAGGAGGCCGTCAAACGCCTTTCAGGGAGTAAGGCTTGATAGAAAGACCAAAGAGATTCTCAGAGTTTATCGGTCAGGAGAGAGTAAAGAGGGTTTTGAAAGTAGCAGTAGAGTCTGCAAGGAGGAGGGAAGAACCCCTGGACCACGTTCTCTTTTACGGACCGCCGGGAACCGGAAAGACTACACTTTCAACGATAATAGCAAAGGAGCTTGATAGAGAAATTAAAATGGTTTCAGCCCCAACCATAGAGAGGAAGGGAGACCTCCTTGGAATACTCACGAGCTTAAAGGAGGGGGACGTCCTCTTTATTGATGAGATACACAGACTCAACAGGGCAGTTGAAGAAACCCTCTACAGTGCAATGGAGGACTTTAGAGTTGACGTCGTAATGGGGGGTAAGAGGACAGTTTCAATAGAGATTCCTCCCTTCACCTTAATAGGTGCAACTACAAGGTTAAACCTTTTAACTCCTCCTCTAAGGAGCAGGTTCGGGATAGTTTGCAGGCTGGAGCTCTACACACCTGATGAGATGAAGGAGGTAGCCAGGAGGGGTGGAGAGAAGCTGAAACTAAACCTTGACGAGGAGGCCCTTGAACTTCTCGGCAGGTGTTCAAGGGGAACCCCTAGGATCCTCAACCAGATCCTAAAGAGAGTCAGGGACTACGCAACAGTCCACAACTGGGAAAAGGTAGGGAAGAAGGAGGTTGAGAAGGTATTAGGTGAACTAGGCATTGACTCTTACGGGCTTGATAGGCTTGACAGGAAGATACTTGAAACTATCGCAAAGGTCTTTAAAGGAGGGCCTGTAGGACTAACAACCCTCGCAACTGTTTTAAAGGAGGACCCGGAAACGATAGAGAACGTCCACGAACCCTACTTAATAGAGATGGGATTTATCGTAAAGACCCCAAGGGGAAGGATGCTAACTGAGAAAGCTTGGGCTATCATTAAAAGATAAGATTATTAATATTTGAGATATAAGTCCTATTGATAGATATCAAGTTACCATCTATAATTAATTTTACAATTAAGGGGTAACTAAGTATGTTTAAGCTAAAGTCAGGAAAATACTATCAAATCTGTAGAGTATCGTTGTTAGCCATACCCATAGCAGTTATTCCCTTATGCCAAACTTTAAAAGCTTTTCCCCTTGAAGAGTTAAAGTTCTTCAAAGAAAAACCTTCAATAACAATGGATATAAAAAATCCAGATAAAATTGGCCTTCCAACGGGGAACGAGGAATCCTACGGGATATCTTACTCAGTGGAAAATATGCCGGTAATTCCAGATATAAGAGTTAAATACGTACACCTTCATTCTTCCGGCAAAAAAACGTTAGATCGGGATTTCTCGTATGCAGATTTAAATTTCAAGTCGGGAACGGAACTCCACTCCAAAATTACAGGCGACAACATAAAACTTACCTTCTACTACCAGCCTCTTGACAGGTTCAACTACGATTTTATAAACCTTGAACTTGGAGCTAATCTCCTATTCATAGACTACAAATTAGAAAATACCTTTGAGTACAAAGGTGGATACAGCAAAGAAACGGATACCCTCTCAACAATGATCCCGAGCTTACACTTAAAAGTGTCGCTAAATCCAACTTACTACCTAAAATTATCAATCAAGGGGGCACTACCCATAGGAAATAAAACAGACAGAGAGTTTGAGTGTGAGGCGGAATACTTCCTAAACCCACAGCTCTACCTTTTCAGCTCCTACAACTACAGCTACACTAAAGCCCATGATATAAACGGTTTTGACTTTAAAACGACCTCTAGAGGCGTATCTTTTGGTCTTGGTTTACTTTGGTAATTTTAACAAAAAGAGTAGGAGTAAAATATGGAGAAAATGAGGGTTTCCTGTGCTTTAACCAGTAAGTTTATCTCTGGGCTTATCAAGGATAAGGTAAATAGTTTAGGAGAGGAGATAAAGTTCGTTTCCTACTGGCAGAACGCAGATATAGTAATAGTTGACGATAATTTCCTCTTAAATAACTTATCAGAAGTCAATAAAATCATAGATGAGAATAAAATCCTCGTTCTATTGGACTACGAACTTTCCGAAGATGATATTGCTGTTTTCCTCAAACTCTTTCCAATAAAGGGGATAATTTATAAAGATATGGATCCTAAACTCCTTAAAAAACTTCTTTACTCAGTTAAAAACGGTGAAATCTGGATTAAACGTTCTATGTTTCAGTATATACTTAGAGAAAACCTCTCATTAAAAACCTTTTCAACAAAAGAACTGCAAATTATTCACTACTTACTTAAAGGATATACCAATAAAGAGATTGGAAAACAGCTTGGTTTAACAGAACAAAGCATTAAATACCACATTAATCAATTACTAAAGAAGCTTCAATGTGAAAATAGAACACAGTTAATAATAAAACTAATTAAATTTAGAAAATTAATTCAAGCTCTCATAAACCAAAGAGAGCAGATGGAATGCTTAAACGCGTAACCTTACTAGCTCACGTTTTAATTCTACTTTCAATGAAAGGAACAGAGGGGGCAGTAGTAGGTAATTCCTACTACTGCGTTCAAGTTCTATCCAGCGTAAGGGTAACAGAAAAGGAAAAAATCACATTTAGAGAACTCAGCAGAACTTTTAATGAGGTAAGGATTGAAAAAATTGGAAAGTACTATACTCTTAGAGTCGGTTTTTGGGACGAAATTGGAAAAGCGAGGAAAGCTCTAAACAAACTAAGAAAGTTAGGTTTTAAGAAAGCTTTCTTAAGAAAGTGCTACTTCTACCCTAAGAGGTGGATTCTGCCTAAAAAGGAAGTTTCCCATCCAAGCAAACAGGAAGGAAGAAATAAACAACGACCTATTAAAGCTCTCAAAGAAAAGCCTTATGAAAGTAGGAGACTCTATAGCCTAGTAGAGTCCCTTACAAAGGACATTAACAAAAACGAAAATGGAGTAACAGAGGAAGAGACATACAAAGTCAATTTCCCGGAAACGAGAAAGGGAAAAAGGAAGGAAAAGAATGTAAAACTATCCGTTGGAACTTCAATCAATAGAGAACTTTCTAAAAGCTACACATTTACCCAACTATCCTACAAAGGAGTAGGACTAAGAGTTTTAAGGAAAGGAGAAGAAAACAAACTAGGAGTAGCAGTAAAAGAGTTCTTTAAAGAAAAGTGGATAAAGGATACGGTCTTACTAAAAGGAGGAATTATTAGAAGAGAGAACTTCCTTGAAGCCTGGAGCCCTATTTCACTTGAAGCTTCAACAGACTTTGTTGATAAGAAGTTCTCTATTTCCCTGTCATATCAGGGCTTCAGGAATTACAAAAACCAGTTAAACCTCAGAGGACTCCTAGCGTTTAACAGCAAATTAAATTACTACTTCACAAACACTTCAGGCATTACCGTTTCTTACCTCTATACTAAGTTCACAAACGGGAGAAAGTCCATCTTTTCAACAGGTAGCAGGTTCAACTTAAAGGGTTGGAAGGAGAGTTTTTCCTCCTTTGTCTCTTTGAGAGGGAACTCTTACTTCCTGCAACTGGGGAAGGAGTTTAAGGGTATAAACCTAAATGTCTTCACCGATAAATCGCTGAGTTTTCCACCACAGGCTAAAGGAAATCTTTACTTTGGAAGGTGGATTACTTTCTTCAGTATAGACCCCATGAATCTAACCGGCGCAAGGGTAACTCTCCCGGTTAAGAACTTCTCATTCATAAGCTCAATCTATTTAACAGACGGTAAAGGAAAAAGGCTTATACTTGGAGAAAAGAAGTTTAAAAGCAAAGGCAAATTTGTAGGACTGGACTTTTCCCTTAAGTACAGACTAAAAGTGTTCAGAGAGAATTTAAATTTTGGAGGCGGAATATTTTTACCCGGAAGTGCATTTGAGGACAGAAAACCGAGGACGGGTGGATACCTTGATGTCAAGGTTAGCTGGTAAAGCTCTTACCCTCCTTCCTTTACTTTTATTTTCGTGTTCAAGCCCTCCTTTAACCTACCAGCAAATTTCAACCTGCAGTGTTGAAGCTAAAAGGCTAAACGAAGTTGAGAAGCTAGCAGATAAAGGCTTTGGTGAAGCACAACTATGTGCAGGAAAACTCCTTTTAAAAGAAGGAAAGAGCACTAAAGCAAGGAAATATCTCCTTAAAGCGTTTAAACAGCTCTCCGGCAGGAAAAGGGGAGAGGCAGCCTACCTAGTAGGTAAAACCTATCTAATGGAGAAAAAGGTAAATAGAGGAAGAAGCTGGTTCTTTAAAGCGATAGAGAACGGTTACCCAAACAGGGAATTCTTTAAAACAAGCCACTACTTAAGCCTTAAAGAACTAAAGGAGATTGAGGAACTTGGTAAGGAAGAGCCGATACTTTACTTATACTTGGGAGACTACCTAAGGGAGAATGAGCTCTACAAAGGAGCTCTCTTTTACTATCAGCTTGCAATAAGGTACGGGATAAAGGAAGCAAGAATCGGTTCAGCCGTTAGCCTCTTTAAGTTAGGAAACAGAAAACTTGCAGTTTCAATCCTTAAAGAAGAGTTTAGAAAGGGTAAAAAAGAGGCTGCCAACGTACTGGGAGAACTTTTACTTGAGGAAGCATCCTCTGTAGGTAAGGGAAATTGTTTACTAATAAGCGAATCGGACCCGGAGGAGTTCTTAAGAAGGAGAATTAAACAAATTAAGGAAAAAGCCAGGTTATATAAGGAAGCGTATAGCTGGTTTATAAAAGCAAACAATAGAAGGAAAGCCAAAGAGAGCTTTTACCTGTACGAAGTTTACTCTCTGAAAAAAAGGGCTCCCCTCCCCAGAGGAAACTTCACAGTTCAAGAACTAAAGAGGCTGTGCAGAAAGGGAAACTTCTGGGCAGAATACTTACTATCCCAGAGGATAAAAACCCCCACTTCAAAGGCCGCCTCTATCCTTTACGAAAAGCTATTTAACTATCCAGCTTACCTTGAGGGAAGATAAAGGGCAATTTAAATTCACCTTTAAGTTCTCTGACACTAATCTTCATAAGTGCCTTTAGGTTTACCCCGTCATAAGGGATAATCTTAAAAGAGTAATTTAAACTGCCGACAATCAAACCATTTTTCCTCATAACATACCTTATTCTTGAAAGAATTTTCTGAATGTTCACCCCTTCCGCAGGAGGCTTAGAAGTAACAACCGCAACAGAATAGATGTTCTCAGACAAACTGGCTACAAGGTCATAGGATCTAAAGCTTTTAACCAAGTCTACCTCAAAATTCTTTCTCTTCTCCTCAGACAGATAAAGAACTCTGAAGAAAACAAGAACTATCTTTTCCCTCTCCCTTACACACTTTACAACTTCCCTTGATAAGCTCTTTAGGAATTCCTCTGAACTCCTTATTATCCTGTTGCTCGGATCCTCAAACTTGAACAAAAAAGGGTAGGAATCCCTTCTATCCTTAAACAGATGATCCCTCAAAGCCTCCATCTCTCCCTCCTAAAAAAGTATCGTACACTCTTTCATTGTATAGAAGAACAGAAACCTTACCTTTAAACCTTTTAAAAACTTCAAAGAGAAATCAGTTTTAAACTTACAGTTGCTTTTCATTCCCCGAAAGTACAAAATCAACCATCTCTTTAAGTACATGAAACTTACCACTCTTAGCTGCCTCAACCAGAGGCGTAATGCCTTGGGAATCCTTCTCATCAAGACTTGCACCTGCTTCCAGCAGAACCCTAACTACCTTGGCAGAATCGCTTGAGGCGGCATAGTGAAGGGGTGTCTTCTTAAGTATATCCTCAGGAGACGGATTAACTCCGGCCTCTATGAGAAAACGGGCAAACTTTGATGCGCCAAACATACCGCAGAAGTGGAGTGGCGTTTTTCCAAAGTTATCCTTAAAATCAAGATAGGCTCCCGCTTCAACTAAAACTTTGGCAGTTTCAATATCATCACTCTTTGAAACAAGGTGGATAGGAAGCCTTCCAAAGTTATCTTTCTGGTTTACAGGAACTCCCTTTTCTACCAGGAAAGCGGCGCACTTTGGAGCTCCAAGGGCCGCAGCATAGTGAAGCAACGTCTGCCCCTCCTTCCCTAACTGGTTTAAAGAAAGACGGCCACTTTCAATTAGAGCCTTTAGAAAACCTACCCTGTCCGACTTCAAAATTGACTTAACAAGAGGACTTTCAGGAGTAAAACCTGAGCCAATGTAATCTGTAAAGGTGGAAAAGAGCTCCTCATCTCCAACTTCCATTACGTAGTCAAGGGGGGTCTTTCCCGAAGAGTCGGCTTCGCTGATAAGGTCAGGAGAAGACTCCATGAGAGACGAAACTGCATCCCTGTTTCCCGACATAACGGCAAGATGAAGGGGAGTCCTGCCCTCAACATCCTTTAAACTAACGTCAGCTCCTTTTTCAAGGAGCAAATTTAATACTTTACTGCTCTTTGAGATAACGGCAAGGTGGAGGGGAGTTTGCCCCTGGTTATCCGTAACGTTTAAATCGGCCCCTCTCTCAACCAGAATGTTGGCAACCTCAAAACTGTCCTTCGGAGCGCAAAGGTGAAGAGGAGTTTTCCCTCCCTTATCCTTAAGGTTAACGTCAGCTCCGCTATCAATCAACATCTGTGAAACTTCAGGGCCGTTGATAAAAGCAGAAATGTGAAGGGGAGAAACCATGTGAGGGTCTAAAACGTTAGGGTCTGCTCCTGCCTTTAGGAGAATCTCCACCAATTCCGGACTGTTAAGCTCACAGGCGTAGTGTAAGGGAGTTCTTCCAACTTCATCGGCCCTTTTAATGTCAGCACCTGAAAGTATAAGCTTCCTAACGCTCTCAGGCTGGTTCTTCAAGACGGCATAGTGGAGTGGAGTCCTTCCCTTCTTATTCTCCCTGTTTACGTCAGCCCCGCTGCTCAAGAGAAACTGCAGAACCTCTAAACTACCGTTTGCAGCAGCGTAGTGAAGAGGAGTTCCTCCAAACACATCTTCCGCCTCAATCTGTGCTCCAGCCTCAAGGAGGGCCTTAACCACTTCAACTGCGTTAATGGCAGCAGCGTGGTGAAGCGGAGTCTTCCCTTCTCCTCCCCTCTCATTGGGATTAAAACCTTCCCCAATCAAGAGCTTAAGGGAGTTGACTGACTTTGAAACTGCAGCCTCAATTAAAAGCCCCTTATCCTTCAGCTCACCTTTTGAATCCCCTTTAAGGAGGAGCTGAAGGATTTCAACGTTGTCGTTGGCTACTGCGTAATGGGCCGGAGTCCTGCCTAAGCTGTCAACTTCAGAAACCGAAGCTCCATAAGAGATGAGGAGTTCAACCAAGTCCTTAAAGTTCCTTGAAACTGCATAGTGGAGTGGCGTCTTTCCTAGCTTATCCTTACTTCCAGGATCAGCTCCCAAATCAAGGAGGGCTCTGACAACGTCAAGGTCTCCAACGTTTACAGCATAGTGAATCGGGTAGAGGTTATCGTTATCCGGAATGTCCTTAAGAAAAAACAGCTCCTTAACCAGAAAAAGGTTCCTGTTATTAACCGCTTTGTGCAGGGCAGTTTGCCCCCTTAAGTCCCTCTCCTTTACTTCTGCTCCCTTTTCAATTAAGAAGAGAACTGAGCTCTGCGCGTCCTTTTCAGCCGCAAAGATTAAAGGTGTGTACCCAAGAGAATCCTTATAGTTTAGGTCTGCGCCTGATGAAATAAGCAGGGTCATAGTTTCCGGTTTTGACTTAGCAGCAGCGTAAAAGAGGGGAGTCCTACCCTTCTTATCGGGTATATCAGGGTTCTCTACCTTACCGATTAAGAGCTTAAGAACCTCTAAGCTCCCTGCACTTGCAGCGTAGTGGAGGGGAGTCCTTCCCTCCTCATCAACAGAATCGGGTTGAGCTCCGAGGGAGAGTAACTTCTGGGCTGCCTCAACAGAGTTGGCGGCTGCAGCGTAGTGAAGAGGAGTTCTGCCCTTCTTATCCCTTTCGTCAAGTGAGAGGCCCAGCTTAACGAGGAGTTCAACGATTTCAGCAGCGTTAGACTTGGCTGCAAGGTGGAGGAAAGACTGTCCCTTTTCGTTAACTGTAAACGGGTTTTCTCCCTTACGAACTCCTTCTGAAAAGAGGTTTATGTCCTTTGAAAGGATTCCGCTCAATAGGAGAGAGCTCTTTTGTTTAACGCTATCCATCTATTACCTCATTAGTTATTTTACAAATTATTTTACAAATACTAAATAATACAACATACTTTACAGAAAATGGACAAACTTTTGGTTACCCATTAGGAAACAAAAGTTTCAAAAAAAAATTAAACCAAAGGATCTCTTTATTTAAACTTTAAACAAACTTTTTATTTCCTGTTTTTCTTTGATTTTTCATACCACTGAATAAGGTTTCTCTCCTCTTTTACCCTCTTTAAGTACTGTGCCAGTTCCTTCTCCGTAAAGTCCCTTCCCAGTATTCTCCTGAGGTTATCCTCTTCCTTTTTAAGCTCTTCTGTTTTCCACTTAAAGTACTTTTGAACAACGGGAGAGTAAATATCTGAAGGGTTCTTAGGCTGCCAATACCCCTTTACCATTCCCTCAACTATTAAAGCGTAGAGAGCCTTCTCTATAGCCCCTTGAAGGGCATAAAGCCCGGGTTCGTTAGTTGTTACCCCAGTCTCAAGCTGGAAGAGCCTCTTCCACTTTACGTACTTAAAGGCGTGAACGTCAAGCTCTCTAGAAAGGAGAGTTTTGGTAGCAGTCACGGTTAAGAGAACCTCTCCGGTTTTAGCGGCAATTGCCCTAAGGTAAACTGTAACCCTATCTCTCCTGAGCTGAGTAGAACCGCCAACTCCGAAGTACTTGGCTCCAAAGCCTCCTGTAACTACATCAGTGTCATAACCGATTATCCCGCCAGTTAAGATAATAGGAGCAAACTTAAGGGGTGGAAGTACATCCCCTTTAGGCTTTAAACCTTTCTTCTTAAGCTCCTGTTCTATGGAGCTCCTTATTATCCTCCTCTCAGTCAGCAGGTCCGCAAGGCTCTCCCTCTCCAGCGGGAGGAACCAGCCACTATCGTAAGCTGCTTTAATTAGAATAGATGCTGCTCCCTGAGTAACTGCAGTTGAAAAAGTACTTATATTGTTATAGACCTTGTACTGACCGGTCTGGTCCCTGAAGTTGTAAATGGCAACCGGAATAAGCTCTTTAGGGGGAGGAAGGAACTGAAGGAGACTGTGGGCCGGAGGTTCCTCATTGACAACCGGGGGTTTAACTGAGACTGGAGTTGAGGGAGCTATAGAGTTGTAGGCACAGCCGGAAGTCAAAAGGACAAGTAGCCCAAAGGCAGCAGTAAACTTAAATTTGGACATAAAATCACCCCCTCAAATGGTAGGGGTATTTTATCAAGTTAAACTTTCGTTTTCTACTTGTTATACATTGGAACTTCAACGGTAGTTTGATTTCCAGTAGTAGTATCCACTAAAATAACTTGAATATCCGTTCCTGTGGGCTTCACTTGAACTTGAAAGTTTCCTATTTCGTAAGTTCCAGGTTTAAGTTCTTCTTCACCAAAAGCAGCATCAGCTATTTTAGATGCCAGTCTGCTTAGAATTAAATACTTCAAACGGTTTTTAAAATCTTCCAGCTCTGATTCTTTCTGTTCCTCCCTTTTAGTAGGAGGATGGTATATATTCTGCTTTTCTGCCTCATTAAAGAAACCATACCAGTAGTCAGGATCTCCGCCAAAATCGGGAATTAAGAACTTGTAGGTCATAGTTGAGGAGTAAGAAGTTGAAGAAAGAAAAAACAATATAAGTCCTGATAATAATACTTTCCTCACTTTCCCTCCAAAAATTAGAATTTTTCATTCTCTGCTTTAAACTTTAAAAAATCTGTAAGCAAGTATTTAAGTACCCTCTTTGAGGCAACTACTGCCTGTCTTTGCATGTCAAAATTTGAAGTAGTCGGTTTCAACATGGAGTAATATACTATTCTCATATATATATTGTCTCCTACTTTAATGTAAATCCAACTTTGGCGAAAAGAAGGTTTTTTCTCCTCTATTATAATAAAATAGCTGTCTATTCCCTTAGGGGGTTTCCAAACCTCACTGAAGGTTTTGTAAAACTTATGTCCCCACGGAGTTTTAGTTTTATCTATTATTAAATAGTCTATATCACTGTTACTGGAACTTCCAAAAGAGGGTAAAGAAAAAGAAAAAAGAACAAATAAAGAAAATAAAATAAAGAGGAAGGGAGCTACTACCCCCTTCCTCTTTATCCTTACAGCCGAACAATAATTAGTTAACATCAACATGAACACTAGCATTCGTACCAGATACTGTCTTCTGGTATATTTTAACAACATTATCGCTAGAAGAGATAGAGATGTCAGCAAAGGCAGTATCAGATCCTTTCTGGTATACAAGAACCTGGTTGTTGTTAGCACCAGCTGCGATGCTGAGCTTAAATGTGGCAGTCAGATCAGCCTCTTGGTATAGTGCAATCTGGTTATTGCTGGCAGGATCACTGGAAGTTCCAATGTCTATATCCATTTTAGCTGCTCCGGCACTTGCAATCTGAGTTAAACCTTCATCAGCATCAAATTTTAGGTCATCAACGCCGGAGACAGAACTTGGATTATCAAGAGCAACGATCTTGTTGCTGTCACCGTGGATGAAGATATCAGTATCAACTCCCTGTCCCTTAATCTCGTCAACACGAATTAGGTTCTTATTTCCTGTAATGGAAGTCTTAAAGCTAAGGGTTTCGCTATCTTTAGTATTGTCAATCTTCTCAACAATAACTTTGTTTTCATCTCCCGAAATGTCCATAGCAAGAGTAGCATCTTTCTCTGAATCAACATCCTTAAAGGTTACAGTGTTTGATGTTCCTACAATGTCAAGGGTATCATCGCTGTAACCCTTAACTGTTAAGTTACCATCAACACTTCCACCTAAAATCTGGAAGACGTTTGTTCCATCCCCATTATTGTCCATGTTAATCTTAGCCGTAAGTTTTCCATCTACAGTAAGGTCATCAATAATAACTTTGTTAGCTCCTGAGGCCTTGTCGTTATCCTGAGTAATTGTAATATTAGCTTCTCCTACGCTAACTTCTTGAGAGTTTGCTATTACAACGCTGTTAGTACCGTCACCTTTCTGAGTAATGTCAAGGGTAATATCACCACTTGTTGACTTGAAGGCTGTTGAATCATCCACACCTAGAGTAATTGTGTCCTTATTACCCTCTTGATCAGCATTTAGAGTAAAGGCTGAGTTACTGTTAACGTTCTTAATTTCAATAGTTCCTTCTGTTCCGGTCTGAGTAATACCTAAGTCGGCATTAGCTCCAGTTACAAGCCTGTTAACTATGAGCTTATCAGCTCCGTTCTGCTCCATAGCTTTAGAATCATCATTATAAGCGTGAACGCTTAAATCTCCTCCAACATCAACACCTGTTGAGTCAACACCTGTTGAGTCTGAACCGAAGTAAGCTTCGTTACCACCTCCGTGTTGCCACATATTAATTGAAATAGAACCGTCCGCTTCAATCTTGGAGAAGTGAGTTTTGTTAACTCCATCATCCTGAGAAAGATTGATTGTTATTGATGCACCATCCTTCGTGCTCTTCACGAGACCGAGGTAAGTCTCATCTTTTCCATCTTGTGAAAGGCTTACAGTAATATCTCCATTATTAGAGATCACGCTTGGAGAACCTGCAGGAGCATCTGAAAGTGTCTCCTTAACGAACTTGTTATCTCCACCGGACTGCTTAATAGTAACCTTAACAGTTCCCTTAGCGTTGTTTTCAAATTTTGAGTAATCGCTCTCATCTGCAGTCTTGAAGACTAACTTAGCATTATTAGCACCAATCTGGTTGTTACCATCGTGCTGAAAACCGTAGAGGTAAGTGTTCTTACCGGCTTCAATAACATAAGCTTTGTTTGGGCTGTCTTTTGCACTCTTTTGCTCAAACTTCTTATCTGATTCATTTTCGCTCTTAGCTACATTAGCTTCTCCTGAGTAGTGCTGTTCTACAACAAGCTCATCCTGAGTTGCCGCATTGGCCAATCCTGCGTAGGATACTCCTCCTACCGCTAGGAGCGCTAGTGATGTTTTGAGTAGCTTCCTGACTCCCATGATACCTCCTCCTTTGGTTGGTTTTATGATTTAGCTTCTGTGATTAAGTATAGGGAGGAGGTAGAGGGAGGAGTTACTTTTTCAGTTTAAGTTGAGGAAAATTTTTGTTTTAACCGATAGTTTCTTTTTCTTTAACCTAAAGTTTGTTCTTTTTTACCTATTCAATTTTGTTGGCAGTAATTATACAATTTTTTTCTCAATCTGTCAAGTAAGTATGGCTAACAGCAGCAACTGTGATGTTCATAATAATAGTTCTCATTACTTAATTGTCAACCTCTGACTCTGAAGAAAAAAAAGAAAATAAAAAGGGGGCCTAAAAGGCCCCTTTTATGCTGGAAGTGAGAAAGGAGTCTATAGGTTAACCTGCTTAACCTCTAAGATTTCAGGAATCTCTTTAATTTCCTCAATTGCCTGCTGGGGAACGTCGTCGTCAACCAGGATAACTCCCTTGGCCTCCCTACCCTTTTCCTTCCTGCCAAGCTGGAAGCCTGCAATGTTAACCTTATACTTACCTAGGATAGAGCCTAGCTTACCAATAACCCCCGGAACGTCGTAGTTCCTTATCAGGAGGAGCTTTCCTTCGGGGGTAAGGTCAAAGAGGAAACCGTTTATCTCAACAATCTTCGGGAACTTGTCGTCCATTACAGTTCCGGCAAGCGTGAACTCCTCTCCGTTCTCTCCCCTGCAGACTACCCTAATCAATTTCTTAAAGTTGATTCCCTCAGGCCTTTTAACCTCGGTAATCTTTATACCCTTTTCCTTTGCAAGGAAAGGAGCGTTAATCAGGTTGACTGGAATGTCAACTACCTTCTCAAGGAAACCCTTAAGGAAGGCTGTTGTGAGAGGCTTTGTGTCCTCTCCAAGGTCTCCCCTGAACTCTAGGATAATCTCCTTAGCCCTTGAGCAGGCAACCTGAACTGCAAAGAGGCCAAGCTTTTCAGAAAGCTCCATGAAGGGCTTTAAGACCTTAGCCGCTGCAATATCCTCAAAGGGAGCGTTTACGGCAAATTCAACCTCCTCTCCCCTTAAGGCTGCAAGGACCTGATTTGCAATTATTACTGCAACGTTTGTCTGGGACTCAAAGGTGTTTGCACCTATGTGGGGAGTAACAACTATGTTCGGAGCGTCAAGAAGGATGTTGTCGGTTGAAGGCTCTTTTGAGAAAACGTCAACGGCTGCAGCCCTAACTTTACCGCTAACTAAGGCCTCATAGAGGTCTTTCTCGTTTATTATCCCTCCCCTAGCTATGTTTAGGAGGATTACGCCATCCTTCATCTTCTCAATTTCTCTCTTTGTAATCATATTTCTGGTCTCTTCGGTTAAAGGAGTGTGGACGGTTATTATGTCTGAGCGCCTCAAGAGCTCCTCAAGCTCGTCAACAAGCTCAACTCCCAACCTCTCGGCCTTTTCCTTCTTTATGTAGGGGTCGTAGGCTATTACCTTCATGTCAAAGGCCTTTGCCCTTATACCAACCCTTGAACCTATCCTTCCAAAACCTATTATTCCGAGGGTCTTACCTGCAAGCTCAACCCCCATAAACTTTTTCCTCTCCCACTTCCTCTCCTCTTTCAAGGACTTGTGGGCGTAGGGAATTAACCTTGCAGCTGCCAACATCATTCCCATAGTGTGTTCGGTTGCAGCTAGAGTGTTCCCCGTCGGAGCGTTAACTACGAGGATTCCCCTCCTTGAAGCTGCCTCAAGGTCTATGTTGTCAACTCCAACTCCTGCCCTTCCAACGACCTTTAACTTCTTTCCCCTCTCAAGGAGCTCCTCAGTAACGGGAGTTCCGCTCCTTGTTATAAGGGCGTGGTACTCAGGGATAATTTCAAGGATTCTGTCAAAGTTCCTAAAGAGCTCCGGGTCGTAGGTAACTTCAACGTCGGGCTGTTTCTTAAGGAGCTCTATTCCCGGCTCTGCTATGTGCTCGGTTATAAGAACTTTAAACTTTTCCATACTTTACCTCCAAATCTCCTTGTGGTTGGAGATTATACACCCCTCAAACTGCACTAAAGAGAAACCTTAGAAGATTTGTAGCGTAGGAACCTGAAGGGAGGAAAAACTTTAGAAGGTAAGAACCTTTATTAACCTCTTCAATTTCAAAATCCTTAGGCTTTACAAAGGTTTTCCTTTTAAAGGAATGGAAGTAATCTGAAAGGTGAAATAGGGACTTCCTATCAACTCCGATTTGGCTAATTAAAGAATCGTAGAGGTCCAGTTTAGGGGTGAAAGCGGGGAGCTCCACAGGAACAGAAACACTTTCAAGGGGATAGTACAGGTAACCGAGTTTATACTTAAACTTAACTAAATTGGGAGTTTTTCCTTTAATTAAATCCGATAGAAGCCTATTAAAGAGGTAAGACTGGAAGACGTTTAACTGAAACTCAATCTCTTCCTTCGGAACCAGCTTTAGGGCTTCTTCAAAACTTCCGCCCCTTGAAAGGAAATCTGAAACCTTCCTCCTCCAGCCTCTAAAAAGGGAAGAGGCCTCCTTAAACTTCCCCTGAATGAATAACTTCTTTGCCCTCCTTGAGAGGGAGCTCTCCCAGCCTGCAGGAGCAAAGAGGGAAACAAGTGCACACTTTGGGCCCTTTAGGAGCTCCTGAACGAAGAACCTTCCACCCCTAACCGGTGTAAACCTCTGTTCTCCGTAGTAGTTAGGAATTCCTACATCCTCTAAAACCCTAAACCTCTCCTCAGGAACTTTCCTTACTCCCCTCACTAAAACTTCAAACCTGTTTCCCTCTATCAACTCCTTCGGAGGTCTATCAAGGTAACCTACAAAACAGAGCCTAAGGTTCTCATCTTTAATTTCCTTTAATTTTAAAGGTCTCCTAACAGCAATAAACTGAGTAGTTTCAGCGTTCTTATCCTTTAGACCGCCGTAGAGGATCTCCTTAGGAGAAACTCGGGAGAGTTTTGCAACTCTCCCTATGGCCTCCTTCGTCTCAATTCCCCTTTTAAAGAGGGTGTAGTACCTGTACTTTCCATCCCTTTTGGAGGGCTTTTCTTTTAAAACCTCAAATACTTTAAAGTCACCAGGTTTACTCTTAACTTTCAAAGTATCTCCCAAATCGGTTAAGATTAGAGAAAATCTATACTAAAGTAGGAGGAAGGATGAAGGTTTACCTAATCGTATTTTCTCCAAACTGTGCAGAGGGAACCTTTATGTTTGCAGAGGAGCTTGAGTTTATAAACGACGCCCACGTTAAAGCTTCCGGCTACTTCTCATACAAAGAGGATATCTCCGAGTACAGAAGGCTGAAAGAGGAAGGGGCAAAGAGGAGAACCCTGATAATTCCCCAGAGCTCCTACAACTTCATTGAAGAGCTTGAAGTTTAAACTGGGGGTAGAGGGCATATAATATAGGGGAACCTATTTGGGAAAACAGATGGTTCTCCACCCCGTTTTAGTCCTTGACAAGACTTACTATCCGGTGGCCATTTTCAGCCATAAGAAAGCCTTTCTCCTGGAGCTCCTAAACAAGTGCGAGGTCCTTGAACACTACCAAAACGTCTTTCTTACATCTCCCTCAATGAAGTACCTGGCTCCCCTAACTATCAGGATTCCAGTCCTCCTTCGCCACTGGCAAACTTCAGCTCCAACCAGGAGAGCAATCTTCATAAGGGACAACTTTACCTGTGCTTACTGTGGAAAACTCGTAAAGGACAACGAGGCAACAATAGATCACATTATCCCTAAAAGTAGGGGAGGAAAGTGGAGCTGGGAGAACCTGGTAACCTGCTGCTCTGAGTGTAACCAGAAAAAAGGTGGAAGGACTCCTCAAGAGGCCGGAATGAAGCTCATGTTTAAGCCTAAAAGACCCTCAAACTTTCAGATTGACCTTAACAGGTGGAAGAAGAGGTTTAACCAGGAGTTCTTGGGAGCTCTAAGTCGATTTGGAGTTAACTGGAAGGAGAAAATAGGGTAGAGGCAAAAGCCCCTACCTCTCTATCCAGTAGTTTGGAGCTTCCTTTGTAATAATGACGTCGTGAACGTGGGACTCTTTGAGACCTGCAGAGGTAATCTTTACAAACCTTGCCTTCTTCCTCATCTCCTCAATGTTAGCTGCACCGCAGTATCCCATACCAGCCCTTAAACCGCCGACCAGCTGGTGAATCGTATCTGCAAGGGGTCCCCTGTACGGAACCATTCCCTCTATTCCCTCGGGAACCAGCTTCTTCTCCTCAACGTCGCTCTGGAAGTACCTATCCTTACTTCCCTTCTTCATTGCCCCAAGGGATCCCATTCCCCTGTAAACTTTGTAACTCCTTCCCTGGTAGAGGATTAGCTCACCGGGGCTCTCCTTAGTTCCTGCAAACAGACTTCCAATCATTACAACCCTTGCACCTGCCCCTATGGCCTTTGCTATGTCGCCGGAGAACTTAATTCCACCGTCGGCAATTATTGAGATATCGTACTTATCAGCAACCTCTGCACACTGGGCAACGGCGGTAAGCTGGGGAACTCCAACTCCTGCAACGACCCTAGTTGTACAGATTGAACCGGGACCGATTCCAACCTTAACAGCATCGGCTCCAGCCTTTATGAGGGCTTCTGTCCCTTCAGGAGTTGCAACGTTTCCAGCGATAACGTCAACGTCAGGATAGAGACCTTTAATCTTCTCTACCATCTGAATAACGCCCTTTGAGTGGCCGTGGGCAGTATCAATAACTATAACGTCAACTCCAGCTTCTATTAGAGCCTCGGCCCTCCTTAGAGCCTCGTCTCCGACTCCAATTGCAGCTCCTACCATTAAACGGCCAAGCTCATCCTTACAGGCATTTGGGTACTTCTCCCTCTTCTCTATATCCTTAATAGTTATTAAGCCCTTGAGGTAACCTTTCTCATCAACAACCGGCAACTTCTCAATCTTGTACTTGTGGAGGATCTCCTTTGCCTCTTCAAGCGTAGTCCCTACAGGAACGGTTTTAAGGTTTTCCCTGGTCATAACTTCTGAGATCTTCTTTGAAAAGTCCTTTACGAACCTTATATCCCTGTTAGTTATTATTCCTACAAGCTTCCCTTCATCATCAACAACGGGAAGGCCTGAAATCTTGTACTTCCTCATGAGGGCTTCAGCTTCCGCTATCGTCTGTTCAGGCTTTACGGTTACAGGCTTAACTATCATCCCGCTTTCGCTTCTCTTTACCCTGTCAACCTCCTCAGCCTGCTCCTCAATAGTCATGTTCTTATGGATAATCCCGATTCCCCCTTCCCTGGCAATTGCAATTGCCAGTTCAGACTCAGTAACCGTGTCCATAGCGGCACTCATTATGGGGATATTGAGGGTTATTTTCTTAGTGAGCTTAGTCCTAACGTCAACCTGAGTTGGAAGAACTTCAGAGTAGTTTGGAACCAGGAGAACGTCGTCAAAAGTAAGGGCTTCCTTCACCTCTTTGCCAAGCATATTTTCCTCCTTGAAAACTTTAGGGAATTATAGTTTTGCTGATAGAATTGGGCAAGTACATTTGGAGGTGAAAGTTGGCTGAGAATAAGCTCTGGGGCGGAAGGTTTAAAGAGGGTACGAACGAGCTCGTTGAGGAGTTTACAGAGTCCGTCTCCTACGATAAGCGTCTTGCTCCCTACGACATAGCAGGAAGTGTAGCCCACGTTAAGATGCTTGAAAAGCAGGGAATTTTAACCTCCGAAGAGGCCGATAAGATAATCAAAGGCCTGAACGAGATTTTAGAAGAGATAGAGAGAGGAGAGTTTAAGTGGAAGAAGGAACTTGAAGACGTCCACATGAACATTGAAAAAAGGTTAACCGATAAGGTAGGACCGGTCGGAGGGAAGCTCCACACGGGCCGCTCAAGGAACGACCAAGTTGCAACTGACGTCCGCCTCTACGTAAGGAAGGAGATTAAGGAGATTTTGGACCTCCTTAAAGGTCTGAGGAGGGCCTTTGTAAAGCAGGCTGAGGAAAACCTGGGAGTAATAATGCCCGGGTATACCCACCTACAGATAGCCCAGCCTGTCCTCTACTCCCACCACATGCTCGCCTACTACCAGATGTTCAAGAGGGACGCAGAGAGGTTTGAGGATACCCTAAAGAGGGTTAACGTTTCTCCCCTTGGCTCTGCAGCCTTAGCAGGAACGAGCTATCCACTTGATAGGGAGTTTACGGCAAAGCTACTCGGTTTTAGCCAGGTTACGAGGAACAGCATGGACGCTGTAAGCGACAGGGACTTTGTGGCTGAGACCATATTTGACTGTGCAATGGTCATGATGCACCTTTCAAGGCTCTCAGAGGAGTTAATCCTCTGGTCAACCCAGGAGTTCAACTTTATAGAGCTCCCCGACGCTTTCTGCACAGGAAGTTCAATAATGCCCCAGAAGAAAAACCCAGACGTTTCAGAGCTTACAAGAGGAAAGACTGGAAGGGTTTACGGAGACTTAGTCTCAATTCTAACTACCCTTAAAGGCCTTCCCCTTACCTACAACAGGGACCTTCAGGAAGACAAAGAGCCTCTCTTTGATGCAATAGATACGGTAAAGATCGCCCTTAAGGTCAACACACTCATAGTTGAGGGAATGAAGCCGAAGGCAGAGAGGATGAGGCAGCAGGCATCAAAGGGCTTCTCCCTTGCAACCGATCTTGCAGACTACCTGGCAAAGAAGGGAGTTCCCTTCAGAGAGGCCCACAGGATAGTCGGCCAGCTTGTAGCCTACTGTTTAGACAAAGGTAAAGACCTAAGCCAGTTAACTGTTAATGAGTTTAAAAAATTCTCAGATAAGTTTGAAGAAGACGTTTTGGACCTAATGAGTCTTGAAGGTTCGGTAGCAAGTAGGAAAGTAATAGGGGGAACCTCCCCCGAAAGGGTTAAAGAGGAAATAGAGAGAATTAAAGAGGAAGAGGGATTTTAGGAGGTAGATATGGTAAGTTTTGAACCGGAGTTCTTCCTTAAGCGCAACAGGGATATAGATGAAGTTACCCTAAGGGCAATAGCAAGGGAGGTGAGGAAGGACATCCTAAAGATGACTTCAAACGCTCAATCAGGTCACCCGGGCGGAGCAATGTCTGCAACAGACATAATAGTTACCCTCTACTACTACAAAATGAGGCATAACCCGTTAAACCCTAAGTGGGAAGAGAGGGACAGGTTCGTCCTCTCAAAGGGACACGTCTGTCCTGCCCTCTACTCGGTTTTAGCCAGAACAGGTTACTTCCCCCTTGAGAAGTTGATGGAGTTTAGAAAGGTTGACGGGGACCTTCAGGGACACCCGGACATGCATAAGACTCCGGGAATTGAGATAAGCACTGGTAGTTTAGGCCACGGAATCGGTGCAGCAGTTGGAATGGCAATAGGCCTTAAACTCTCAGGCTCAGACAGTAAAGTCTACTGTATGATTGGAGACGGAGAGGCCCAGGAAGGAAGCGTGTGGGAAGCCTCAATGGCAGCCTCCCACTACAACTTAAACAACCTGGTTGTAATACTTGACAACAACAACCTCCAGATAGACGGCCCTGTTGACGAGGTCATGTCAATCTACCCTGCAGCTGAAAAGTGGAAGGCCTTCGGCTGGAACGTGATGGAGATAAACGGACACGACTTTAAAGAGATAAAGGAAGCCCTTGACAGGGCAGATGAGTCAAAGTTTAAACCGACAATGATTATCGCGAAAACTGTAAAGGGTAAGGGAGTCTCCTTTATGGAAAACAGGGCTGAGTGGCACGGAAAGGCTCTACCTCCTGACCTACTCAAAGAGGCCCTAAAAGAGCTGGGAGAGATTATCTAAGGAGGAAACAATGGAAAAGGTGAGTTTAAGGGACGCTTACGGAGAAACCCTCGTTGAGCTTGGAGAGAAGGACGAAAGGATTGTCGTTTTAGATGCAGACCTTTCCGGTTCAACAAAAACTGCAAAGTTTGCAAAGCGCTTCCCCGATAGGTTTTTCAATATGGGAATTGCAGAGACAAACATGATGAACGCGGCTGCAGGGCTTGCTACAACTGGAAAAATTCCGTTTGTCAGTACCTTTGCAATCTTTGGAACCGGAAGGGCTTGGGAGGCAGTAAGGCAAACCATCTGCTACCCGAACCTTAACGTTAAGATAGTGTGCACCCACGGAGGAATCACCGTAGGAGAGGACGGGGCTACCCACCAGGCCCTTGAGGACGTTGCAAATATGAGGAACATTCCCAACATGAGAGTGATCGTTCCTGCAGATGACGTTGAAACCAGAGCGGTAATAAAGAAGATAGCCTACACCGACGGGCCGTTCTACGTGAGGCTTTCAAGGGAAAAGTTTCCAAGGATATTTGATGAGGAGACTTTCAGGTTTGAAGTTGGAAAGGGACACGTTTTAAAGGAGGGAGAGGACGTTACTGTAATCTCAAACGGAGTTATGACCTCCTTTGCTCTCCTTGCAGCCACAGAGCTTGAAAGGGAGGGCATCTCAGTTGAAGTTATACACATGTCTTCAGTTAAGCCTATAGACGCAGAGCTTATAGTAAAATCGGCACAGAAGACAAAGGCAGTAGTAACTGCAGAAGAACACTCAATAGTAGGCGGACTCGGTTCAGCAGTTGCAGAGGTTTTAGTTGAAAACTACCCGGTTTCCATGGAAAGGCTCGGAACACCTGACGTATTCGGTAGGTCGGGGAAAGGTTGGGAGCTCCTTCACTACTTCGGCCTTGACGATAAAGGGATAATTGAAAAGGTTAAAAAAGTCCTTGAGAGGAAGAGAAGATGAAAAAAGGTTTTAAGACCTCTCTTTTAGCAGTTCTCCTGTTCACTTTTCTAGCTTTGGTAGGTAAGAGCTCCATTTCTGCCGTTATGAAGGAGCAAAACACCCAGCAGGAGGAACTCAAGTACATAAGGCTCTTTATGGAAGCCTACCAGCTGGTAAAGGAGAAGTACGTAGAGGAGAAGAAGCCTAAGGAGCTCTATGAGGGGGCTATTCAGGGAATGCTGAACAAACTTGACCCCCACTCAAACCTCTTCACACCCGACCAGCTGAAGGAGTTTCAGGTTGAAACAAGCGGTGAGTTTGGAGGGCTTGGAATCCAGATAACGAAGACTAAGGACGGAAAACTAATGATCATTGCCCCTATTGAGGATACACCGGCCTACAAGGCCGGCCTTAAACCGGGAGACATAATAGTAAAGATTGAGGACAAGGAAGTTACCCCCGACATGACTCTAATGGAAGCTGTAAAGCTAATGAGGGGTAAGCCCGGAACGAAGATTACAATCTGGGTCTGGAGGAAGGGCTGGCCGGAGCCTAAGCCATTCACAATAACAAGGGCAATAATCAAGATTAAGAGCGTTAAGTACAGAATCCTCCAGGGAGACATCGGATACATAAGGTTTACAATGTTCCAGAGGAACTCGGTAGACGAGTTTAAGAAAGCCCTTGAGGAAATTAGGAAGGATAAGAAACTTCAAGGAATAATAGTTGACGTGAGGAACAACCCCGGAGGCCTCCTTGACTCTGCAGTTGCGATAAGCGACTACTTCCTGCCAAAGGGAGCTCTCATCGTCTACACTAAGGGAAGGATTCCTGAAAGTATCAAAAAGTACTACTCGCTCCACGACCCGATAATTCCTACGGACGTTCCAGTAGTAATGCTCGTAAACGGAGGAACTGCAAGCGCTGCAGAGATTCTAACCGGGGCCCTCAGGTATAACAACAGGGCAGTAGTAGTTGGAGAAAAGACCTTCGGTAAAGGATCAGTTCAGACCCTCTACCCTCTGGACATGGGATACGCCGTGAAGATAACGACAGCCAAGTACTACATGCCAAACCACAAGTGCATTGACGGTAAGGGGATCATCCCCGACATAGAGGTTAAGCTCTCTAAGGAGGACATAGAGAAGTTAAAGAAGGAATTTAAAGAGATTGAGGAACACCCCGAGAAGACTGAAGAGATCAGGAAGGAGAGGGAGAAGAGGTTAGACAACCAGATTAAGAGGGCGATTGAAGCTATTAAAGAGTACCACCTCTTTAAGGCTTTAGAGGTTAAGAAGGAGAAGAAGGCAGCATGATATACACCCTCCACGGCTGGAGTTTCAGTAGGGAGGTCTGGAGGGGAACGCCCTTTGAGCGTGCAGTTCACCTGGAGCTCCCCGGCCACGGGGAGTCTCCATTTAAATCAACAAATCTAGAAGAGCTCTCAGACGAAATCTCTGAAAAACTCAAACCAAACTCTACTCTGGTTGGATGGTCGCTGGGAGCAACGGTCTCAATCCTTATAGCATACAGACACCCTGAAAAGGTTAGAGAACTCATACTCTACGCACCGACCACTTCATTTACTGGATTATCCCAACCTGAAGTCGTCGTTAAAAGGTTCCTTAAAAGGTTAAGGAGAGACTTTAAAGGGGGAGTAAACTTCTTCAGGGAAATCTCCTCTAGAAGGAGAGAAAAGGTTCCTCCTCTAAATCCCGAAGTCGGTATAGAGCTCCTAAAAAACTTTACCCAATTTAACTGTAACGGCTTAGTTGGAAAACTGAAAGTTCCCATCAAAATTCTGGTGGGAGACAAGGACGAGATAACAAAAATAGAAGGAGCCTACAGGGTCTTTGAAAGGGCCCCTCGCTCACAGCTTAAAGTAGTTCCTGAAGAGGATCACTTAACTATTTTGCAATATGCTATATAATTAATCTTACGTGAATTTAAAGGAGGGTTACCATGGCTACAAAGAGCTTCAGCGACGGTCTTGCTAAAAGCCTTGGAATAGGAGCAACAATAGTTGGCCTCTATATGATGGTAATGTTCTCCCTCTTACCTCTCGGAATATTCTCCCAGCTCCTTGACCTTAAACACTACTTGGGCCTAAAGTTCAGCCTGGCAGCTGTATTCTCACTCATAACCTTTACGTACTACGTTAAATACGTAAAACGCCTTAAACTCCCCCCGATTGTCTGGGGATTTGGAACAATGATTTCAATAATAATGTCAGGAGTCCTCTTCGTTGTTGTTGTTGATATTGTTCTAAAAATAGCCGGCCTAGAGTAAGCAAAAACTAAAAATGGACATAAAACAGCTTGAAGTATTTGCAAAGGTTTTTGAGAACAGGAGCTTCTCAAAAGCCGCTAAACAGCTCGGCCTCTCCCAGCCTACGGTAAGTACCCACATTCAACACCTAGAGGATTCTCTAGGTAAGAAGCTCTTTGATAGGCTGGGCAGAAGAGTAGTTCCTACTGAAGAGGCAAAGATACTCTACAAACACGCAGTTGAGATACTAAAGAAGAGAGACGAAGCCCTTGCAGAACTCCTCTCCCTTGACAGCTCAAAGGTTTCAGGAAAAGTGAGAATTGCAGCAAGTAACATTCCGGGGGATTACCTAATCCCCCACCTCCTAATAAAACTCAAAGAACTCCTTCCAGAAGTGACTTTCCAGGTCGAAATCTACGACTCAAGTAAGGTATTAAACCTCCTAAGAGAGAACATTCCAAACTTTGACTTAGGGTTCGTCGGCCTTGAAGTGTTTGACCCTAAATTTGAAGTAAAGAAAGTCCACAACGACGAAATCGTCCTAATCTCCCCTCCCTACTTTAAAAGGGACTCAATTACTCTTGAAGAGCTACTAAAACTTCCCCTCATTTTCAGGGAGGAGGACTCTGGAACGAGGAAAACTGTTGAGAAAGCACTGAGAAAGGCCGGAATTCCGGCGGCCAAATTAAACGTAATTGCCTACCTTGGAAGTAATACGGCGATAAAGGAGGCAGTAAAAAGGGGAGCCGGCTTTGGCCTCGTATCAAGGTACTCGGTTAAGGACGAGGTTGAGTGCAAAAAGGTAAAAGTAGTAGAAATTAGAGGCCTTTCAATAAGAAGGTGCTTTTTCGCCGTTAAGAGAAACGACATCACTCCCATTCCTGCAGTAAGAACCATATGGGATAAACTGGAAAAGCTGTTTAAGAACAGAAACGGAGAGTGTTAAGGGCGTCCTTATAGATGGGCTGGTCAATAAACTTGCCCTTGTAAGTTATCCCTCCTTTCCCCCCCTTCAGGGCTCTTTCGTAGAGCTCAACTATCTCCTTTGCTTCCTCTACCTCTTCCTCAGAGGGAGAGAAAACTTCAAGGGCAATCTTTGACTGCCTTACAGAGATTGCCATCTTTCCGCAAAAACCAAGCTCCCTCTCAAACTCTGCTTCTCTCTTAAAACCTTCAAGGTCCTGATAGTCCTGATAGGCAGGACCTATTGGACAGACCCCAGCTAGACGGCACTCTAAGGAAAACTTTTCCCTTAAGTAAGAACCCAACCTCTCACCCTGAAATTTCTGAGAAACTCCAAGCTCTGCAAACAGATCAAGAATCCCAAGGTAAGCTGCATCTATCCTCTCTGAGGCCGAAAGGATCTCCTTCAGGTTTGAAATCGCCTGAGGAGTCTCTATTGAAAGCTGAACTCTTATGAACCCCTCCTCAACTCCCCTGCTCCTTTCAAAGGAGGAGATTAACCTGTCAAGGGTAACAACGTCCTCTGGAGAACGAACTTTACTAATCCTGATAGCGTGAGGAAGAGCAGGAAGAATTTGATAAACGTCCTCAAAGAAGTAGGGAGAATCAATCGGGTTTACTCTAACAACAACCTCCTTCTCCCCTAAAAGGGGCGTGTTCAATAGGAACTTCCTCAAAAATATCCTTCCAAACTCCTTTCTAGTATCACTTACTCCGTCCTCTAAGTTAAAAATGATTACGTCAGCTTCTCTGCTGAGGGCTTTTTTAACGTGCTCCAACCTATCGGCTGAGACGATTAGAGCAGACCTTTTAAATGGGTTCTGAACTTCTCTCCTCTCAGGTTTACCTTCCGGAAAGTCTAAGAGCTCCTTAAAACTTCTCTTCCCCTCCAAAACTTCCTGAGAGACCTTAAAGAGTTCTTCAACCATTTTCCTCCCCCTTACAGAGGTTATCCTCAATCATCCTGTACTGGTCAATATCAAACTCAAAGAGGCCGATAAGGGCTGCAGGGAGGAGAAAGAACTTCGGAACCTCAAATACAGGCCTTTTTATTCGGAGCTCTTTAAGGACTTCCCTAAAGAGTTCTCCCATACTCATTACCCTCTCTCCGCAGAGCTCAAAAGTTCCGCTAAGTTTACACTCAACCCTTCCTTAACGGCCTCAACAACCCTTTCAACCCTAACCGGCTGAACCTTCATCCTTGGAGCAAAGATAACCGGAAGGAACCTTGAAAGCCTCTTAAGATCATCGTAGAGCTTCTGTCCTTTCCCCAGAACTATTGAAGGCCTAAGTATAAGGTAGGGAATTCCAGAACTCCTTACTAACTCTTCGGCTTCCCACTTAGTCCTGTGGTAGATGGAGGGAGCTCCTTTCCTAGTCCCAAGTGCAGAAATCTGAATAAACTTCCTTACTCCAAACTCCTTTGCTAGTTCAACTAAACTCCCTGTAAACTCAACGTGGGCTTCCCCATAAGTTGTTCCTTTAGTTTCCTTGAGAATACCAACGGTATTAATAACAACATCAGGCCGTTCAACTTCAAAGGCCCTCCTTAAATCTGATGGATGGTAAACAGGGAATGGATAGGCCAACTCTTTCCTTGAGACCAAAATGAGTGGGTATTCTTTTGAAAGTTCCCTTACTATATGGCCGGCTATAAAACCAGAGGCTCCTGTTATTAAGACTCTTTTACTCATAGGAGAAGTTTAACAAAAGGGGCAAAAGCCCCCAAAATTACTTAAAGGCGTAGTTTAGGCCGACAAAGAGGGCCCTTCCCATAGTGTTGTACCCGTAGGCAAGCTGGTAGTCCTCATCTGTAAGGTTAATACCTTTGGCGTAGAGCTCAAGGCCTCCCTTAAACTCGTAGGAGACGTAACAGTTAACAGTTGTAAACCCTCCAAGGGTTTTACCGTTTGAATCTTCCCTGTCTGAGTAGTGGAGGGCCCATAGGGAAGTTTTAACTCCCTTAAATTTCCCCTCAACTCCTACCGTATAGCTGAATTCAGGCCTCCTTGCAAGCTTCTCCCAACCGCTACCCGGCTTATAGTCCTCTGCCCTTAAGTGGGTATAACTTCCAAATAAAGAGAGGTTTTCAATTACCTCTACCTTACCCTTTATCTCTACTCCCTCAGTTAGGGCTTTATTGTAGTTAGTGTACTTGTAAACTCCCTGCCACCAGGGCATATCTATAAGGTTCCAGACGTGGTTCTTAAAGTAGGTCACGGAGAAACTCCCCTTTAGGTACGGAATTCTCTGGTCAAACCCTACGTTCCAGCCTTCGCTAGTTTCGGCCTTTAGCTTTTCATTGCCTACCCCGGGGCCGTAGAGCTGATAGAGGGAGGGAGCCTTAAATCCGGTTCCGTACTGGGCTCTAAGTTTTGTACCTGTCAGCCTAATCTTGTAGCCTGCAGATAACTTGTAAGTGGTTTTCCCTCCAAACTGGCTGTGCCAATCTCTCCTTAGAGCTCCAGTGTAAGTTACTCCAAAGATTTCGCCGTGGAGCTCCACAAAGGCAGACCTTGTGTGAGCAGAAGACTTACTTGGGGTTTGAGCTTTCTCCTGTCTGTAGTTTAAGCCTCCCGTTAAGAAGGTATTCTCACTTAAATAGTAAACAGGCTGAAGGGAGAAGTACCTTACTACTCCAGTATAGTTGCCGTAAGGATACTCCCTCTCTTCCCTGTTGTGGCCGAACTTGGCTGAAACTGAAAGGTCGTCTGAAATTAAGAACTCTCCCTTTAAATCTGTAAAGAAGTTGTCGTAGTTAGCCTTTGCTTTAGGGTTGTAGGGAAGGGAATCGTAGTCAACGCTTCCTCCCCTAACTTTCAAGTCTCCTGTAATCCTAACCCTATCGCTGGGGCTGTACCCGTAAGAGAACCAGCCTGCCTTATACCTAAAGCCGTCGTTGTCACTCTCATAGTAGGGGCTATCTGAGTTTGTTGCGCTGAAGCCATTTGTCTTAAAGTTCTCAAATGATAGAGAGAGGAAACCCTTTTCTAGGGGAAGCCCCGCGTAGAATCTCTCCTTGAAGGTCTTATACTTCCCCCCTTCCGTAGTTAGTTTAAACTCCCTTTCTTTAGGCTTTTTAGTAATTATGTTTATGACTCCAGCAACTGCATCTGAGCCGTATAGGGCTCCCTGAGGTCCCTTAATCACCTCAATTCTCTCAACGTTTGATAGGTCTATCCACTCAAAGTTGGCCTCTCCGCCGATCCTTGAAGGGTCGTAAACGGGAACTCCGTTAACCATAACGAGGATGTGCTTTGAGGGAAGGCCCAGTGTATAAACGTTAGTAACTTGTCCTAAACCTCCGTTTGATGAAAGGTGAATTCCTGAAATGTAGGCTAAAACATCGGAGATAGAGGTAAATCCGTACTTTTTAATGTCTTCTTTTGTAATTACCTCAAAGTCCTCAGAAACAGATTCTTCAGGTACTTCAATCCTGTTTGCAGTAACTAAAACGTCTTCAGCCTTAACAGTAGAAGTTAAAAGCAGAGCAAAACTAAGGGCTAAGAGTTCTCTTCTCACCTCTACACCTCCTTATTTTTTATAAAGAGCTCTCCATCTATCAGTTTCACACTTAAAGGGCAGTCAAAGAGGGTCTCAAGGTTTTCAACCAGCTCCTCCTTTCCCCCAAAAAAGAGGAGTTTTCCATCCTTTAAACCGATGAACTTTTTACATACTGAGTAGAGGAAGGAGACGTCGTGGGAAACGATTAAAAGGCTCTTCCGGTCATAAGACATCTCCTTAACGAAGGAGGAAAGGAGGGAGATAACCGCTAAATCAAGGTAGGCTGAAGGCTCATCAAGGAGGAAAACTGAAGGCTTTAATAGGTAGAGCCTTGAAAGCAAAACTTTAACCTTCTCTCCACCGCTTAAACTGTTAAAGTTCCTATCTAAAAGAGCTGAAATACCGAACTTTTCAACGGCCAGTTCAAAACCCTTTACCCCCGTTGTTACCCAGAGGAACTCCTTAACCGTGTAGTCAAAGGGAAGGGAGAGCTCCTGAGGAAGGTAGTTAACAAGTAAAACCCTCCTGTTTAAAGGGTATGAAAGGAGCTCCTTCCCCTTTAAGAAGACCTGTCCCCTGTATCTGTAATAGCCACCTAAACACTTTAACAGAGTACTCTTACCGGCACCGTTTTTACCGACAACTCCAACAACATCCCCAGGTTCCACCTTAAAGGAGATTCCCTTTAAAACCCTAAAGGAGAGCTCCCTAACCTCTAGCACCGGAGTACCTCCAGAGAAGGTAGATAAATGCAGGAGCTCCAAAGAGGGCAGTTACAACTCCAACCGGGAGGAGAGTTGGGTAGAGAACCTCCCTTGAGAGGAACTGGGAAAAGATAAGGAGAGCCCCACCCAAAAGGTAGTTAAGGAGGATAAAGGCTTTTCCGACCCTAAAACCGAGCAATCTTACAAGGTGGGGAACAACGATTCCGACAAAACCAACAATCCCAAAGAGGGAGATAAAAACTGCAACCGGAAGGCTGAACAGGACGAGGAGCTTTAAAAGGGCTCCTTCAGAGTCTACTCCGGAAAAGTAGGCAATCTCACTTCCAAGGGGAAGGAGCTCAACTTCCCTCTTAAAGTAAAGACCTAAAACCAAAGTTAAAAGGGATAGGAGAACTAAAAGGAGAGAAACCTTTAAAGAAGGAGGAGTTATAAAACCGAGTGTAACGTAGATGGCATCTGTGAGTGTGTAGGAGGGAATGAGGGCGTAGGAAAAGAGGATTAATGCAGAAAAGAGGGCATTTATTCCAACTCCAAAAAGGAGAATGGAAAAGGTGTTCTTAAAGAGCTTTCCTGCAAACCAAATTATCAAAACCGATAGGGAAGAGAATAAAACAGCCCCAAGTTCAGGCCTTAAGTTAATCAGGAGAGAGAGAACGGCTCCAAGGGCACTTGCCGAGGCGACCCCCAAAGTGTAAGGTTCGGCAAGTGGATTTCTCAAAGTGTTTTGAAAGACGGCTCCTGAAACTGCAAGGGTTGAGCCAAAGGAGAGGGCTGATAGAAGCTCTGGAAACCTGAAGGAAACTAGAATCTCAGAAGATGGAACTCTCCAAGTTAGAAAGAGAAGAGATGAAAGTATGAGGAAAAGGAGGATAAGCCCTACTCTTGACACATCTCCTCCCTTAACTTATCCAGTCCCCTCAAGAGCCTCGGACTTGGGTGGAGGAAGTCCGACTTATAGGGGGAAAGGTCGTAACACTTAAAACCTTTAAAGGAAGAGCATCCGGAGAACGATATGACAAGGTTAGGTTTCAAGGAGTAAAGGACTTCCAGAGAAACCGCCCTAAAGCTTCCTTCCGGAACGACCTTCCCACCTGACATCTCAATTAGCTGCCCAAGGTAGGTGGAGCTCCCTGCACAGTAAAGGGGCTTAGACGAAAGGGCTATAAAGACCTTCTTACCCCTTAAGCACCTACTTAGCCCTTGAGCCTCTTCTTCTAAACGCCTCTTTAAAACTTCCACTTTATTAGAAGGGACGTTAAGCTCTCTGGATAGGAGCTCTGAAACGCTAAACAAATCCTCAATAGAAACGAGTCTGAACCTCTCTGTTTTAATTCCCAACCTCTCTAAAGCATCACAGAACCTTTCAGGGGTCATCGTTGTGCATATAACCAGAGTAGGCTTAAGGGAAACTGTCTTTTCTAGGTTAGGGTTAACTATACCCCCGACTCTCTCTTTAACTTTACAGAAGTCCTCATCGCAGAAGTTGGTCACCCCAAGGAGCTCTGAGTCCTTCCCCAGGTAATGGACAACTTCGCTAAGGGCTGGGGAAAGGGAAACGATCCTCTCACCACAGAATGAGGCCAAAGGGAAAAGAACCAGAAAAAATAAAATAAAACTCCTTATCACCTCACCCTCCCTGCCCTGAACCCCCGCAGGGCAGAAAGTTTTTACCGCAGGCCGGTCTCCCGGCTCGCAGGCTTTTTAAGGCTGAACCTTCCCAGAGGAGAGGCTCTTAACCTTCCTCCCCCAGTGGTTTCAGCCTTTTTATTGCCTGCTCACGGTTGCGGGGACAGCGCCGGACTCTCACCGGACTTCCCGTTCACCTGCGGCAGCCAAATTCTAACAAATTGAAGGTGTATAATAACTTTTCACTCAAAGAGTAACCTGGAGAAGGAGATGTCAAAGTTCCAGTTTGCAAGAATAGATAGGCTTCCTCCTTACGTCTTTGCAGTGGTCAACGACCTTAAAATGAAGTTGAGGCGTGCAGGAGAGGACATAGTTGACTTAGGTATGGGAAACCCAGACCTTCCGACCCCAAAGCACATAGTTGATAAACTCTGTGAAGCTGCCCAGAACCCAAAAAACCACAGGTATTCTCAAACAAAAGGTCTCTACAAGCTTAGGGAGGCTCTAGCCCTCTGGTATCAGAGGAAGTACGGAGTTGAGCTTGACCCAGAAAGCGAAGTTATAACCACAATCGGCTCAAAGGAGGGGCTTGCACACCTTGCCCTCACCCTCATCAACCCGGGGGACGTAGCCCTAGTTCCCACACCGGCCTACCCGATTCACCCCTACTCAATAATCATTGCCGGTGGAGACGTAAGGAGTATTCCACTCTTAACCGATGAAGGAACTTTTGACTCTGAAGTCTTCCTTGAATCACTGATTAAGGCCTACAAGGAGAGCTGGCCAAGGCCAAAGGTACTAATACTCAACTTCCCACACAACCCCACAACTGCAACCGTTGAACTTCCCTTCTTTGAGAAAATCGTTGACTTTGCAAAAGAGAACAACCTGATAGTAATTCAGGATATAGCATACGCTGAAATATCCTTTGACGGATACGTTCCTCCGAGTATCCTTCAGGTTAAGGGAGCTAAAGAGATAGCCGTTGAGTTCTACTCCCTATCAAAAACCTACTCAATGGCCGGCTGGAGGGTAGGGTTTGCCGCCGGAAATAAGGAGATAATCCACGCCCTCTACAGGATGAAGAGCTACCTTGACTACGGCATGTTCCAACCTATCCAGATTGCCGCAATCATTGCACTTAAGAGCGACCAGTCCTGCGTTGAAGAGTACAGGAAGATTTACGAAAGGAGGAGGGATGTCCTGGTTGAGGGCCTAAACAGGATAGGCTGGAAGGTTGAAAAGCCAAAGGCGACTATGTTTGTTTGGGCAAAAATCCCAGAGAAGTTCCAGTCAATGGGCTCTCTGGAGTTTGCAAAGATGCTCCTACTTGACGGAAAAGTAGCAGTTTCACCGGGAATAGGTTTTGGGGAGTACGGAGATAAATACGTAAGGTTTGCCCTCGTTGAAAACGAACTTAGGATAAAACAGGCAGTTAGGGGAATAAAGAGAGCATTTGAAAAGTATGGATTAAGGAATATTAACGTTTGAGGGAGGAAGGGTGAGCTTTAAAGTTGGAATTGTCGGCTGCGGAACTGTAGGCAGCGGCGTAGTAAAGCTATTACTTGAAAACGGCCCATTCATTGAAAAGAGGATAGGTAGGAAAGTTGAAATAGCATTCGTTTCAGACCTTAATCCGGAAAAAGTTATCTCTTTAGGAGTTCCAAAGGAAAAAGTATATACGGACGCCTTTAAAGCGATTAAAGAAGTTGAGTGCGACACTGTAGTTGAGCTTATAGGAGGAACGACAACCGCTAAGAGGATTATTGAGGAAGCTTTAAGTAATAAAAGGCACGTAGTAACTGCAAATAAAGCCCTCCTTGCAGATTACGGAAACGAACTGTTTAAGATGGCAAAGGAAAAGGGAGTTTCCCTTAAGTTTGAAGCAAGCGTCGGAGGGGGAATTCCAGTAATAAAGGCCCTAAGGGAAGGCCTCGTCGGGAACAGGATAGAGAGAATCTACGGGATAATAAACGGTACTGCAAACTTTATCCTTACCCAGATGACCCAGAAAGGTCTCTCCTTTGAGGAAGCGCTTAAGCTAGCTCAAGAGAACGGGTACGCTGAAGCAGACCCGACACTTGACGTTGAAGGCTTTGACGCAGCCCACAAAATAGCAATCCTCTCAAGCCTTGCATTCTGCCGCTGGGTTAAAACAGAAAACGTATTCGTAGACGGAATTAGCAAACTTACTCCCCTTGACATTGAAATAGCAAAAGAAGAGTTCGGATACTCTGTTAAGCTCCTTGCAGTAGCAAAGGAAGTTGACGGCTCCTTAGAGGTGAGAGTTCACCCGACAATGATACCTGAAGAACACATCCTCTCAAGCGTTAACGGAGTCTTCAATGCCTGCTTAATAGAGGGGGACTTTGTCGGAGAAACCCTCTACTACGGAAAGGGAGCAGGCCAGAAACCAACTGCAAGCGCCGTTGTAAGCGACATAGTTGATTTAGCAGTGGGTAATAGCTTCTCCATTCCTGAGTGTCTCTTTAGAGATGGTTCTTTACCGATCAAGGAGCCGGACCAGTTTGTCTCAAGTTTTTATTTAAGGTTTACCGCAGTTGATAGACCCGGGGTTTTAGCCAAGATTGCCCTAATACTCGGTAAATACCAGATAAGCATAAAGATGGCCCTTCAAAGGAGTATTGACTTTAACGGTGGAGTTCCGGTAGTAATGACAACCCACCCGGCAAAGAAGAGGGACATTGACCTTGCAGTTAAAGAGATAGACCAGCTTGACGTAATTTTAAAGCCAACTTTTGTCTGCATGATAGAGGAGCTCTAATAGAAGGAGAGGAAAATGCTCATAGTAGCCCTTGATTTTGATAGTAAAGAGAAAGCACTTAAACTCGTTAAGGAGCTGGGAGATTCTGTCAAATACTACAAAGTTGGGCTGGAGCTCTTTTCAAGGGCTGGAATTGACGTTGTAAGAGAAATTTCCTCAACGGGTAAAAAGGTTTTCCTTGACCTAAAGTACCACGACATTCCAAACACTGTAAAGTCGGCTGCAAGGGTCGCAGTTGAGGCTGGAGTATTTATGTACAACCTCCACGCCCTCGGGGGCTTTGAGCTTATGAGGGAAGTGGCCGAGTTTAACAGAGAGTATGCAGAAAAACTCGGAGTAGAAAAGCCCCTTCTAATTGCCGTAACGGTTCTAACCAGCATGAAGGAGGAGGATTTAAGGGAAGTTGGGATAGAAAAACCCCTGAACGAGGAAGTTTTAAGACTTGCGGAGCTTGCTAAAAGAGCAGGCCTTGATGGAGTAGTATGTTCGGCTAAAGAGGTAAGGTTAATAAAAAACAACTTAGGGGAGGACTTTATAACCGTAACTCCAGGAATTCGCCCTCTGTGGGCGGCGAAGGATGACCAGAAGAGGGTAGTAACTCCGAAAATGGCCAAAGAGCTCGGAACAGACTTTATAGTAGTTGGAAGGCCAATAACGAGAGCAGAGAATCCTAAAGAAGCCGCAGAAAGGATTTTAGAGGAGCTCCAGTAAAAATAAAAACTCTCTTCTTAATTACCTTCCAAAGCGCCTTTTCTTCCTACATGCTATTGTCTTTTTTTAAAACCTTGACAGAGTAAAGAGATACTATTAATATTCAACTTACCAAGAAAAGTTAGTTTATCCTAACAAAGGAGGAAAGATTGGTTCCGCTCCCCTTCTGCAAAGACGGTAAAGAAGTAAGGGTAAAGGAAATCAAAGGAGGGAGGAGAGCTCTTGAAAGGTTAAGCTCCCTTGGAATTTACCCCGGAGCGAAGTTGAAAGTTTTAAACACTAAAGGAGGACCGGTCTTAGTAAGGGTAGGAGAGTCAAGGATAGGTCTTGGATTTGGAATAGCAAGTAAAGTTTTTGTGGAGGAGGAAAGATGAAGCTATCCCAGTTAAAAGTAGGCCAAAGGGCAAAAGTAGTTAGGGTTAAATCAAGTCAAGAACTCTCAAGAAGGTTAAGAGCTATGGGGCTGATTAAGGAAGAGGTAATAACCGTCGAAAAGGTAGCTCCCCTTGGAGATCCCATAGAGATAAGAGTAAAGGGCACAAAGCTCTCATTAAGGAAGAAAGAAGCAGAAAACGTAGAGGTGGAGGTAATTTAAGATGGATAAGTTAAAGGTTGCCTTCGTAGGAAACCCGAACGTCGGAAAAACAGCACTTATAAACGCAATTGCGGGAACGAAGTTAAAGGTCGGAAACTGGCCGGGGGTTACAGTTGAAAAGAAGGAGGCAACAGTTAAGGTAGATGGAAAGGAGCTCTACCTCGTTGACCTTCCCGGAGTTTACAGCTTAAGCCCTTTTACGATAGAGGAGAGGATAACAAGAGAGTTCCTCCTTAAAGAAAGGCCTGACGTAATAGTTAACGTGGTTGACTCCACAAACCTTGAAAGGAATTTATACTTAACAACCCAGATTTTAGAGCTTGGAATTCCTACAGTTATCGCCTTAAACGTCTGGGATGAGTTTAGATCACTTGGTTATAGCCTAAACTTGGATAAGTTTGAGGAACTCCTTGGAGTTAAAGCAGTACCAACTGTTGCTACAAAAGGAGAGGGAACAAAGGAGCTCCTTAGGCTAATTACCCAAGGTGAAGTTTCACTTCCAAGACCACCGATTTACAGTGAAGACCTTGAAAAGTTCGTTAAGAAAGTTGAACCATTTGTTCCAAAAGGCATGCCGAAGAGGTGGGCCAGCCTTAAACTCCTTGAGGGAGACGAGCTTATTTTCAAGGAGTTAAGTTCTGAATCTGCAAAAGCAGTGGAAAGAGTTTTACAGGAACTTGAGGAGTTCTTTGGAGAGAGTGGAGACTCTGTGGTAGCAGAGGAAAGGTACGGCTTTATAAGGGGAGTTTTAAAACAGACTCTGAAGGAACCAGTTGAAAAGAAGAGGACCTTAACAGATATCTTGGACGCTATTTTTTTAAACCGATTATTAGGAATTCCTATCTTTCTTTTTATTATGTATCTCGTCTTCAAGCTGACCTTTGACGGCAGCGGACCTTTAATTGACTGGACCGACGGATTTGTAAACGATTTTATTGCAAAGTGGGTTTCTGCCGCTATTTCAGGGTTTCCAGATTGGCTTCAGTCACTAATTATTGACGGGATAATTGGAGGAGTTGGAACAGTACTAACGTTTGTTCCACTATTACTCTTCCTCTACTTCTTCCTCGCCCTCTTAGAGGAAAGTGGATACATGGCAAGAGCAGCCTTTGTAATGGACAGGCTAATGAGAGTAATAGGGCTTCCCGGTAAATCTTTCGTTCCCATGATAATCGGTTTTGGGTGCAACGTTCCTGCAGTTTATGCAACGAGGACACTTGAAAACGAAAGGGACAGAAAGCTAACAGCTCTCCTTATTCCATTTATGTCCTGCGGGGCAAGACTTCCAATATACGCCCTATTTACGGCAGTTTTCTTTAAGAAGTATCAGGCAGAAGTCGTCTTCTCAATGTACATAATCGGAATTGTTGTTGCTACCATAGTTGGTATTTTCCTTAAGAAGTTCTTCTTTAAGGGTAGCGCTGAAACCTTCGTTATGGAGCTCCCCCCTTACAGAATCCCAACTTTAAAGATGCTCTGGACATCAATATCTGTAAGGCTTGGAGCCTTCTTAAAGAAGGCAGGAACGGTAATTGCAGCGGCAATGGTTCTACTCTGGACTCTAATAAACGTTCCATACGGGGCTCCTCCAAAGGATACGGTTTTGGGCAAAACGGCCTCAGCAATTGCTCCCCTTTTCTACTCGACAGGAATTAAAAGCTGGGAGCCTGTTGCAGCCCTTATTCCCGGAACCATAGCAAAAGAAGTTGTAGTAGGCGCCCTTGGACAGCTCTATGGGGTAGGAGAGGAGGGAGAGGTAGAAGAGGAAAAAATATCCTTCACTCAAGACCTAAAGGAACAAGTAGTAGGCCTTGTCCAGGCTATAAAAGACTCTTTTGTTGCAATGTTCGGCAGCTTTAAAACCGGAGTCTTTGAAATTGAAAGTGAAGAAGGACCGGTTACAAAGGCCATATCCAAGGCCTTCACTCCCCTATCGGCCTTTTCCTACATGGTTCTGTGCCTCCTGTGGATACCCTGCATAGTTACCTTAGGAGCAATTTACCAAGAGTTTGGCTTAAAGCTAACGGTTACCTCAATAATTCTTACTACTCTGATCCCTTACTCAGTTTCAACAATCCTGTATACACTTGGCAGATTAATAGGAGTTCAGTAATCAGGTTATTACACATTTAGTAAAATTAGCGCGGTTTATTCATACTTAGTAAATAACTAGTATTATTAGGAGCTGATTATGGAAACGATCTTCATACTACTCATCGGGATAACTTCGGGATTACTAATACTTAAGCAAATTAAGTCTAACAAAACTTGCAACGGTAACTGTCTGCACTGTAAAAGCGGGCACCTCCCCACTTCCCCTTCATGCTCTTCTCCTGAGGAAACCGACAGGTTTCCTCTCCCTTTTAAGAGGAAAATCCATCTTGAGTATAAAAACACACTAAGGAGGTAAGCAGAATGAAGAAACTACTAACCTTAACAACCCTCTCACTGATTACTTTCTCAGCTCCGGCTTTTCCCTCAGACCAGAAACTCTTAGAGGAGCTGGAAACTCTAAAGCAGAGGGTAGAGCTCCTTGAGAAGAAGTTAAAGGAAAAGTCCGAAAATGAGGAAAAGATCGCAAATGAAGTAGAAGAGCTAAAGGAGAAGCTCGGAAGTCTTGAGATCCACGGAGGAGCTGTAGTCTACTATCAGGGAGCAGACGTTGATGAAATAGATAATCAGAACTTCTCAAATCCATCCGGAAGTGGCTATGTTGCAGACCTTGAACTCTCATTTAAACCTCACGAGAACGGAGAGTTCTACATGAGGCTCCACGCCGGAGAGGGAACGGGAGCAGACAAAGACTTAGCAGAAAATCTCTTTGCAAATCTCAACACAATTGCAGACGATAACCCGGAGGATAACACCTTTAACTTACTTGAAGCTTACTACACCCACGAGCTCTTCAACGGAAAGCTCTCTTTAACAGTCGGTAAAACAGAACCCCTTGCCTTTATTGACGATAACGAGTTTGCAAACGATGAGGCTGCTCAGTTTGTAGGAAAACCCTTCGTAAACAACCCTATAGTTGACGGTGAAGATGAGTACGCACCACTAATTGCCTTAACCTTCTCTCCAGCTGAAAACTTTGAGATTTCAGCCCTTATTCAGAGCAATCAATCAACTAAGATCAAATGGGATGGAAGAGAATGGGTAACGAAGGAAAAGAGCGTTTACGATGACGTATTTGATAATCCATTCTACGCAGTTCAACTGAAATACTCAGCCGAATTTAACGGACTTCCTGGAAACTACAGGCTATACTTCTGGGACGACTCTGCAGATCACATAAAGATTGGCCAACCTACAGATAATCAAGCAAAGAAACCCTCAACAGATGACGGCTGGGGAGTTGGAATTTCAGTTGACCAGATGGTTACAGAGAACTTAGGGGTGTTTGCAAGGGCTTCATGGGCAAACGATGACGTTTACGAAGTTGAACAGTTCTACTCGGCAGGAATCAGTATTACAGGGCTTATAAAATCAAGGCCGAACGATACTTTAGGCCTTGGATTAGCTGCAGTTGTTCCAAACGATAAGTTAGAGAACGACGATATTGAATACCACTTTGAAGGCTACTACAGGCTCCAGATTTCAGAAAACTTTGCAGTTACTCCGGATTTTCAGTTTGTAACAAACCCTCACGGAAACTCTGATAATGACAACATCTTTGCCGGAATGGTAAGGGCCGAATTCTCATTCTAAACTTTTGGGGCCTCCGGCCCCTTTAAAACTCAGCTGAGTAGATAATCCTGAGCGGGCAGGCAGGAATACAGTGGCCACACCCTACACACTTATCCTTGTCAAATTCAACTCTGAAGGTCTTTTTATCAAGGTAAAAGGCATTTGTGGGGCATGGGGCTATACAGGCTCCACAGTGAACGCACTTTTCATCTTCCCTGAAGATGTCAAGCTCCAAAGGCTTAATTTTTATCTTTAAACTCCTTAGGAACTTAACGGCCTCACCGATTTTCTTCCTGTCTCCACGAAGCTCTATAACCGCCGAACCTTCCATTTTAGGGAGTATTTCTGCTCTAAGGATATTAACAATTAAGTCGTAATCTTTAACGAGCTTATAGATAACTGGTTTATCCCATGTTTCCTTTGGAAAGTGGAGAACGAGCCTTGTAGAGGTCTCCTTCAATTTCCAACTCCTTTTAAATAGGAATGTTCCTTAAAACTAAGCCTTTACAACCTGAACGGGAACTTTTTTCCTCACAAATACCCTTACAAACTGTTGGAACTTCCCGGCCAACCCAGGAACTCTCGAGATTAAAGCAAAGAGCAGGTCCTCATCTCCCTTAACTCTAAAGTAAAAACTGTAGGTATAGAGAAGCCAGGTCTTTTTATAGCCTGCAACGGCTGCTTCAATCCTTTTCCACTCCAATCTTCTAACGATATTCCCCCTAAAGTCCTTTACAATTACCTCCTTCGGAGTAACTATCAGCTCAAAGGCCTTAAGGATCGGTCTTGACTGCCAAAGGACTATACCGGCAAAGATGAGAGATAGTAGAACTAGGGAAACTCTCCAGAAACCGCCGGTGAAGACGAGAGCTCCAACAAACAAAAGAAGGTCAAAAGCTAACGGAACAAAAACGAACATTAAGTCTTGCTTAACTCTAAACTCTTTCATCCTCAGCTCCTTTCAAGCATCCTCTCTATCGCCCTCCTTGCCCCTTCAGCTACCTCCTCCGGAACGGAAACCTCAAACTGTTCCCTTTCAAGAGCTCTCAGAACTCTCTCAGGAGTAATCATCTTCATCTGATCACAGATAAAATCGGGATAGGCAGGGATAAACTCAACGTCAGGTCTAAGTTTCTTAAGCTGGTGAATCGTTCCCATTTCAGTTCCAACTATAACTTTCTTTGCATCAGTACCTTTAACGAACTTTACAATTTGAGACGTACTGCCAACAAAGTCTGCAATATCCCTAACCTCTTTCCTACACTCAGGGTGAACTACGAAAACGGCATCAGGGTTTTCCTCCTTAACCCTCCTCGCCTGCTCAGGGTTAAGTTTCTGGTGAACCGGGCAGTAACCTTCCCAGAGTTTTACCTCTTTACCCTTTATCTTCTCAGCTACGAAAGAGCCAAGGTTTCTGTCGGGAACGAAGAGGATCTTATCACCCTCTAAACTCTCAACGATTTTAACGGCATTTGCAGAGGTACAGCATACATCTGAAAGGGCCTTAACGCCTGCTGAGCTGTTAACGTAAGTAACAACCGTATAATCAGGGTTATTCTCCCTAAATTCTTTCAGCTCTTCGGCTATTGCCATATCTGCCATTAAACAGCCGGCCTTATAGTAGGGAATTAGAACTTTCCTATCAGGGTTTAAAACCTTTGCAGTTTCAGCCATAAAGTAAACACCGCAGAAGAGGATAATCTCTCCATCAACCTCTTTAGCCTTCCTTGCAAGTTCCAGGGAATCACCAACGAAATCGGCAACGTCCTGAATAAGACCATCAACGTAGTAGTGGGCAAGGATTACTGCCTTCTTCTCCTTTTTTAGCTCACTTACCCTATCAATAAAAACTTCTCTTTCCATTCTCTACTCCCACTCAATAGTACCTGGAGGCTTAGAAGTAATATCGTAGACAACCCTATTAACTCCCTCAACTTCATTAATAATCCTGTTAGAGATCCTCTCAAGAAGGTCGTAAGGGAGTTTAACCCAGTCGGCAGTCATTCCATCAACGCTCTCAACAGCCCTTACGGCAATCACGTAATCGTAAGTCCTAACGTCTCCCATAACTCCAACTGTCTGAATTGGAAGGAAAACAGCAAAAGACTGCCAGATCTTATCGTAAAGGCCTGCCTTCTTAATCTCCTCTAGGACTATTGCATCAGCCTCCCTTAAGATTTTCAGGTACTCAGGCTTAACTTCTCCGATAATCCTTATTGCTAGGCCGGGGCCGGGGAATGGCTGGCGCTTAATGATTTCCTCCGGAAGCCCGAGCTCCCTTCCAAGCTCCCTCACTTCGTCTTTAAAGAGCTCCCTCAGAGGCTCAATCAGCTTAAAGTTTAACCTCTCTGGAAGACCTCCAACGTTGTGGTGGGACTTTATAGTGGCTGAAGGACCTTTAACTGAAACGCTCTCAATTACGTCTGGGTAGAGGGTCCCTTGGGCTAGGAACTCGGCGTTGGGTATCTCTTTAGCAGCTTTTTCAAAGACCTCTATAAAGGTGTGGCCGATTATCTTCCTCTTCTGCTCAGGGTCTGTAACTCCCTTTAACCTCTCAAGGAAGAGCTCAGATGCATCAACAACCTTAAAGTTCTTCATGTGGAACTTCTCTTTAAAAGTCCTCTCTACGCTCTCCCTCTCTCCTTTCCTTAAAAGCCCCGTATCAACGAAAATCGGATAAAGCTGGTCGCCTATTGCCCTGTGAAGGAGAGCTGCAACAACTGAAGAATCAACTCCTCCAGATAGGGCACAGATTACGTTCTTATCTCCAACAGTTTCTCTAATCTTTTTAATTTCATAATCAATAAAGTTCTCCATAGTCCAAGTTGGCTCACATCCACATATCTCAATTGCAAAGTTCTCAAGAATTTTGTCTCCATACTGGGTGTGCTTTACCTCAGGGTGAAACTGAACCCCGTAGATTTTTCTCTCCCTGTTCCTTATTGCAGCATAAGGGGCGTTCTCTGTTTTAGCTATCGGTTCAAAACCTTCAGGAATCCTCAAGACCCTATCTCCGTGGCTCATCCAAACTGTAAATTTATCTGGAAGGCCTTTAAAGAGGTCTGAATGGTCAAGAACTTGGAGCTCCGCCCTTCCATACTCGTGCCTTTCAGCCCTTACAACCTCTCCACCAAAGAGGTAAGTAATTAACTGCATACCGTAGCAAATTCCTAAGACGGGAACTCCAAGCTCAAAGAGCTCCTTACTTACCTTTGGAGAATCGGGAGCGTAAACGCTTGCAGGTCCTCCAGAAAGGATAATTCCTCTAGGCTTAAACTCCTTAATCTTTTCAATAGGAGTATTGTAGGGGTGAATCTCACAGTAAACGTGCTTCTCCCTCAATCTCCTTGCTATAAGCTGAGTGTACTGTGAACCAAAGTCTAAAATTAGAATCTTACTTTCGTGAATGTCCTTAACAGTCATAACCTCTCCAGAATCTATGGTTTGGTAAATTGTATTATAAGAAGTTAAACAGAGAAGAACATATGGAATTTTTGCTGCTTCTGTTAACTTTGCTAACAGTAATTCTCATTTGCAAAGCAGTAAAGCTGGAATCATTTATAATATGCTGGTTTGCTGGATTTTCATACATAACCTGTGAGGAAAACTTCAAAGAACCAATATTAGTGGCACTTACGGTTATTCCAGTAGCCTCAGTAACTATTCCAGTTGCAAAGAAAATCAAATACTACGAAGTTCTTTTTGCGGTAGGGATTCAACTTCTAACTGTAGCTGTAGTAAGCTTGGAAATAAAAGCCTTAAAGTTTCTTTAAAACAAAATAGAGAAAAATCATTGAAGTTATAAAACCTATCAGAAATACTACTATTAACTCAAGGAGCTTTGTATCCAAAAAGGTCTCCTAAGAAGGGGATTGTAGGACTTTTTAATTTTGATTTTAAAGTGGCGGGGACGACGGGACTCGAACCCGCGACCTCCGGCGTGACAGGCCGGCGTTCTAACCAGAACTGAACTACGTCCCCGCAGTGGTGGGCGGAACAGGGATCGAACCTGTGACCTCCAGCTTGTAAGGCTGGCGCTCTCCCAGCTGAGCTATCCGCCCAACCTGACGCTGGAAAATATAGGCCATCAATCGGGAAGTGTCAATAGTTTTTTATTAAATCCACTGACTAAAAAGTTTAAGACCCGTATTTTCAGGGAAGTTAAACAGTATATTCATATTCTGAACTGCTTGAGAGGAAGCACCTTTCCCGATGTTATCTATAACAGAAACAACAACTGCTAAATCTGCAGACTCATCGTAGGCAACGTAAATATCGCAGAAGTTCGTCCCGGCAACGTCTGAAGTTTTAGGAGGAGTAGTCCTTAGCCTTACAAAGTACTCCCCTTCATAAACTTTCCTGTATATTTCCCTTAGCTCATTAAGTCCTACCTTAGATTTAAAGTAAACGGTAGAGAGGATTCCTCTGTTCATAGGAACTAGATGGGGAGTAAACCTAAATGAAGAAAGACTAAGCTTCTCGGCTACCTCTGGACCGTGTCTATGGCCATTAAGTGCATATGCTTTAAAGGTCTCATTCACCTCACAGAACGTAAAATCAACGGTTGCCTTTCTACCTGCTCCTGAAACTCCAGACTTACTATCAGCAATAACTGGAAAACCTGTATCTAAGACTCTCTCTCTAACCGCCGGATAGAGGGCAAGAATTATGCTCGTAGGGTAACACCCAGGATTAGCAACTAACCTCTTTCCCCTAATCTCTTCCCTGAAGAGTTCAGGAAGCCCATAAACTGCCTCTGTGAAGAGCCCCTTTGCCTCGTGCTTAACCCCGTAAACTTCCTCATAAGTTTCAGGATTTTTAAACCTAAAATCGGCACTAAAGTCTATAACCTTAAGGCTTGGGTTTAGGTGGAAGAGCTCCTTTACAACGGGAAACGAAGCCCTATGGGGAAGACAGCAGAACACTACGTCACACTCAGATGAGATTTTTTCAGGGTTGTAAGACTCAAAGGAAAGTTCCTCGTAGGGACTCTTTAAAAAGTGGGGGAAAACCTCTGTAACCAGCCTTCCTTCATACTGGCGGGAAGTAACCGAAACAACTTGCACATAAGGGTGAAACAAAAGGAGGCGGAGAAGTTCCGCCCCCGTATACCCTGAACCACCGATAATTCCAACTTTAACGCTTGGACCACTGGTACCTTGCACGTGCTCCCCTTTGACCGTACTTCTTCCTTTCTTTAATCCTAGCATCCCTAGTAAGGAATCCAGCCTTCTTAAGGGTAGGCCTTAACTCAGGGTTAAAGGCAAGAAGAGCCTTAGCAATACCGTACTTAACGGCATCAGCCTGAGCTGACTTCCCACCGCCCTTAACTGTACAGAGAACGTCAAACCTTCCGTTTGTTCCAGTAACATCAAAAGGCTGCTGCATAATCTTCAAGAGGGCAAGTCTTCCAAAGTACTCTTCAGCAGGAACCTCTTTTTTCTTAGAAAGCCTAACGATGATCTTTCCCTCACCGTTTGGAATAAGCCAAACCCTTGCAACAGCAGTTTTCCTCTTTCCCGTTCCGTAATATCTAACCTCGGCCATTACACTCCTCCATTAAAGCTCAATAGGTTTAGGGTTCTGGGCTTTGTGGGGATGTTCAGGACCAGCATAAACCTTGAGCCTCCTCATTCTTCTATCTCTAAGTTTGTTCTTTGGAAGCATACCTCTAACTGCTAGCCTTATAACCTCTTCAGGCTTTTCCTGGAGCATCTTCCTTAAAGGAGTCTCCTTAAGACCTCCAGGGTAAAGAGTGTGCTTGTAGTAGATCTTCTTATCCAGCTTTTTACCGGTTACAAAGATCTTTTCAGCGTTAACAACTACGACAAAGTCTCCTCCATCAACGTGAGGAGTGTAAGTAGGCTTGTGCTTACCCATTAAGATTTTTGCAATTTCAGATGCAAGCCTACCGAGAGTTTTACCTGTGGCATCTACCAGGTACCAATCCCTCTGGACGTCCTCCTTCCTCTGCATAAAGGTCTTCATTTTAACTTCCTCCGTTAGTGGCGTTTTGGTGAAAACGCCGAAAATGTAGCGGGCAGCGGAAATTTACTAAAGGAAAACTATCTTGTCAACCACGAATAAATTCCTTATATTTCTCTGTGCAAGGAGGGGTGCCCGAGCCTGGCTGAAGGGGCACGATTGGAAATCGTGTGTACCCCCACAAGGGGTACCGCGGGTTCGAATCCCGCCCCCTCCGCCATAAAAAGTGAATAAGGAAAGTTAAAAACCCCTTGACAAGATAGAAGGGGTTGCCTATATTACTCCATAGCAAAGCTCCCCGGTAGCTCAGCTGGTAGAGCGGGTGGCTGTTAACCACCAGGTCGCTGGTTCGAGCCCGGCCCGGGGAGCCATTTTCATTTTTGTTATCATTATTATATTTGCAAGAAAAAATGAAACAACGTATCATAATATATCATGGCATATTATTTTCCAGCAAAATCAAATCCATCAATTAATATTAGCACATTACAAAAGATACCTGTTCCATTTCCCCTGTGTCCTGTGATGAAACGTGATATTTTAATCTAAGCAGGTTATATATCCTGCAACCACTCTCGAGAAAGGCTTTGACTTAGTCAATCTTTGAAGGATAGGTAAAGTTAGATTATAACTATAAACGACTTTTCTTGTCACAACAAAAAAGGGGACAGCGGAGGTTCTTCAAAAGTTTTTTATGAGGAGTTCCGTCCCTTGTGGGCGGCTCCTCGCCTTTGAAAATTCAGTAATTCCATAACTTGACTTGGAAACTTCTTTTGTGTGCCAATTGAAGTCTTTATACAACTCTTCTACAAGGTCGCAAGGATAGTAAGAAAGAACAAACTTTCCCTTGATGTCTTTCAGGATTTCTGCAAGGTCTCTGTGGTCCCTCTCTGTAAAGCCTGTCCGGTAGTAATGTTCTTTTTGGACGTATGGTGAGTCAAGGTAGAAGAGAGTATTAGGAGTGTCGTATTTCTCTATGACCTTTCGGAAATCCAAACACTCTATTTGAACGGTAGAAAGTCTGTATCTGATTTGATTTAGCCTTCTTAAGAACGGTAACCATCTTGTACTACTGCTTTTTCTCATGTTTGCAGAGATGTAGTATCCCCAGCTGTTTTGGGTTCCGGAGAAAGATTGCACTACCACAATGGCGTAACAGACTGCCTTGTCTATGTTGTCTTTGAAATACCCTTCCTTAATCTGTTGAGTTGCCATCTGGAAAAGGCGTCCTGAGTGGAGGGTTCTGTATGCTCTTCTTCTAAACTCTTGGAAATGGTCTCTTAAAACAACGAAAAGATTGACAAGGAGTTCATCATTGTCGTTGTAAATCTCTACAAGGGAAGGTTCTTTCTTGAATAGAACCCAGCCTGCTCCTCCGAAAGCCTCCACATAAGTCATCCTTCGGTAATCTGGCGGGAAGTGAGAGATTATCCATTTCGCAAGCCTATTTTTGCCGCCAATCCATGGGAGCATAATACAACCTCCTTCTGGGTTTTGCTGGTGAAAAAAAGGCATAGGGGAAAAGGGAGCTAAGGCGGGAGGAGAGCGACAGGAAGACAAGGGGGAGGTCTCCTTAGGGCTTAGTGTTTAACTTTTTGAGTATTTCCGTCTTCTCTTTTGAGCCAGCAGAAGACCCGAAATAGAAAGCGAAAACTTGTGTGGTTATGGTAGAGAGAACCCCAAGGATGTAAATCACGATGTCTTTCTGACTTCCTGTGAATTCTCCCTTCGCAAAGTAGAAAAAGAGTATGAAAGTTAAAATCACTGTGGTAAAAGCCAACACCGATGAAAATATTTTGTTTATGAACGGTACTTTATCTGATGTTGAAACTTTTGCATAAGTCTCTCTTGCACTCTGAGTGTCTTGTAGATAGGCTTTCTCTCTTTCAAGGTTTAGCTGTTCCTGTTTTAACCGTAGTTCTTCCTTTTTGATTAGCTGTTCAAATTTTTCTTCATCCGTCGTAACAAAATCATCTACGAGGTCTTTTACGCCATCTATTATTGATTTTCTAAGTTCCCCGCTTAAAAGGCTTAAGAAGCCCATGACATAGCCTCTAGTGCTCTGTTGATCCACCCTCTTAGGTAAAGGGCGTATCTCTTCAGGCTTTTATTTGCTAATGCCGTGTAGAAAGCTATCCTTGCAAGGGTGAAATCCTTGATGAATTCTTCCGGGTTTACGCTGTTAAGGGCGGAGAGAGTTCTGGGTCCAAGTATACCGTCTACCGGTAGTCCCAGAATTTTCTGTGCAAGCTTTACCGTCTGGCAGATGCCAAGGTTAACGGAGGATTAGTGCAAAATTTATCCTTAAAACTTTATGTACAGAAAAATTAAAATTACAATAGAGCCGGAACTTTTATGAAGTGATAGTATAGATTAAAAGGACTTTCTTACAGCCTTTTAGTAATAGGTTACTACTTCTACCACTCAAAATTAAATCTAGTAAACTTTGTAGAAGAGATATCTGAGTTTGGAAAAAAGTAGAAGTAATCAATCAAATTAGGGAATTGCCTTTTAAAATTGAAATAAGTAAATCTGGAAAGTACCTGAAAATACAGAAATTTTAATTGGTGGAGGTGGCGGGATTCGAACCCGCGTCCGGAGATGCGACCCAGGTAGCTTCTACAGGCTTAGCCCGTGTTTCAAGTTCTCGCTTCAGGGTTAGCCCACGGGCAGGCGCCCTGAAGCCAGCCCTCTAAGGTGTCGTAGCCCCTCCGAGGGCGAGAGGGAACTACCAAGCCCGCCTCTCTGTCGCCCTTACTGGAGCCGACGGGCGGAGCTCCAGAGGGCGTCGCTGCGTCTAATTAGGCAGCGAGAGCGAGTGTTTCGTCGGCAACTATTTTGGGTGCCTTTTTTACGAGGTTGGCTCCTCGGCCTGCCACTACCTGAGCCCTTGCATCCCCGTCGAAACCGTTCACCCCCATATTCAACTTTCTGTGGTATAAATATAGTTTCAATTTGTTATAGTTCAACCCCTAAAAATCCATTCCTTCCAATCACTTCCGATTTTCCCTTTCCTCCTGTACCTCTCCATCAACCTCCCACAGGGACACTGGCGGGAAAGGGAATTCAAGCGCTTTAAAACCTCTTTCACTATTAACGGAAAGGAACTAACTGCCCTATCAACCCTCTCCTTCTGCTCCTCAGGAAGCATTCCCTCAAAGAGAATCCCCTCTTTAAAGGAGTAATCCTTAACCCCCTCGGCGTAGTTCGTTACGTAGCAGAGAGCGCCATAACAGATCTCAAGCTCCTTTGCGAGGAAGACCTCAGGAATCAAAGTCATTCCAACCAGATCAGCTCCTAACTCTTTAAAGGCTTTTATCTCAGCCGGAGTTTCAAGCCTCGGCCCCTCCGTACACACGTAAGTAGCTCCAAAGTGATACGTTAGGGAGAGCTCTCCCAAAACATCCCTCAAAGCCCTTGAAATCTCAGGACAGAAAACGGGACTTTGCCTAACAAACCCAAGCCCTCCGTTCTCAAAGAACGTTCCCTTCCTCCCCTTTGTAAAATCAAGGAGGTCTGTAGGAACAACAAAATCTCCAGGCTTAAACTCCTCCCTCAAAGAACCAGGACCGGTCCAGGCCAGAATTCTCTCAACTCCCAGCTCCTTAGCCGCATAAACGTTAGCCCTGTAATTAACAAAGGGGGCCGTTGTATCGTAGTCCTCCTCTCCGTGGCGGGAAAGGAAGAAGAAGTCAAAACCATCTGGATGGGTAATTAGGTAAACAGGATTAGAGAGGCCAAAAGGAGTTTCCAATCTCTTAACTTCTTTAACTTCTCCAAATTCCCCCTTAGAGAGGGTATAAGCACCGCTACCTCCTATAACCATAAACTTAGCCACGGTTCCTCCTTATGTCCGGAGGAGTTATCTTGTGGAGCTTAAACCTCTCTTTAGCAAGCTCTTCTACCCAGTCAACTCCCCCTCTAAACCTCTGAACGAAAGGGTCTATTGAGATTCCTCCCCTAGGGTTGAACTCCCCGTAAACCTCAATGTAGTAAGGTTCCAGTAGGTTATATAAATCATCGGCTATCCTGTTAACCGTATCCTCATGGAACCCTTTAGCATTCCTGAAAGAGAAGAGGTAAAGCTTTAAAGACTTACTCTCAACGAGCCACTTATCAGGAATGTACTGTATGTAGATAGTTGCAAAGTCTGGCTGGCCGGTTATAGGACAGAGGGTTGTAAATTCAGGACAGTTGAAGGAAACCCAGTAAATCCTATCTGGGAAACGGTTTTCAAACTTTTCAAGGAGCTGAGGAGAGTAGTCAAAGACGTAATCAACCTTTCTTCCCAGTTTAGTTATTCCGGAAGGTTTCTTTTCCATTAGTTTTCCCCTAAACAATTTTAAGTTGGAATTTTAATAGAAAGAGGGGCCAGCTAGTGCTGGCCCTTTCTCCATTAAGGGGAGGGAGGGGGAAAAGGGGGGATTATAAAGACAAACTTCAATTTCCTTTAGACTTAAAAATAAATGGCGTCCCCAGGGGGATTCGAACCCCCGTCGCCGGCGTGAAAGGCCGGTGTCCTAGGCCGGGCTAGACGATGGGGACGCTTAACTTGCTTGCCGGATAATATAGAACTCTCAGGGAAGTTGTCAAGTCCTCAGAGAAAAATTTTTACCTTTAAAGCCACTATAATTGAGGGACAAAATTTAGCGGGGATAGAGAGATGAGAGTTTTAATAACCGGTCCTTTAAAGGGAAATTTAGAGCGTTTAAGAGGGCTAATAGAGGTCTCTCAGCCAGACCTAACGGTAGTAATAGGTCCACTTGAAATTAAAGAACCTCTAAAGCTTGAGAGAACTTGGTTCTTTGTTAGGGGTATAAGTGATGAGCTCCAACCCCTTTCAAAGAGCGATGGAATAGACCTCCTTTCAAGGATCTTTAGGACCAAGGAAGGTATAACGTTCAGCGGCCTAAGCGGGGTATATCACCCTTCTACTGAGAAGTTCACCAGGGAAGAGTGGATAAAAGCAAAAGGGAAAATAGAGAGGAAGAAAAGGAACTACCTATTTAAGGAGGACTACGAAGCCTTAATAGTTCCCTTCAAAAATACTTCAATTGAAAGGCTTGATTTCCTAGTCCTTTCGGATTCTCCAGAGAAACTACCAATAAAAAGGATAGTCGAGGAAACAAAGCCAAAGTTCGTCTTCTTCCCAAGCACAACTTACCTTAAGGAAACATCAGGGGAAATCACTTTTGTAGGGCTTGAGGAGATTTCATCTCCGAAGGGAAAGTACATTCTGTACCTCTGATAAAATTAATTCTCATTAAAACAGGCGAAGGAGTTGTAAATGGCGAAATTTAAGGATAGCTGTGGAGTGGGTTTCATAGCATCTTTCAAAGGAGAGAGAAGCTACAGAATACTGGATAACGGACTAAGAGCAGTTTCAAACCTTACTCATAGAGGAGCAACTTTAGCAGACGGCAGAACCGGAGATGGCTCAGGTGTAAGTTTTCAAATTCCTCAGGAGTTTTTTATAAATGAAGCTAAAAGGATAGATGGAAAGGAGTTTAAAGAAGTAGCCGTTGGCTTCTTCTTTTTAAAAGGAGACGTTGAAAAGGCCCTTCAGAAAATAGTTAGCAAGACTAAAGAGACCTTAGGAGATGCAGTAGTTAGAGAAGTTCCGGTAAATAGGAATGAGTGTGGAGAGATTGCAAAACGTTCAATGCCGGAGTTTTTCCAGGTTATAGCTCCCTCAGGAGATTCCCTTGATATTTACCTGTTAAGGAGAAACCTTGAAAAGGAGTTAAAGGAAATTAACCCTGAAAACTACGTAGTTTCATTTTCAAAAGACCTTATAACTTACAAAGGAATGCTCCTTGCCCCTGACCTTAAAAGGTTCTATAAAGACCTTGAAAATGAGGAGTTTAAAACGTCATTTGCAATATTTCATCAGAGGTACTCAACGAATACGAATCCTGAGTGGAGACTTGCTCAGCCTTTAAGGTTAATAGCCCACAACGGTGAGATAAACACAATAACTGCAAACAGGAACTTTATAAAGACAATTGAACCTATTCTATCTCACCCAAAACTTGGAGAGAGAATCAAAGAGATCCTTCCACTAGTTGAGTTCAATGAGAGCGACTCAGCCTCCCTCGATAGAGTATTTGAGCTAATGGTCTCCTGCGGAATTGAACCAGAAGTTGCAATGACTATACTGATACCTCCCGCCTATGAACTACTGGACGACCTTCCTGATGAACTCAAGGCGTTCTTCCAGTATTCACTCTTACTGATGAAACCTTGGGACGGCCCCGCTGCAATAGCCTTTACCGACGGCAAAAAGGTTGGAGGAAAGCTTGACAGAAACGGACTAAGGCCTGCAAGGATCGTAATTACAGAAAGCGGCCTCGTTGTATTTGGAAGTGAAGTCGGAATGGTTGATATTCCAGAAGAGGAAGTTGAAGAGTTTGGAAGGTTACTTCCAGGAGAGATCTTCACCGTCAACACGGAAACGGGAGAGATTGAAGGAAACGAAGAGATTTTAAATAGATTAGCTTCCGAGTTTTCAGTTGAAAGGGAAGTCAGGAGGAAACTTTATAGGTTAAAAGGAATAAAGAAAGTTGAGCCTAAACCCAGTGAAAAACTTGAAGAAGAGTTAGTCAAGTACTGTTACTCTAAGGAGGAGCTCTCGGAAGTAGTTGAATACATGGCAGAAATGGGCAAAGAGCCGGTTTTCTCTATGGGAGATGACACACCGATTCCGAACCTCCTTAAAAGACCTTACCTCTTATTTAAACACTTTAAACAGAGGTTTGCCCAGGTAACTAACCCGCCAATTGACCCTATAAGGGAAAAGGCAGTAATGAGCCTTAAACTCAGACTCGGAGCAAAAGTTAACTTCCTGGAACTCTCGGGGAAGTTAAGGAGGAGAATCGAGATAGACTCTCCGCTCCTAACCCCTTCAGAAATTAAAGAGATAAGGGAGAGCTCTTTCGTAAACGTTAAAACCTTTAAGATGGAGTTTAACTCTTCACTAAGAGAAGGCCTTTACAAGCTCTTTGAAGAAGTTAAAACTTCAATTCTTGAAGAAAACACAGAAATAGTAATCCTATCCGATAAGGGAGTTAAACTTCCCATTCCTTCCCTCCTTGCAGTTTCCGGACTTTGCACCTTTTTAGAAAAGGAAAAGCTCCTACACAGGGTTTCAATAATTGTTGAAACTGGGGAAGTTAGAGATACCCACCAAACGGCAGCCTTAATAGCCTTTGGAGCTTCAGGAGTTCACCCTTATCTAGTTTTTGAGTACCTTAAAGCAAAGGAAGTTGAGTTAAACAAACCCTACAAAGAGCTTGAAAGGAACTATAAGGAAGCAATAAATGGAGGAATACTCAAGATAATGTCAAAAATGGGAATATCCGTCCTCTCATCGTACCACCGCTCACAGCTGTTTGACATTATCGGAATAGGAGAAGAAGTAGTAAATGAGTTCTTCCCAAATACAGCAACCCCCATCGGTGGAATCGGCCTTGAAGAAATTGAAGATGTAGTGAGGAGGAGAGTAAAAGAAGCTGAGAAAGTAAAGGAACCCCAGTTTTCAGGAGAGCTCAGGTTTAGACCAGGTGGAATTTATCACTCATGGAGTCCAAGAGTAGTTAGAGGAATATTTAAAGCCGCAAAGAGTGGAAGCTACGAAGAGTTTAAAGAGGTGGTTAAAGAGGTTGAGGAAAACCCTGTATTTCTGAGGGATTTACTGAAGATAGAATCGGACAGAGATTCTATTCCCTTAAGCGAAGTTGAACCTGTTGAATCGATAGTTAAGAGGTTAATTGTTCCGGGAATGTCAATCGGAGCTCTCTCAAAAGTTGCCCATGAAGTAATTGCTGAAGCTATGAACATACTAGGGAGTAAGAGCTGTTCAGGTGAAGGAGGAGAGGATCCTGAAAGGTACGGAACCATTAAGAACAGCAAAATTAAGCAGGTAGCATCAGGAAGATTCGGTGTAACACCCGCATACCTAGCTTCAGCAGAAGAAATTGAAATTAAAATAGCTCAGGGAGCAAAGCCTGGAGAGGGAGGACACCTCCCAGGTCACAAAGTGACTCCATACATAGCATCCCTTAGGTTCTCCATTCCCGGTGTAGCCCTAATTTCCCCTCCTCCCCACCACGACATCTACTCAATTGAAGACCTTGCACAGCTAATCTACGACCTTAAACTTGCAAACCCAAAAGCAAGGATTGCAGTAAAGCTCGTTTCAGAAGTTGGAGTAGGAACTGTAGCCTGTGGAGTGGCAAAGGCTAACGCAGATACGGTTCAGGTAAGCGGTGCCTGCGGAGGAACTGGAGCATCTCCACTCTCATCAATTAAAGGGGCAGGACTACCTTGGGAAATAGGCCTTTCAGAAACCCAGAAAGACCTGATAGAGAACGACCTAAGAGAAAGAGTTACTTTAAGGGTTGATGGGGGATTTAAAGTTGGAAGGGACGTTGTAATCTCAGCCTTGATGGGAGCAGAGGAGTTTGGTTTTGGAACTGCAGCTATGATTGCCGAAGGCTGCGTTATGGATAGGGACTGCCACACAAACCGCTGTCCCGTTGGAATAGCCACACAGGACGAAAAGAGAATAAAGAAGTTCAGAGGAGCCGTTGAGACGGTAGTCAACTACTTCAAGCTCGTTGCTGAGGACGTAAGGAGAATCCTTGCCCAGATGGGCTACAGGAGCTTAGATGAGATAATAGGAAGGGTAGATTTACTAAAGGAAAACAGAGAGCTTAAGGATAAGTTTCCTCTAGCAAGGAAATTAAACCTTAAACGGTTAACTCAGATTCCCGTTTACAGATTAAAGAGAAGAGGACTCCCTTACAATCCGATCTCCTCACCCCTTAATGAGAAGATAGTAAACGACGTCCTACCCTACATCAAGAAGGGTGAGAAAGTTAAAAAGGAATACCAGATAAGGAACACCGATAGGAGCGTCGGGGTAGCCCTTTCTTACCACATTATTGACCTGTTCGGAAATGAAGGACTACCAACTAACTTAGTTCACCTAAAGTTCAGAGGTGTTGCAGGTCAAAGCTTTGGAGCTTTCTTACCCTCTGGAGTAACGTTAGAGCTCATCGGAGAGGCCAACGATTACGTAGCAAAGGGCCTCGGCGGAGGAACTGTAATTTTAAGGTTCCCAGAAAAGTTTAAAGGAGAGCCTACGGAGAACGTAATAGCCGGAAACACGATTCTCTACGGTGCTACAGGTGGAACCCTCTTTGCAAGTGGGGTTGTCGGAGAAAGGTTCGCAGTTAGGAACAGTGGAGCAGTTGCAGTCGTTGAAGGTGCCGGACAGCACGCCTGCGAGTACATGGTTAGGGGAATAGTCCTAATCCTCGGGAAGGTTGGAAAGAACTTTGGAGCCGGGATGACCGGAGGAACTGCATTCGTCCTTGATCCAGAAATTGAGGAGAAGATAAATAAGGACTACGTTGAGGTAAGGAGATTAAATAGACAGGACATTGACGTTATTACTTCTCTCCTGATGAAACACTACAAGTTTACAAGGAGCTCCACAGCAGCAAGGATACTTGAAAATCGGGCTCTCCTTGAGAGCATAAGGAAAGTTATACCTATAGGAGTTAAAAAGCTTGAAGTTAAGGTATCTGGACCTGATAAACTACCAGACTAAATCGGGAGGAGTTCCACCCTCCTCCTAAATTTCTATTAAGTAACCTAATACTTGAGAGTAATAATGAAAAATAAAGCCATTGAGAAGCTACTGGAACTTGACAAAGAGGTTTACTCCTCTTTAGAAAGAGCTAAAAAGGAAGCGGAAGCCCTGATACAGCAGTATGAAAAGGAGGGAAACAGACTAATCAAAGATGCAGAAAGGGAAGCTAACAAGGTCATACAGGAAGAGAGGGAAAGGAGGAAGAGAGAACTTCAAAAGTTAAAGGCTGAGCTCTCCTTGAAACTTGAAGAGTTTAATAAGAAAATTAAAGAGATAGAGGTGAGCGTTATTATAGATAGGTGTCTGAACAGAATTAAGGGGAAGGTTTGTTAATAAGAACTGCCTCTTTAGGTAGATTAAACGCTGTTTGCAGAAGTATTATCTCAAACCTCTTAGGAACCGAACTCTTAAGAAAACTCGTAAAAACAGGCTCCTTAAAGGAAGTTTCTCAGATCTTAAAAGGAACTTCCTACTCAAAATTCATAATAGGTAGCAGTAAAAGTAAACTCTTAAAAGGAATAAACGACTACTTCTACTACTTACTTAACAAGCTATATAAAATCTACCCCTTGGAAGAGTTAAAGGAATTTTTCTTAGTTAGAGATAGGGGAATAGTCTTAGAAAAGGTCTTAAAGAACAAGGAGTTAAAAAATTTTGGACTGGTTTACGCCGATTTCCTCAACGTTATTACAGTCTTTAAGTATAGAATCATAGAAGGGCTAAGTGTAGAAAAAGTAGCACCATACCTGTTTACTAAAGGGAGTTTAAAGAACCTACTTCCTCAAATGTTAAGAGCTTCCAGTTTAAAAGAACTCTCACGAGTCCTTCCATTTCCAAAGGAACCTAAGAGCTATGGAGAGTTCAGGAAGGAAATATTTTTATTCCACGTAAGTTCCTTAAGGAAACTACTATTAGGATATCCCTTTAAGCCAGTTATCTCCTTCGTTATCTTAAGGTTAAAGGAAATCGAAAAGATGAACTTAACCGCCATCATTGAGGGAATCTCTGGGAACTTTAACAGAGAGGAAATAGAGGAGATGATAGTTGATATTTCCTGAAAAACTCCTTTACGCTGAGATAGAAGTGGAGAAGGATAAGGTAGAAGACGTTATATTCAGACTGGGAAAGTGGGGGTTCTTTCACCCGGATACTTCAAAGGAGAGCTCTCTACATTTCTTCAAGTACGAAAATCTCTTCTCCCAGATAAAGAGTATCTCCGATTTCTTAAACGTTTCCCTAAACCAACCCTACAGGGAAGTAAAAGTTGAAGCTCTAAAAGATAAGTTTTCAAACTTATACAGAAGAGTACTAAATCTGAAGGAAGAGCTGGCACAGTTAAATAGAGAAAAGGAGCTTGTCAACTTAGCAGATATGATAAATAGAGCTTTTGAAGGGAAAGTTTCTCAACTGGTTGAAAGTTTAAGGATAATTCCTTTTAAAGTCGGAACTTTAAAGAAGGAAGTCCTAAACAGTTTAATCATCTACCTAAAAACTGAAAACCTATACGGCATCTTTTCTCCCCTCTACCAAGGAGATACCGCAGTTTTAGTTTTTTCTCCTCCAGATAAAGAACATCTATTTGGAAAAATAGAGTCTTCTTTTAACGTAGCGTTTGTTCCTTCCAAGTACTTTAAAAGAGAGATAAAAGAAGAGGTAAACTTAAGAGAAAATAGAATAAGGGAGGAAATTGAGAAGTTAAAGAAACAGTATGAAAAAAAGTTAGCATCAATCTATACCTTTTTGAAAGTAAAACGCGAAATTTCAAAACTTATCTCATCAAGCACCAAGAGAAACGGAAAGAGAGTTTTAAAAGGTTGGATTCCCGAAAAGAAGAAGGAGGAGTTCTTAGACCTCCTGAAGGACTGCAAAGTTCGCTTCCTCCAGTCGGAGAAAATTCCTCCAACGCTTATTAGAACTCCGAAGTTCCTAAAACCTATAGAGGAAATTGTTTTTTCCTACAGCTATCCCTCTTACTACGACATAAATCCCGTTTTGCCATTTGTAGCAGTCTTTATCCTACTTTTTGGAATAATGTTTGGGGACATAGGCCACGGCCTCCTCCTCTCTACCGTTGCCCTCTTACTTGAGAAAAAGGGCAAAAAGGCTCTTGGAACCTATCGGGTATCTCATCGGTAGTCTTCGGAGCTCTCTACGGCTCAGCTTTCGGAAAGGAAATCTTCCACCCTATACTATTTTCCCCCTTGGAAAACGTTGAGTCACTCCTCATCTTCAGTATAGGAGTTGGAGTCCTAGTAATCTCTGTAGGATTTTTAATAAGTTTTTTCTCCTCCATCCATAGAGAAAACTTTGAACAGCTCCTCTTTAATGAAGAAGGAATCATCCCATTTGCAACTTACTGGCTCTCTCTTGGTATATTGATAAAAGCTTTAATTTTAAAAATGGATGTAAAGTTAGAACTCCTCATCCTCACAGTCCTCCTATTAACCTCCTTCATCTATACTGTTAGGAAAACAAAAAAATTTGCCACCTCACTTGTAGACACTCTAAGGGTTTTCATTGAGAACTTAATTAACACACTTTCGTTTATGAGGCTCGGGGCCTTTGCCCTTGCGCACGGAGCTCTCTTCTTCGCTATCTTCACAGTTGCTGACTCTGTTAAAAGCTGTAAAGGAGGAACTTTTATATACTGGTTAATAGTGATACTTGGAAACCTTGTTATAGTTGCTCTTGAAGGTTTAATAGTTACCATACAGGCCTTAAGGCTAAACTACTACGAGTTCTTCAAGAAGTTCTACAGAGGCGGAGGAAGACCTTTCAAACCTTTTAAACTGGAGGTTTCATGAGAGCTCTCCTAATCCTTACTCTGCTGCTCCTAGTTCCAAACGTTGCCTTAGCAGGCGATAAAGCGTGGGGATACATGGCAGCCGCCCTTTCCGTAGGACTCTCAACAGTCGCTGCAGGTATTGCAGTTGGACTTGTAGGCTCTGCTGCTATGGGAACCCTTGGAGAAAAGCCTGAGATGTCGGGAAGGGCCCTAATCTTCCTAGGATTAGCAGAAGGTATAGCAATCTACGGCCTTATAGTTGCAATCCTCATCCTGGGTAAGCTATGAAAGTTATCTTTATCGGAAACGAGAAAGAGTGTGCCGGTTTCAGGTTAGGCGGAGTAGAGACGGTTACTGTAAACAGCGAAAAAGAGTTTAGAGAAAAAGTTGAAGAGCTCATTTTAGATGAAAATACCGGAATACTAATTATTCCAGATAGGTTTTACACAACGTTCCTCCCTTTTTCAGAAACTCTTCGGAAGAGGGAAAGGCCTGTAGTTGTCTTTGTCCCATCCTTCAACGGAATCCACCTCAAAAGGGACTTAAAGGAGTTCCTCTATGGAATTTTGGGAATCGGGTAACTTTGAAGAGTTTAAGAAAGAGGTATTCAGAGAAGTTGAGAGAAAAAGAGAGGAAATCTTAGAGAACGCCAAGAGAAGAGCCATAGAGATATTGGAGAGGAAAAAGAGGGAAGCTGAACTCTTAAAGAGGGAGAAAATTAACGAGTCTCTAAAGAAGTTAGATGAGGAGTTTTCTACTAGAAGGAAGGAGATATTAGAACTTTTTGAAGACCAAGTAAAAAGAGCCACTGAAAGCCTTACAAAGGAACTCCTATCCAAACTCTTAGAGGAAATGGACATTACTCTCCTCTTTAAGTGTTTTAAGGATAAAGTCCTTAGAAAACATAAGAAGGGAAAATTTTACGTTAACTGTCAATTTAAAGATTACTTCCCCAACTTTGAATGTTTCAATGAAAAAAACATCCTGTTTAAATTTGAGGGAGAAAACGTAAGCGTAGTCCTAGATATAGACGAGATAGAGGAAATCTTAGAGAGAGAGGTTCAAAAGCTTTTAAAGGGAGTATAGCTTGGGAAGGATTGTAAAAGTCTCCGGCCCGGTTGTTGAAGTTGAAATAGAGAAGGGAGAGAAACCTTTCCTCTTTAAAGTTGCAAGGGTTGGAAATCTATCTTTAACTGGAGAAGTTGTCTCTATTGCAAAAGGAAGAGCCACAGTTCAGGTTTACGAAAGAACCGAAGGTTTAAAAGTTGGAGAAAGGGTTTCCTTTGACGGCAAAATGCTCTCTATTATCCTAGGCCCAGGCATATTGGGAAAAATCTTAGACGGACTGGGAAGGGTCCTTCCCTTTTCGGGAGAGAGAATTGAAAGGGGAAGGGGAAGGCGATTTTTTCCAGAGGGAGAATTTGAGTTTAAAGCGAAGGTTAATGCAGGAGAATGGGTAAAGGAAGGTCAAATTTTAGGCTTTGTAGAGTTAAAAGGTTTTAATTACAAAATCCTTTCTCCGGTCGCGGCCGAAGTGAAGGAGATAAAAAGTGGAAGAGTTTCACCTAAGGAGCCGGTAGCGAGGGTCGGAAATAGGGAAGTCTTCGTATTTGAAGAAAGGGCAGTTAGGATACCTTCATCCTTCAAAAATAGAGTTGAAGTAAAAGAACCGTTACTTACAGGCCAGAGAATCATTGACTTCCTGTTTCCAATAGCAAAAGGAGGTTCTGCCTCTATCCCAGGAGGATTTGGGACTGGAAAAACTGTCTTACAGCAAACCCTCGCAAAGTGGTGTAACGCAGACGTTATCGTCTACATAGGCTGCGGAGAAAGGGGAAATGAAATGACTGAAATACTAAAAGAGTTCCCCAAGTTAAAAGACCCTTACACGGGAAGATCCTTAATGGAAAGGACCGTTTTAATAGCCAATACCTCAGACATGCCGGTCTCTGCAAGGGAATCTTCCATCTACCTTGGAATTACAGTAGCAGAATACTTCAAAGACATGGGATATTCTGTCGCAGTTATGGCCGATTCAACGTCCAGATGGGCCGAAGCTATGAGGGAAATTTCAGGAAGGATGGGAGAACTTCCAATAGAAGAGGGATTCCCCGCCTCCCTATCTTCAAAGATAGCATCTATATACGAAAGGGCAGGAGCTTTCCTAAGGGGAAGTGTAACGATTATAGGAGCAGTCTCTCCCCCGGGAGGAGATTTCTCCGAACCTGTTACAAGACACACTAAAAGGTTCACGGGAGCCTTTTGGGCACTCGATAGAGAATTAGCAAGTTCTAGGTTTTATCCTGCAGTAAACCCTTTCAATAGCTATAGCAGGTACGCCCAGTTTATCAAAGACTGGTGGAACAGGTTGGGAGATTACGAGTCCCTTAGGAACTGGATGGTTGAAACCCTTCAAGAAGGAGAGAGACTTGAAAAGCTGGTAAAGCTCCTCGGAAGGGAATCTCTACCGGAAGACCAGAAACTAAAGTATGAAGAGTTTAACCTGATAAAGGAAGCCTTCTTAAGACAAAATGCCTTTGATCCCGTTGACTGTTACTCGTCTCCAAAGAAACAAATCCTCATGGCTGAGGTCCTCAGAAAAGTTTCAAACTGGTGGCACAAGGTCTTCAAAAAGAGAGGTATTCCCGTAGACAAAATAGTTTCCCAACCGGTTATTTCAAAAGTTCTAAAGATGAAAATGGAAGTAGATGAGGAACACCTAGAGGAGTTTGAGGAGTTAAAAAGGGAGATAGCAGAAGTCTACGAGGAGTTTTTAAGGTGAAAGAGTACTACAGAGGAATTGAATCACTGAAAGAACAGCTAGTTTTCTTTAAGAGCTCCACTATCAAGCCAGCCTTCGGAGAGAGAGTCTTTGTAAAGTGGAAAGGAAAGGAAGTTCCTGGCAGAGTAATAGAAATCAATGAGAAGTTAACTCTTATAGAGATTCTGGGAGACTCTTCTGGTATCTCAAGGGATGCCTTGGTAAGGTTTACAGGACAGATGTTTACTGTGCCGGTTTCAGAAGAAATGGTAGGTAAGAGCTTTAACGCTTACGGAGAAGAGCTAAAGACAGGAAGAAAGTTTATCGGCAGAGAAGTTGAAGTTTACAGAAAACCTATAAATCCCTTCTTTAGGGAGTACCCGAAAGAACCCATAGTTACAGGCTTTTCTGCAATAGATGGATTAAACGTCCTGGTAAAGGGGCAAAAGTTACCGATTTTTGCAGTGTCCGGAGTAGAAACAGAAGATCTAGTCATCAACCTCGTCAACAGTATTCAAACGGAGAAAACGTTAACTGTTTTAGGAATTATAGGTTTAAAGAACGAAATCGTTGACTACTTACTTAAAAGGATCTCTGGAAACACAATAATATTTGTAGCAAAAGCATCAGACCCACCAGCTGCTCAAGTTCTACTACCAAGAACTACCCTTACCGTAGCGGAGTTCTTTGCGTTTGAAAAAGGAGTTGACGTTGTTGTTGTCCTCTTTGATATGACAAACTACTGTGACTCTTTAAGGCAAATCTCATCTAAACGGGAAGAGATTCCAGGTAGGAAGGGATACCCCGCCTACATGTACAGCGACCTTGCCTCAATCTACGAAAGGGCGGGACTCATAAAGGGGAAAAAAGGCTCCCTCACTATGATTCCCGTCCTTACAATGCCAGATGACGACATTACTCACCCTATTCCTGACCTCACAGGTTACATAACCGAAGGACAGCTAGTTCTAGACAGAAAACTACACAAGCAAAACGTTAAACCGCCAATAGACATTCTTTTATCCCTATCAAGGTTAATGAACGACGCAGTAGGACCTTTTCACAGAAGGTTTGCCTCTCAGCTCTACTCTGCCTACGCAAAGTTCAAGACAGTTGAGAAATTGGCCTCTATAATAGGGGAATGCGAGCTAGGAGAAGTTGAGAGGAAATACCTTGAGTTTGGAAGGAGGTTCTTAAGGGAGTTTATAAACCAGAAAGAGGGAGAGAGGAGAAGCCTTGAGAAGACCTTCAGGATCGGACTGGAGCTCCTATCTCTCTTACCTGAGAGTGAACTCACTCAACTCAAAAAGGAAGATTTAAAAAGGCTAAAGAGATGATAAAGAGCAGAACAGAGCTCTTAAAACTCAAAGAAGAGAAGGAATTTTTAGAAGAGGGTAAAAGGATTTTTGAAGAAAAGAGAAACATTCTTTTAAAGGAAGTTATGAAAATCGTTGATGAAATAGAGGAAAAGAGGAAGAGGCTAAACGTTAAAGTTTTAGAAGGTTATAGAAACCTTTCAAAGGCTATTATGGAAACCGGGGAAGAGAGGCTCTTAAAGGAAAAGTCTAAAGGAGGAAAGATAAACTTAAACGTAAAGAAAATTGTTTTCGCCGGAGTTGTCCTTCCAAAAGTTACTTATGAGTTTAAAAAGGAAGTTTCAATAGATAGAGAAGATGTCATCTTCGTTAAGGTTGCAGAAAAGATCTTTAGAGAAGTTGTAGAGCTAATACTGGAAATTGCAGAGCTTGAGATGAAGGGCTGGAGAATGGCAGAGGAGATAAAGAAAACAACAATAAGAATAAACGCAATAGAGAACTTCTACCTTCCAGACTACAAATTAAAGATAAAGAGAATAGAAGAAGACTTGGAAGAAGAGGAGAGGAACTCAATTGCCCTCCTTAAGAGCTGGCGCTTGGCCAGAAAAAAATAAAAGCCCCCAAGAAGGGGCCTATTACCGACAGAAAAGACCAACTACTCGGCAGAAGCTTCTTCCTCTTCCTTTTGACCACTCTCAACAAGCATTACAATTGCTGTTGGAGCAGCATCTCCCTTTCTAAAGTGGTAGTGAAGGAGCCTCGTATAACCGCCGTTTCTGTTTTTGTACTTTGGAGCAATTTCGTTAACAACTTTGTAGGCAATATCCTTCTTAGTAACTATCTCAAGGACTTCCCTTATCGCCTTTACCTTATCTTCCTGCTTGGCCTTTGTAATTACTCTATCGGCAAGCCTTCTAAGCTCTTTTGCCCTAGCAACAGTTGTAACTACTTTTCCGTGTTCCATAAGGTCGGTTACCAAGTTCCTAAGCATAAGAATTCTATGCTCGGTAGGCCTTCCCAACTTCTTTCCCTTTATTCTATGCCTCATTACTCACCACCTCCTAATTCAAGTCCGAGGGAAGATAAGAACTTCTCAATATCAGCTATTGACTTCTTACCAAGACCTTTAAGGGCTTCTAGTTCCTTCTTTGTAAGCTTAACGAGATCTCCTACTGTCTCTATTCCGTGCTCTTTTAGGACTTTAAGAGCTCTTCCACTAAGACCAGCTTCCTCAAGGGTCTTTGAAAGAAGCTCAGAAGTGCCTTCCTTCTCCTCCTCCACAGTCTCAACTGCAAAGAGGGCCTCAACTAGCTTGTCTCTAACAAGTGCAAAGTGGTCAATTAGGATATTAGCAGCCTTAACTACAGCATCCTTAGGAGAGATACTTCCATCAGTCCAGATCTCAAAGATGAGCTTGTTGTAGTCTGTTCTCCTTCCTACCCTAGTATCCTCAACCTTATAGGCAACCTTCTTTATGGGAGAGAAATCTGCATCAAGGGGAATCCAACCGATTGTAGTAATGTCAAAGACTTCCTGAATATCCTCTGAGAGGACAAAACCCTTTCCTTTGTCAATCCTTAAGTGGATTTCAATTTCTGAATTCTCGTTATCAAGGGTTGCAATTTCCTGATCGGGAGTAAGGAGTTCTACCTGAGATGGTATGTCAAAGTCCTTAGCATAGACCTTCCCAGGTCCGCTCTTCTTGAGCTCAATGAATACCGGTCCCTCTCCGTGAAGGACGAACCTTAACTTTTTTATGTTGAGAACGATCTCAGTTACGTCTTCAACAACACCAGTAAGGGTTGTAAACTCGTGGTAAGCCCCTTCAAACTTAACTGCAGTTGGAGCCGCTCCTTCAATAGAGGAGAGGAGAACTCTCCTTAAAGCGTTTCCAACCGTAATACCGTACCCCTTTTCAAGGGGTTCTACTACAAAACGGCCGTAAGTATCTGTATGCTCCTCCCACTGGAACTTTTCGGGAGTTATAAATTCAACCATTACCTTCCTCCAATTCAGGTTAGCGATTACTTGGAGTAGAGCTCTACGATTAGGTGCTCCTCAACGGGGATTTCAACCTCTTCCCTTGTAGGTTCAGCCTTAACGATTCCCTTAAAGTTCTCAGCATCAAGTTCAAGCCAGGAAGGTATTCCTCTCCTCTGAGCAAGCTCCATTCCTTCCTTAATTTGAGGAATATCCCTGCTCTTCTCCTTAACCTCAATAACATCTCCAGGCTTAACAAGGTACGAAGGCCTGTCTACCTTCTTACCGTTAACTAGAATGTGGCCGTGAACTACAAGCTGCCTTGCATGCCTGTGGGACTTACCGAAACCGAGCCTGTAAACTACGTTATCAAGTCTACTTTCAAGGAGCTTAAGGAGGTTCTCACCAGTCTGGCCCCTCATCCTCTCGGCCATCTCATAGAAACGCCTAAACTGTCTCTCCCTTACTCCGTAGTAATACTTAACCTTCTGCTTCTCCATTAACTGACGGCCGTAATATGAAATCTTCCTCCTTGAACGGCCGTGCTGTCCCGGAGGGAAAGGACGCCTGTCAAGAATTGACTTCCCTTTCTGAGACTTTTCTTCACCAACGTATATGTTAACGCCAAGCCTTCTTGCAATACGCCACTTTGGACCTGTATACCTACCCATCTACTACCTCCGTTAAACCCTTCTTCTCTTTGGTGGTCTGCAACCGTCGTGGGGGATTGGAGTAACATCTCTAATTACTTTAACGTTCAAACCAGCAGCAGCAATGGCCTTAATTGCCGTCTCCCTTCCGCCACCGTTACCCTTAATCCTTATCTCAACATCCTTAACACCGAACTCCTTCATAGCCCTCTGAGCCGCCTTTGTAGCAGCAAGCTGGGCGGCGTAAGGAGTACTCTTTCTCGTTCCCTTAAAACCGACTGTTCCACCACTTTCCCAGCAGAGGGTATTCCCCTCTTTATCTGTGAAAGTAATGATTGTATTGTTGAAAGTTGTCTGAATGTGAGCTATTGCAAAACCAACTGTTCTCTTCTGCTTCTTCTTACCGCCTCTCTTAGGCCTTGCCATCAATTACCTCCTTCAATTACTTCTTAGGAGCCTTTTTCTTACCAGCAACTGTCTTCCTTGGCCCCTTCCTCGTCCTAGCGTTTGTCCTCGTCCTCTGTCCCCTTACGGGAAGGCCGAGTCTGTGACGAACTCCACGGTAGCACCCGATCTCTATCAGGCGCTTAATGTTCATTGCAATCTCTTTCCTAAGGTCACCCTCAACCTTGTACTCAGTCTCAATGATCTTCCTTATCCTAGCAATCTCATCCTCGGTTAGGTCCTTTACCCTCTTCTCAGGGTCAACACCGGCCTTTTCACAAATCTTAAAGCCGCTCTTAATCCCTATCCCGTAGATGTAAGCAAGAGAGTAGGGAACCTTCTTATTGTCAGGAATGTCAACTCCTGCTATCCTTGCCACAGCATTCCTCCTTACTTACCTTGTCTTTGCTTGTGTTTAGGGTTTTCACAGATAACCCTAACAACACCTTTTCTCTTGATGATCTTGCACTTGGGACAGATCTTCTTTACAGACGGCCTTACCTTCATCTGCTACCTCTCCTTTTAGTTTTCGTGCCTCCAGCCGCGGTATAAAAAAGGGACGGTTAGCCTTTCCTGTAAATAATCCTTCCCCTCGTTAAATCGTAGGGACTAAGCTCAACGACCACACGGTCGCCTGGCAGAATCCTGATAAAGTGAACCCTCATTTTACCTGAAGCGTGGGCAAGAACTTGGTGCCCGTTATCAAGCTCAACCTTAAAGTAAGCGTTAGGGAGAGCCTCAATAACCTTTCCTTCTACCTGAATACCTTTCTCCTTAGCCATGCCTTATCTCCCTTAAATTGCGGACATAATTATAGTCCCATCTTCAGTAATAGCAATATCGTGCTCAAAGTGAGCAGAGAGTTTACCGTCTTTAGTAACGACGGTCCAGCCATCCCTCTTTACTTTGACCTTTCCCGTTCCTTCGTTAACCATAGGTTCAACTGCAAAGGTCATACCAGGTTCCAGCGTTATGTCTGGATAACCCTTATAGACGTAGTTGGTTATCTGAGGTTCCTCGTGAAGGGAACGGCCAATACCGTGACCGGCATATCCCCTTGTAACGTTAAAACCATGTCTCTCAACGAACTTCTGAATAGCCCTTGAAATATCTATCAGCTTACCGCCAACCTTAGCAGCCTCTATTCCCTTATATAGAGACTCCCTTGTAACGTCTATTAACTTTTGAGCTCTCTCCGATATCTTACCTACACCAATAGTTAAGGCAACGTCTCCAATCCAACCGTCAACAACGGCTCCAAAGTCAAGTGATACTATATCCCCTTCCTTAAAAACTTTATCCTTTGTCGGAAGGCCGTGAACTACCTCCTCATTCACAGAAACACAGATAGCCCCAGGGAAGCCTCCGTAGCCGAGAAAAGCCGGTTTAACCCCGTACTCTTTACAGTAACTACGGGCAAGTTTGTCTATATCAAGGGCTGAAATTCCAGGAGCAACCTCCTCAGCAACCTTCATGAGGATTTCCATAGTCGTTGCAGCAGCAGTTCTGAGCTTAGAAATCTCTTCAGGAGTTTTAAGGATTATTCCGTGCCTAGTTCTCCTCAATCTACTCTCCTAAACCTAGAGCTTCCTCTATCTTCTTAGTGATTTCGTCAATTTCACCAACGCCGTAAATTTCTGCAAGTAAACACTTTTCAGCATAGTAGTCAATCAGGGGAGCAGTCTGCTCCCTGTAGACTTTAAGCCTATTTCTAATAACTTCTTCGGTGTCGTCTGCCCTTCCCCTTGCAAGAAGCCTTTTAACAATCTCCTCATCGTCAACGTTGAGGTAAATAACCCTATCAAGGGGCATGTTAAGTTCAGATAAAAGTTGATCAAGGGCTTCAGCTTGCTTCAAAGTCCTCGGAAAGCCATCAAGGATAAACCCTCTCTCCCTTATATCAGGCTGAGAGAGCCTCTCCCTAATTATTCCGATAATTACCTCATCTGGAACGAGCTCTCCTCTATCCATGTAGCTCTTTGCAAGCTGCCCAAGCTCCGTTCCCTCTTTAACTGCAGCCCTTAAAATGTCCCCTGTTGAGATGTGGGGAACGTTGTACTTTTCAGCTATCCTAACAGCTTGAGTGCCCTTTCCTGCACCGGGAGGACCTAAGAAAACAACCTTTATCACTTTGCACCTCCAGCAAGCCTGAATTTCCTCTGCCTTCTACCGAGGAAACCCTCATACGAGAGCATTAAAGAGAAGGCCTCCATCCTTTTAATCGTATCCAGTGCAACACCGACGACGATTAAGATTGCCGTTCCGCCGAAGTAGAAGGGAAGTTTCATCTGCTGAGTTATCAAGAGAGGAAGTATTGCAACTAAAGTAAGGAAAACAGCACCAGCAAAGGTTAAACGGGAAACTATCCTATCAAGGTACTGGGCTGTTTCTGCACCGGCCCTGATACCGGGAATAAAACCACCAGCTTTATTAAGGTTTTCTGCAATCTCTTCCGGGTTAAAGACGATTGCAGTATAAAAGTAGGTAAAGAAGAAGATTAGACCCCCATAGACCACTATGTAAAGGGGAGTTCCGGGCTGAAGTAAGTCGTAAACCTTTTGAGCTATAGGGTGGTGAATAAACTTAACAACAGTTGCCGGAAACATTAAAACTGAAGCTGCAAAGATGATTGGAATGACACCTGCTGGATTAAGCTTTATTGGAAGGTAGCTTGCATACCTTCCAACTGAACGGCTACCAACGGCTCTCCTTGCGTACTGTAGAGGAACCCTTCTTTCGGCCTCCTGAATGTAGACTATTGCAGCTATCATAAGGAGGATAATCGTAACTACGGCAATCACCTTGAATAACGACATATCTCCATTTTTAACCATAGTTAAGGTAGTAATAACAGCACTTGGAACTCTAGAGACGATTCCGGCAAAAATCAGAAGGGACATTCCGTTCCCTATTCCCCTCTCAGTTATCTTCTCTCCGAGCCACATCAGGAAAGTGGAACCGGCCGTCAACGTAGTAACTGTAACGAAAAGGAAGGTAAGTCCGGGATTAGGAACTACCGGAACCCCCGAAGGGCTTGTCATACTCTGTAAACCAATTGAAATTCCAAGGGACTGAATAAAAGCAAGCAGAACCGCACCGTAGCGGGTGTACTGGTTAATCTTTCTCCTTCCGTACTCTCCCTCTTCCTTAGCAAGTTTCTCTATTGAGGGAATTGCTACAGTTAAAAGCTGCATGATAATTGCAGCACTAATGTAGGGCATAACGCCCAGAGCAAAAACCGTAAGCTTACTGAGGGCCCCTCCGGAGAAGACGTCCATCATACCAAAGACGGTTCCCTGAGCCTTCTGGAAGAACTCCATTAAGGCGTTAACGTTTATACCGGGAACGGGAATGTGGGCCCCAAGCCTATAAACTGCAAGAATTATTAGCGTAAAAATAAAACGGCGCCGGAGCTCCGGCACCTCAGTAACATTGGCAACTATCTTGGCAAGGTTCATAAAGCACTCCCCTTATTTTTCAATCACTTCACAGGAACCACCAGCTGCCTCAATCTTCTCCTTAGCAGAAGCTGAGAACTTGTGAGCTTTAACTGAAAACTTCTTCGTTAGCTCACCATCCCCCAGAATTTTAACAGGCATGTTCTTCTTTGCAAGTCCTGCATTAACGAGGACTTCAGGTGTTATCTCAGCTCCTTCCTCAAACCTTTCGTTGAGAACACCAACGTTTACTACTGAATACTCTTTCTTAAAGGGAGCGTTAGAGAAACCTCTCTTAGGAAATCTCATGTAGAGAGGCGTTTGACCACCTTCAAATCCTGGCCTCGTTCCTCCCTTCCATCCTGAACGGGCCTTCTGTCCCTTTTGACCTCTACCAGAGGTCTTTCCATGTCCTGAACCGTGACCTCTACCTACTCTCTTCTTCTCCCTTACTGCACCAGGATTTGGACTAAGGTTATGTAATTCAAGTCCCATCTTACTCCTCCACAGGTTCAACTTTTACAAGTTCTTTAACCTTCTCAATCATTCCTTCAATAGCAGGATTTAACTCCTTAATCGTAGTTGCTCCCCTTTTGTGGAGTCCGAGAGCAGCCAAAGTGGCCTTTTTCCTTTTACTTTTTCCAGCAAGGCCACGAATTAAGGTTATCTTAACCTTTGCCATGATTACCTCCTAACGATTTCCCCTTCCTTTGTAACCTTCCTACCTGGAAGTTTCCAGCGCTTCCTCAGTTCCTCAACGGGAACGCCACGGAGCTGTGCAAATTCCTCAGGAGTTTTAAGCTGCTCAAGCCCTTTAAGAACGGCTCTAACTACAGTATGGGGGTTTGTAGAGCCGATAACCTTAGTAAGAACGTCTGTAACTCCGGCTGACTCAAGAACTGCACGAACTGGAGCTGAAGCAATAACTCCAGTACCAGGAGCAGCAGGTCTCATTATAACTTTTGAAGCTCCGAACTTAGCCTCAACTTCGTAAGGAATCGTTCCATCAACAACCGGAACCTTAATTAAGTTCTTTTTAGCATCCTCAGTAGCCTTCCTAATAGCATCTGGAACTTCAGCAGCCTTACCCCTTCCAAAACCAACTACTCCTTTGCCATCACCGACAACGACGAAAGCGGTAAAGCTGAACTTACGCCCACCGGTAACGACTTTCGCGTTCCTGTTAATATGGACTAACCTCTCCTTTAACTCTAAACCTTCAGGCTTAACTCTCTTAGCCATCTATTACCTCCCTAAAATTCAAGTCCACCTTCCCTTGCACCTTCAGCAAGGGCTTTAATACGGCCGTGGTAGATAAATCCTCCACGGTCAAAAACGACTTTCTTTATACCTTTCTCTAGAGCTCTCTGAGCGATAAGCTTACCAACCTCATAAGCCTCTTGAGTCTTTGTAAGCTCGGCAAGTTTCGGACGGAGCTCTCTATCCAGGGTTGATGCAGAAACTAGAGTAACTCCTTTAGTATCGTCAATAATCTGTGCGTATATGTGCTTTAAGCTTTTATAAACTGCAAGCCTTGGCCTTTCAGGAGTTCCAAAAATCTTCTTTCTTACCCTCCTGTGCTTCTTTGCTATCCTTTCGCGTCTGGTTAACTTAGCCATCTTCTCTCCCCTTTTAAGGATTACTTCTTAGCAGACTTACCAGGCTTGAGAATAATCTTCTCACCCCTATACCTAATACCTTTACCTTTGTAAGGCTCTGGTGGTCTAAAGGAACGAATCTCAGCCGCAACTTGACCTACCTTCTGCTTATCAATTCCACGAACGTAGATGTTGTTATCCCTATCAACCTCTATCTGAATTCCCTCAGGAATCTTATAGAGGACAGGGTGTGAAAAACCTAAGTGGAGTTCAAGGGTATCACCCTTTACAAAGGCCCTGTAACCGAGACCTTTAACCTCAAGAACCTTCTCAAAGCCCTTTGAAACTCCAATTACCATGTTGTTGATGAGAGCTCTCGTAGTTCCGTGGAGAGCTCTCATCTGCTTTTCATCGTTAGGCCTTTCAACTATAACCTTATTATCCTCAACCTTAATTGTAAGCTTTGGGTTAAAAGTAAATTCAAGCTGTCCTTTAGGACCTTTAACTATAACGTGATTCCCAGGCTTAACCTCAACTGTTACGCCCTGTGGTATCTCAACGGGAAGCCTTCCTATCCTTGACATCTTTCCACTCCTTCTCCTTTGGTTTTACCAGACGTAGCAGAGGACTTCTCCGCCTACGCCGAGCTTCCTGGCCTTGTAACCGGGGATAATCCCTTTGTTAGTTGAAAGAATCGCAACTCCAAGGCCAGCCTTAACAAGTGGAATCTCATCCTTACCGACGTAAATCCTCCTACCGGGCTTTGAAACCCTCTTAATCTCGTTTATAACCCTCTCCTTATTAGGACCGTACTTAAGGTGAACTCTTATCAACTTTTTCTTGTTCTCAGGGTTCTTAGCCCTCTTAAAAGGCTCCTCAATAATCTCGTAGTCCTTTATGAAACCTTCCTCTTTAAGGATCTTAGCAATAGCCTCATTCACCTTTGAGTAAGGAGCGTCTGTGTACTCCTTGTAAACAAGGTTTGCGTTCCTAATCCTCGTCAGGAAATCGGAAACTGTATCCATCATCATGGCTTCTCTACCCCTCTTACCGTGTTTTTACCAGCTGGCCTTCTTTAGGCCTGGAATTTTACCTTGGAGAGCAAGTGTTCTAAAGCAGAGCCTGCACATTCCAAACTCCCTTATGAATCCTCTAGGACGCCCACATAAGGGACACCTGTTGTACTTCCTAACCTTGTACTTAGGCTCTTTCTGAGCTTTAACAATCAAAGCTTTCCTTGCCATAAACTCCTCCTAATCAATTACTTCCTAAATGGGAAACCGAGAGCTTCAAGGAGGGCTTTAGCCTCCTCATCAGTTTCAGCAGTTGTAACGATTGTAATGTTCATTCCCCTAATCTTGTCAACTTTATCGTAATCAATTTCAGGGAAAACAGTCTGTTCCTCTAAACCAAAGTTGTAGTTGCCCCTTCCATCAAAGGACTTAGGGGAGAGTCCTTTAAAGTCCCTCGTTCTTGGAAGGGCAATTGAAATAAGCCTGTCAAGGAACTCCCACATCCTATCGCGCCTTAGTGTAACCTTAGCTCCTATGGGCATTCCCTTACGGAGCTTAAAGCCAGCTTCAGAACGCTTGGCCCTCCTAACGGAAGGCTTTTGGCCTGTAATAAGGGCGAGGTCGTTCATAGCATTTTCAAGCTCCTTAATGTTCTGAACGGCCTCACCTACACCCATGTTAACAACTATCTTCTCAATCTTTGGAACTTCCATAACGTTCTTATATCCAAACTTCTTCATAAGAGCAGGAATCACCTCTTCCTGATATCTCTTCTTAAGTCTTGGAATGTACTTCTCCTCTGCCATAACTCCTCCTTAAAGGGCGGATTACCGACCCGCCTTCTTTGGTTTGCTGATTTCGCTAATAATTTCACCTGATTTCTTAGCGTAGCGAACTTTTTTGCCGTCAACAAACTTTATGCCAACTCTTGTAGGTTGGCCAGTTTTAGGGTCAACAAGCATTACGTTGCTGATGTGAATCGGAGCTTCCCTCTCAATGATTCCGCCCTCTGGGTACTTCTGGCTTGGGCGGAGGTGTTTCTTAACGATCCTTACACCCTCAACAATTACCCTCTCTTCCTCGGGAAGGACCTTTAAGACTTTACCAACCTTTCCCTTGTCCTTCCCTGCTATTACTACAACTTTGTCGCCTGCCTTTATCTTAAACTTCTTCTTAGCCATTTAAATCCTCCCTATTAAATAACTTCAGGAGCAAGGGTCGTAATCTTTGTAAACCCTTTCTGCCTTGCCTCCCTTGCAACTGGGCCGAGAATACGAGTTCCAAGGGGTTCTCCCTGCTTGTTTAGGAGAACGCAGGCGTTATCGTCAAACTTGATGTAAGTTCCGTCAGGACGCCTCACCTCTTTCTTAGTCCTAACTACTACTGCCCTGTAAACCTCTCCCTTCTTAGCAGTAGCGTTAGGAATTGCGTCCTTTACTGTAACAACTATTTGATCACCAAGGGAGGCATACTTCCTGTTAGAACCTCCGAGTACCCTAATACACTGAACTCTTTTCGCTCCTGTATTATCTGTAACGTTAAGGTAAGTTTGAACCTGAATCATCTCCTCACTCCTTCAATAAAGGATTTACTCCTCTGGAGTCTCGGCTTCACCGAGCTTCTTGGCCTTCTCAATAATCTCAACGACCCTCCACCTCTTATGCCTTGAGAGGGGACGGGTCTCCATGATCTTTACAACGTCACCAACTTGACACTGGTTAAGTTCATCGTGAGCCATGTACTTCTTAGACTTCTTAACCCTCTTACCGTAGAGGGGGTGACGAAACTCCCTTGTAACCCTTACAACAACGGTCTTATCCATCTTATCACTAACTACAACTCCAACCCTTACTTTCCTTCTGTTGAGCCTTTCTGCCATATCTTCCTCCGTTAAGCCTTAACGCCGCGCTCTCTGAGTATGGTTAAAATACGGGCAATTTGACGCCTTACCTTGCGGATCTCCATAGGATTCTCAAGCTGACCAAAGACGTTTTTAAAACGAAGTTTGAGGAGCTTTTCCTTCAACTCAACTACCATTTTCTGGAGCTCCTCAGTTGACTTCTGCCTTAACTCCTCAGTGTACTTTTTCATCTTTTACTCCTCACCAGCTGGAGTTTCTTCTCTCTTAACGATTCTACACTTCATAGGAAGTTTATGTATAGCAAGCCTTAAAGCTTCCATTGCAACGTCTTCAGGAACACCGGCAACTTCAAACATTATTCTACCGGGAAGAACCTTTGCAACCCAGGTCTCTACGTTACCTTTACCTTTACCCATACGGGTTTCAAGGGGCTTCTTAGTGTAAGGTTTATCTGGGAAGATCCTAATCCAAACCTTACCGCCCCTCTTCATAGTTCTGGTCATAGCAACCCTTGCAGCCTCAATTTGGTTAGTTGTAACGTAATGAGGCTCAAGGGCCTGAATTCCATAGTCACCGAAAGCAAGCCTATTTCCGCGGTAAGACTTACCCTTTAACCTACCTCTCTGCTGCTTTCTATACTTGGTTCTCCTTGGCATTAACATGACTACTCACCTCTCGCCATCTCTTGTTTTACTTCTTTCTCAATCTTCTTAAGGAGTTCCTCTGTTTCATCCTTGTAAACATCACCTTTGTAAATCCAGACCTTAACGCCAATAACACCGTACTTAGTCTTTGCTATTGCAGTGCCATAATCTATATCTGCCCTAATTGTCTGCAAAGGTACCCTTCCTTCCCTGTACCACTCTTTACGGGCCATATCGGCACCGCCAAGCCTTCCAGCACACATAACCTTAATTCCTTTAGCGCCCGCCTTCATGGCGTCCGCAATAACCCTCTTCATGGCGCGCCTGAACGCCACACGGCGCTCTAGCTGTTGAGCAACGTTCTCAGCAACGAGCTGAGCGTTAAGCTGAGGATACTTCACCTCTTCAATGTTGATGCGAACGCTCTTCCCTGTAAGGTCTTCAAGGAATCTCCTAAGGGCTTTAACTTCAGCTCCCTTCCTTGCGATAAGGAGACCTGGACGTGCTGCCCAAATTCTGATGTCAATCTTGTCAAGAGTTCTCTCAATGTCTATACGGGCAATTCCAGCGTGGTAGTACTTCTTCTTAATAAGGTCACGGATTTTAAGGTCTTCGTGTAGGAAGTTAACGAACTTCCCCTTCTCCTTAACTACCCACTTAGACTCCCAATCCTTAGTAATCCCAAGCCTAAATCCGATAGGATGTACTTTCTGTCCCAAGGTTTACCCCCAAATTACTTTTTTGCTTCCGGTTTCCCTACCACAACCGTAATGTGGCAGGTTCTGCGCCTAATAATATTAGCCCTACCCATAGCTCTTGGCCTTACCCTCTTCATTGTAGGACCTTCATCTACGTAAGCCCTCTTAACGATAAGCTCTTCAGGGTCAAGGCCTTTTTGCTCAGCATTTGCAATAGCACTCTTTAAGACCTTTTCAACCATCCTTGCAGCTTTCTTAGGTGAGTTCTGGAGGATTGCAAGGGCTTGCTCTACGTGTTTACCCCTTATAAGGTCAACAACGAGCCTTACTTTTGAGGCCGACATACGGGCCCTTCTCCAGATTGCCCTTGCCTCTACAGGGATCTCAAAACCCCTTTCACCCTCTCTGTAGTATTCCCTCTGTTCAACAGCCATCTTCTACCTCTCCTTACTTCTTCTTAGCTACTTTCTGTCCAGCGTGACCACGGAAAGTTCTGGTAAGTGAGAACTCACCAAGCCTGTGGCCTACCATCTGCTCCGTAACGTAAACGGGAATAAACTTCTGGCCGTTGTAAACGGCAAAGGTGTGGCCGATGAACTCGGGAACGATTGTACATGCCCTATCCCACACCTTTATAACTTTCTTCTCTCCCGTTTCGTTCATCTTACGGACTTTCTTAAGTATTTTAGGGTTCACGTAAGGACCCTTTTTCAGTGAACGGCCCATTTAAACCTCCTACTTCTGATTACGGCGTTTAATGATGAACTTATCAGAGTACTTCTTAGCACGCCTAGTTTTGTATCCTTTGGTAGGCTGACCCCAAGGAGTAACAGGGTGCTTACCGAACGTTCTACCTTCACCACCTCCGTGGGGGTGATCAACTGGGTTCATAGCAGTACCACGAACTGTTGGCCTGATACCGAGCCACCTTGAACGACCGGCCTTACCAAGAACGATGTTCTCGTGGTCAAGGTTTCCAACTTGACCAATTGTAGCCATGCAGTCAAGGTGAACTAGGCGGAGCTCTCCAGATGGAAGTCTAAGCTGTGCGTAGTCTCCCACCTTACCCATAATCTGGGCAAAAGAACCAGCAGCACGGGCAAGCTGACCGCCCTTACCGGGCTTAAGCTCAACGTTGTGAACAATTGTACCAACGGGAATGTTCCTAAGCGGAAGAGCATTACCTACCTTAATCTCAGCATCGGGACCTGCAACAACAGTATCCCCGACCTTAAGGCCTTCAGGCCAGATGATGTAGCGCTTTTCACCGTCAGCGTAGACAAGGAGAGCAATTCTTGCAGAACGGTTCGGATCGTACTCAATAGCAGCAACCTTTGCAGGAACACCGATCTTATCACGCCTAAAGTCAATTATCCTGTAGCGGCGCTTATGGCCACCACCCTTATGGCGACAGGTGATCCTACCCTGGTTATTCCTACCAGTTCCCCTTACAAAGCCGACCGTAAGGGACTTTTCAGGTTCAGTTTTAGTAATTTCCGCAAAGTCCGAAACGGTCATAAAACGCCTTGAAGGTGTGTATGGCTTAAACCTTTTAATTCCCATTTTTAACTCCTCTTAACTAAAGTTTCTCAAGGTCAATTTCATAACCGGGCTTAAGGGTTACAACTGCCTTCTTCCAGTCCTTCTTCCTACCACGGAAGAACCTTACACCCTTTCTCTTACCCTTAACGATTATCGTATTGACCTTTTCAACCTTAACGCCGAAAATCTTCTCAACTGCCTCCTTGATTTCCGGCTTAGTAGCGTCCATAGCTACTTCAAATGTAACCTTTGTAATCTTCCTCGGCTCCTTAGTTTTGGAGCTCTTAACCTCAAGGTTTGCAAGCCTTACGCTCTTCTCAGTAATTACAGGGCGCAGGATTATATCATAGGGGGTTCTCATGACAGCCTCTCCTCTATTTTGGGTAGGATTGACTTGAAAACTACACACTTCTCATAAGCCAAAACGTCGTAAACGTTAAGACCTTCTACAGGAAGAACTTTAACGTTAGGAAGGTTCCTAAAGGAAAGGTACGTATTTTCATCAAGCTCAGAAGGGACAACAAGTAGAACTTTAGCATTCTCAAGTCCGAGGTTTTTAAGGAACTCAACAGCCTGCTTAGTCTTCGGCTTCTCAAATGAGAAGTCCTCAACAACTATGAAGTTACCCTCTTGGAGTCTACCAGCTATTACGCTTCTGAGAGCAACCTTTCTAACCTTCTTTGGAAGGTTGTAGGAGTAATCCCTCGGCTTTGGTCCGTGAACAACGCCACCACCAACCCACTGGGGAGCCCTTATAGAACCTTGCCTTGCCCTACCTGTATGCTTCTGTGGCCAAGGTTTTCTTCCACCACCTCTAACTTCACCACGGGTCTTTGTAGAGTGAGTTCCCCTTCTCCTCTTAGCAAGCTGCCACTTAACAGTCTCCCAAACGGCATGCTTCTTTATAGGAGCGTTAGCAATTTCATCCTTGATCTGTACAGTTCCTGCTTCCTGATTGTTAAGGTTTACTACCTTAATCTCCATTTCTCACCCCTTACTTTCCTTTAACTATTACAAGACCTCCCTTGTGTCCGGGAACAGCACCCTTTACAAGGATGAGGTTCTTCTCAGGGATAACGTCAACGATTTCAAGGTTCTTAACTGTTACAGTTTCGTTACCGTAATGGCCGGCCATCCTCTTACCTTTATGAACCCTTCCGGGGTCTGCACAGGCCCCTATTGAACCGGGTCCCTCATGGAAGTCTGAACCGTGAGAACGCCTACCACCACCAAAACCGTGCCTCTTGTGGTAACCGGCAAAACCTCTTCCCTTTGACTTACCGGTTACATCAACTTTCTCACCTGGCTTAAAGATCTCAACGGTTATCTTATCGCCAACTGAATACTGATCAACGTTATCAAACTTAACCTCTTTAAGCCACCTTGTAGGCTTTATACCAGCCTTCTTAAAGTGACCGAGAAGAGGCTTTGGAAACTTGCTCTCAGCCTTATTCTTCTCCATAAAGCCAAGCTGGAGGGCACTGTATCCATCCCTCTCAGGAGTCCTCTTCTGAACAACCGTACATGGGCCGGCCTCTATCACAGTAACAGCTATAGCTTTACCGTCTTCAGTAAAAACTTGAGTCATTCCAACTTTTCTACCGAGGATACCTTTCATCACTTCACCTCTTAATCAAGCTTTATCTCTACATCAACACCGGCGGGAAGCTTAAGGTCCATAAGAGCTTCCACGGTTTGAGGCTTTGGATTTTTAATATCTAGGAGCCTTCTATGCTTCCTTATCTCAAACTGCTCCTGTGAGTACTTGTACTTGTGAGGAGAACGAATAACGCTCCACCACGAACGCTTCGTAGGAAGAGGTATGGGACCGGCAACGATCGCGCCAGTCCTCTTAACTGTATCAATTATCTCCTGAACAGACCTGTCAAGAAGTCTGTGATCATAAGCAGTTAACTTTATTCTAATGCGGTCCTGAGCCATAACTACCCCTCTCTAATTAGTCAAGAATTTCAGTAACAACACCAGCACCTACTGTCCTTCCACCCTCACGGATAGCAAACCTTAATCCTTCCTCTATAGCTACCGGCT